>NZ_JABGDE010000006.1:0-378560 GCF_041028325.1 Modestobacter sp. I12A-02662 | reverse complement strand
GGGTCCGAACGACCCCGACTTCACCTGAGAAAGGACCCCGCTGCCCCCGCCTCTCGCACGCTCGCGGCGGGACCCTGCAGCGGGGGCCGAACGGCCCCTTCCGTGGACGCCCCGTCGGCTTCGGCCGGCGGGGCGTCCGGCGTTCCGGGGGCCTGCCGGCCGGTCGCGGGCGGTCGGGCACGATGACGGCGTGACCGACCGCGCCGCCTTCCCCGCGTCCAGCGACCCCCGGGCCGGAGTGGACGCCGAGGCCCTGCTCACCGTCACCGGCGAGGACCACCCCGGCGTGACCGCCGCCCTGTTCGCCGCGCTGAACGCCACCGGGCCCGCTCCGCTGGAGGTGCTCGACGTCGAGCAGGTCGTGGTGCACGGCCAGCTGGTGCTGGGCGTCGTCGTCCGGGAGGTGGGCGGTGCCGGGGACCTGGTGGCCCGGCTGGGCCCGCTGGCGGCCGAGGTCGCCAGGGTCACCGACATGACCGTGACGGTGGCCGAGGTGGACACCGGGGGCGCGTCGCCGAGCGTCGCGCGGCACCACGTCATCGTGCTGGGCCGGCCGGTCCCGCCCACCGCGGTGGCGGGCGCGGCCCGGGCCATCGCCGGGGTCGGCGGCAACATCGAGGCGATCCGCCGGCTGTCCGACTACCCGGTCACCAGCTTCGAGCTGACCGTCTCCGGCGCCGGGTCCACGGCGCTGCGCAGCGCGCTCGGCACGGTCGCCGCGGAGACCGGGACCGACATCGCCGTCGAGGCGGTGGGCCTCGCCCGGCGGAGCAAGCGCCTCATCGTGCTGGACGTGGACTCCACGCTGGTGCGCGGCGAGGTGATCGACGAGCTCGCCGCCCGGGCCGGCCGGGCGGCGGAGGTCGCCCGGATCACGGCGGCGGCCATGAACGGCGAGCTGGACTTCGAGCAGTCGCTGCGGGCCCGGGTGGCCGTGCTGGCGGGGCTTCCGGTCGGCGTGCTCGACGAGGTGCGGGAGCACCTGGTGCTCACGCCGGGTGCGCGCACGCTGATCCGCACGCTGCAGCGGCTGGGCTTCCGGTGCGGGATCGTCAGTGGTGGGTTCACCCAGATCACCGACCAGCTCGCCGACGCCCTCGGGCTGGACTTCGCCGCCGCGAACACCCTGGAGGTCGCCGACGGCAAGCTCACCGGCGGGCTGGTCGGTGAGGTGGTCGACCGCGCGGGCAAGGCGCGGGCGCTGGCCCGGTTCGCCGCGGAGCACGGCATCCCGCTGGAGCAGACGGTGGCGGTCGGCGACGGCGCCAACGACCTGGACATGCTGAACGCGGCGGGCCTGGGCATCGCCTTCAACGCCAAGCCGGTGGTCCGGGAGCAGGCGCACGCGGCGCTCAACCAGCCGTACCTGGACGCCGTGCTCCAGGTGCTCGGGTTCACCCGCGAGGTCGTGCTGGACGCTGCACCCGCCGAGGTCGCCTCCCCGGTGTGACCTCCGGGCTCATCCCCGGCGGACCGCGCCCTCCAGCTGCACGCCGGCGGCCCGCAGCTGCTCGAGCGCTGCCTCCACGGTCCCGTCGGCCACCCCAGCCGTGAGGTCCAGCAGCACCCGGGTCCGGAACCCCGCGGCCACCGCGTCCAGGGCGGTGGCGCGCACGCAGTGGTCGGTGGCGATGCCGACGACGTCGACGTCCTCGATGCCGTGCCCGCGGAGCCAGTCGGCCAGCGGGACGCCGTCGCTGGTGCCCTCGAACCCGGAGTAGGCCGCCGCGTACTCGCCCTTGTCGAACACCGCCTCGATCGGCCGCCGGTCCAGGTGGGGGTGCAGCTCGACGCCCGGCGTCCCGACGACGCAGTGCGCGGGCCAGGTCTCCAGGAAGTCCGGCTGCTCGGCGAAGTGGCCGCCCGGGTCGACGTGGTGGTCGCGGGTGGCCACCACGTGGTCGTACCCGGCCGATGCCGCGTGGGAGCTGATCGCCCGCGCCACCGCCTCACCGCCGGCCACGGCGAGGCTGCCCCCCTCGCAGAAGTCGTTCTGCACGTCCACGACGACCAGGGCTCGGCTCATTCGCCCATCCTGCCCGGTGACCATCAGGGGGTCACGATCTCCACCGCGCAGTCGCCGCGCGACAGCGCCCAGGCCTCGGGGGGCAGGGCGGCGCGGACCCGCTCGTGGTGGGCGCGGGCCTCCACGAGGGCCTGGACCGGCGTGGCGTCGGCGAGCACCCGGCCGCCCTCGACGAGCGGGACGACGAGCTCCCGGTCGCCGTCCTCCGGCGCGATGGCCCCGCTGCTGATCACCTCGGCCACCGCCGTGCCGTGCTCGTCGTGCCGGCGGACGGCGCGCTTGCGGCCGCCCACGGAGTGCTTGCCCTCGGCGCGCTTCGCCACCGGGACGCCGTCACGCTCGACCAGCTTGTAGACCATGCCCATCGTGGGGGCGCCGGAGCCGGTGACCAGCGAGGTGCCGACGCCGTAGCCGTTGACCGGCGCGGCCATCAGCCCGGCGATGGCGTACTCGTCGAGGTCGCTGGTCACGATGATCCGGGTCCCCGTCGCGCCGAGCTCGTCGAGCAGCTCCCGCGCGTGGGCGGCGAGCGTGGGCAGGTCACCGGAGTCGAGCCGGACGCCGCCGAGCTCCGGGCCGGCCACCTCCACCGCCGTCCGGATGCCCTGGTCGACGTCGTAGGTGTCGACGAGCAGCGTGGTCCCCTTGCCGAGGACGGCGACCTGGGCGCGGAACGCCGCCTCCTCCTCGTCGTGCAGCAGCGTGAACGCGTGGGCGCTCGTGCCCGTCGTCGGCACCCCGTAGCGCCGGCCCGCCTCGAGGTTGGACGTCGAGGCGAAGCCGGCCAGGTAGGCGGCCCGGGCCGAGGCCACCGCCGCCTCCTCGTGCGTGCGCCGGGAGCCCATCTCGATGCACGGCCGCCCGCAGGCCGCGCCCACCATGCGGGCCGCGGCCGAGGCGATCGCGCTGTCGTGGTTGAGGACCGACAGGACGAGCGTCTCCAGCAGCACCCCCTCGGCGAAGGGCGCGCGGACGGTCAGCACCGGGGAGCCCGGGAAGTACAGCTCGCCCTCCGCGTAGCCCTCGATGTCGCCGCTGAAGGTGAAGTCGGCCAGCCAGTCGAGCAGCCGCGGATCGGTGAGGCCCTGCTCGCGCAGGGTGGCCAGCTCGACGTCGCCGAAGCGGAACCGGGGGAGGGCCTCGAGCAGCCGGGAGGTGCCGGCGAGCACGCCGTAGCGGCGGCCGTGCGGCAGGCGGCGGGCGAAGGCCTCGAAGACGCAGTCCCGGTCCGCGGTGCCGTCGGCCAGGGCGGCGGCGATCATCGTCAGCTCGTACCGGTCGGTGAGCAGCGCGGGGTGCAGTGGCGGCGCATCGGGAGTGGCCATGATCGGCAGCGTAGGGCGGGAGGCGGCGTGCCGGCCCGCCGACCGCCTAGAGTGATCGCGTGGCCGGACCGCTCGCGCCCGAACGGGCGCCCGACACGACGACGGACGAGGAGTTCGACCTCGATCGGCCGTGGGTGACGGTCGTCTGGGACGACCCGGTCAACCTCATGACGTACGTGACCTTCGTGCTGCAGGAGCTCTTCGGTTACGACGAGCCGACCGCCACCCAGCTCATGCTGCAGGTCCACCACGAGGGCAAGGCGATCGTCAGCTCGGGCCCGCGGGAGCGCATGGAGCACGACACCAACCGGCTGCACGCTTACGGGCTGTGGGCCACCTACCAGAGGGACACGTGAGCGCAGCAGCCTCGCGAACGCGGCCGACGAGCGCCGGCGAGGGGGTCCGGTGAGACCGTTCCGCCGCCGCGGCGAGGAGGTCGTCGCCCGGCTGGTCGACGCCGAGGCCGACATCGTCACGCTGCTCCTCGACCAGCTGGAGCAGCTGCTGACCGCCGATCGCGCCGACACCGGCGGCGACCCGGTCGTGGAGCGGCTGTTCCCCGCCGGGCACGCCGGCGACCCCGAGGTCGCCGCGGACTACCGGGAGCTGACCGAGGACGGGCTGCGCACCGGCAAGGCCGCGGACCTCGCGACCGTGCGGGCCACCCTGCCGCCCGACGGCGGGGAGGTGCGGCTGGACCCCGAGCAGGCGCGGGCGTGGCTGCGGACCACCAACGACCTGCGGCTGGCGCTGGGCACCCGCCTCGGCATCACCGCGGAGACCGAGCCGCCGGACGACCCGAGCAGCGACGAGGGTCAGCAGCTCGCCGTCTACTACTGGCTCACCGCGGTCCAGGGCTCGCTCGTCGACGCCTTGGCGGGCGGACGAGGCGGCCGATGGTGAGCACCACGAGGGTGGCCACGAGCAGGTCGGCGACGAAGAAGACGTAGACCAGGCTCGGGACGTCCACGCCCTTGACCAGTCCGCCGATGCAGGACAGCAGGGTGATGCCGGACAGGCCGGCGAGCAGCAGCAGACCGATCAGCCGCCCGAGGACCAGCAGCGCGAGCTCCATCCGCTCGGAGCGCTCGTCGGTGTTCCGCCCGCTCCGGTGGAGCAGCCGGCGGCTGCCGAGGACCAGCGCCGGCACCGGGAGCGCCAGCACCCCGACCACCATCAGCACCTCGACCACCACGGGCGGCGACGCTATCGGAGGGGCCGGAACGGGGGAGGGGCGGTCCGCGCCGGCGGTGCCGCCTAGACTGGGCCCGTGCTGCGCATCGACCGCGCGACCTACGACGCCATCGTGGCCCACGCCCGGGAGGACCACCCGGACGAGGCCTGCGGTGTCGTGGCCGGGCCCGAGGGCAGCGACCGTCCCGAGCGCTTCATCCCGATGCTGAACGCGGCGCGGTCGCCCACGTTCTACGAGTTCGACAGCGCCGACCTGCTCAGGCTGTACCGGGAGATGGACGACCGGGGCGAGGTCCCCGTCGTCATCTACCACTCGCACACCGGCACCGAGGCCCACCCGTCGCGCACCGACATCAACCTCGCCTCCGAGCCCGAGGCCCACTACGTGCTGGTGTCCACCCGTGAGCACGGGTCGCAGACCGGCCTGGCCGGCGACCAGGTCGAGTTCCGCAGCTTCCGCATCGTCGACGGGCAGGTCACCGAGGAGGACGTCGAGGTCGTCGAGTCCTACCTCTTCGGCCACTCGCCGACCGCCGTCGTCTACGACTGACGAAGAACCCTCCCGCCCCCACCGTGAGCAAGCTCGCGGCGGGACCCGGCAGGAGGGCCACCCCGACCGGAATCCCCGGTCGCGGTGCGTCGTTGCCCACTGGCAGACGCACCACCTGACGCGCTGCCGCGCGTGCCCGACCCCCACGACCCGCGAGGAGTTCCCCAGCCATGGCCATCGAGGTCCGGATCCCGACCATCCTGCGCACCCACACCGGCGGCAACAAGACCGTCCAGGGCTCCGGCGACACCCTCGCCGCCCTCATCGACGACCTCGACGCCCAGCACTCGGGCCTGAAGACCCGGCTGGTCACCGAGGAGGGCAAGCTGCACCGCTTCGTGAACGTCTACGTCAACGACGAGGACGTGCGGTTCACCGGTGCGCTGGACACCGCGCTCAAGGACGGCGACTCGGTGACGATCCTCCCCGCCGTCGCCGGCGGCTGCTGACCGGGAGCCCCCCGTCCCGGAACCGCACCTCCCAGGAGACCGCCATGGCCCGCTTCGCCT
Source organism: Modestobacter sp. I12A-02662 (assembly GCF_041028325.1). Classification (NCBI taxonomy): domain Bacteria; kingdom Bacillati; phylum Actinomycetota; class Actinomycetes; order Geodermatophilales; family Geodermatophilaceae; genus Modestobacter; species Modestobacter sp. I12A-02662. Next base: position 372,956 of record NZ_JABGDE010000006.1, on the reverse strand, counting down.
CGCTCGTCGACTCCCTCGGCAACACCCCGCTGGTCGGGCTGCCGCGGCTGTCGCCCACCCCGGACGTCCGGCTGTGGGCCAAGCTCGAGGACCACAACCCCACCGGTTCGATCAAGGACCGCGCCGCCATCGCGATGATCGAGGCGGCGGAGAAGGAGGGGCAGCTCCAGCCCGGCGACACCATCCTGGAGCCCACCAGCGGCAACACCGGGATCTCGCTGGCCATGGTCGCCCGGCAGCGCGGCTACAAGCTGGTCTGCGTCATGCCGGAGAACACCTCCGTCGAGCGGCGCCAGCTGCTGGAGATGTACGGCGCGCAGATCATCAGCTCCCCGGCGGCCGGTGGCAGCAACCAGGCCGTCGCCGTCGCCAAGGGGCTGGCCGCCGAGCACGACGACTGGGTGATGCTCTACCAGTACGGCAACCCGGCCAACGCCGAGGCCCACTACACGGGGACGGCGCCGGAGATCCTGGCCGACCTGCCGTCGATCACCCACTTCGTCGCGGGCCTGGGCACGACCGGCACGCTGATGGGCTGCTCCCGGTACTTCCGCGAGCACAAGCCCGAGGTCCAGGTGATCGCCGCCGAGCCGCGTTACGGCGAGCTGGTCTACGGGCTGCGCAACATCGACGAGGGCTTCATCCCCGAGCTCTACGACGCCTCGCTGCTGGACTCGCGGTTCAGCGTCGGCCCGGACGACGCCGTCCACCGCACCCGCCAGCTCGTCGAGCGGGAGGGGATCTTCGCCGGCATCTCGACCGGCGCGATCCTGCACGCGGCGCTGGGCATCGCCGACCGGGAGGTCGCCGCCGGCCGCCGGGCGGACATCGTCTTCATCGTCTGCGACGGCGGCTGGAAGTACCTGTCGACCGGGGCCTACGCAGGCACCCTGGAGGAAGCGACCGCCGCGCTGGACGGGCAGCTGTGGGCCTGAGCAAGGACCCCCTTGCCCCCCGCCACTCGCAAGCTCGCGGCGGGTCCCTGCAAGGCGGCCGATCCAGCACGTCACCTGACGGTGGCCTCCTGCTCCCCGCGCGCGGGCTGCTGTTCGACAACGACGGCGTCCTCGTCGACTCCGAGCCCAGCGTGGTCCGCTCCTGGAGCCGCTGGGCGCTGGACCACGACCTGGACCCCGCGGAGGTCATGGCCGCGGTGCCGGGCCGCCGCGCGGCCGACACCGTCGCCCTGTTCGTCAAGCCGGCCCGGATCGACGAGTCGGTCGAGGTCATCAACCGGTACGAGCTGGAGGACGTCGAGGGCACCACCGCCGTGCCCGGCGTCCTGGAGCTGGTGCCGCAGCTGACCGGCGTGCCGTGGGCCGTGGTCACCTCCGGCATCCGGGAGCTCGCCACCGCCCGGCTCCGCGCCGCCGGTGTGCCGCTGCCGGCCGTGATCGTCACCGCCGAGGACGTCCTCGCCGGCAAGCCGGACCCGGAGCCGTACGCCGTCGGCGCCGGGCGGCTGGGGCTCGCACCGGCGGACGTGATCGTGCTGGAGGACAGCGCGAGCGGGATCGCCTCGGGGCTGTCGGCGGGTGCCACGGTGCTCGGCATCGGCGAGCCGGCGCTGGGCACCCCGGCGACGGCCGTCGTCCGCGACCTCACCGGCGCCCGCTGGACCGGCGACGGGCTGGAGCTGCCGCCGGCCGCGCTGCTGCGCCGGCCCTGAACCCGCCTCCCAGCGGAACCCGTCGGAGGGGGCGGTTAGCCTGGCGCGCGTCATGAGCAGCGCTGCCGCAGCCGATGCGCCGATCGGCATCTTCGACTCCGGCGTGGGCGGGCTCACCGTCGCCCGCGCGGTGCTCGACCAGCTGCCGCACGAGTCGGTCCGCTACGTCGGGGACACCGCCCACGGCCCCTACGGGCCGCTGCCGATCGCCGAGGTCCGCCGGCACTCCCTCGCGGTGATGGACGACCTGGTCGCGGCGGGCGTGAAGATGCTGGTCGTGGCCTGCAACTCGGCCAGCGCGGCGTGCCTGCGCGACGCCCGCGAACGCTACGACGTGCCGGTGGTCGAGGTCGTGCTGCCGGCGGTGCGCCGGGCCACCGCCGCCACCCGCAACGGCCGGGTCGGGGTGATCGGCACCCAGGCGACCATCACCAGCGGCGCCTACGAGGACGCCTTCGCCGCCGCGCCGCACATCACGGTCACCAGCGCCGCCTGCCCCAGCTTCGTGGACTTCGTCGAGCGCGGGGTCACCACCGGCCGGCAGCTGGTGGGGCTGGCCCAGTCCTACCTCGACCCGCTGCTGGGCGCCGGTGTGGACACCGTCGTCCTCGGCTGCACCCACTACCCGCTGCTCACCGGCGTGCTCAGCCTCGTCCTGGGGGACGAGGTCACGCTGGTGTCCAGTGCCGAGGAGACGGCGAAGGACGTGTACCGCGTGCTCACCCGCACCGACCTGCTGCGCGACCCGGACGGCCCACCGCCCGCGCACCGCTTCCTGGCCACCGGCGACCCGGCGCCCTTCGCCCGGCTCGGCCGCCGCTTCCTCGGCCCGGAGGTCGACGCGGTGGCGCAGGCAGGGGCGGTGGCGTGAGGCTCACCGTCGTCGGCTGTTCCGGCAGCGCCCCGGGGCCGGCCTCCCCGGCGTCCTGCTACCTGGTGCAGCACGGGGAGTTCTCGCTGCTGCTCGACCTCGGCAACGGGGCGTTCGGCGCGCTGCAGGCGGTGCTCGACCCGGTCGACGTCGACGCCGTCTACCTCTCCCACCTGCACGCCGACCACTGCCTGGACGCCGCGCCCTTCGTGGTGTGGCACCGGTACTCGGGTCGCTCCGACGGCCGGGCGGTGCCGATGTACGCCCCGGTCGGGGCCGACCGGCGGCTGGCCGCTGCCTACGACAGCGACGGCGGGCCCCTCGACGACGTCTTCGACGTGACCCCGATCGGCCCGGGCAGCTGGACGCTCGGCCCGTTCGAGGTGACCACCGCGCGCACGGCGCACCCGATCGAGTGCTACGCGGTGCGGCTCACCGCGGGCGGCCGGTCGCTGGTCTACACCGGCGACACCGGCCCCAGCGACGCGGTCGTCGAGCTGGCCCGCGGAGCCGACCTGCTGCTCGCCGAGGCCGCCCACCCGGACGTGCCCGGGCTGCCCGAGGGGCTGCACCTGACCGGGCGGCAGGCCGGCGAGCACGCGGCCGCCGCCGGCGTGGGCCGGCTGCTGGTCACCCACGTGCCCTCGTGGGTCGACGCCGCGGCCCAGCTGACCGCGGCGCGGGCGGTGTTCCCGGCGGCCGAGCTGGCCCGCCCCGGCGGCGTGTACGAGCTCTAGCGGCGGCGGCAGGAGGGTCCTCCCGGGGTTGCCCGGCGTCGCGGCGCACGGCACGGTGACCCGGTGGCCACCGAGGAGGAACGGGACGGCGTCCGGCTGACCAGCCTGGACTCCCCACTGGGTGACGGGCTCGAGGTCACCAAGCGCGACCTGGTCGACCACCTCGACGCGTTCGCCGACCGGCTGCTGCCGCTGCTGGCCGAGCGGCCGCTGACCATCAAGCGGGTGCGGCCCGGGGCGGCGCCGTTCATCCAGCGCGACGTCCCCAAGGGCGCGCCGGAGTGGGTGCGCACGGTGCCCACCTGGTCCGACCGGGCCCGCCGCGAGGTGCACCAGGTGCTCTGCGACGACCGGCGCACCCTGCTGTGGCTGGCCAACCAGCGGGCCGTCGAGTACCACGTGCCGTTCAGCCGGGTGGGGGAGGAGCAGCCCACCGGGCTGGTGCTCGACCTCGACCCGCCGGACGGCGCCGACTTCGCGGTCGTGGTGCAGGCGGCCCGGCTGGCCCGTCAGGCGCTCACCGGCTCCGGGCTGTCCGGCGCCGTGAAGACCAGCGGCTCGACCGGGCTGCACGTCGTCGTCCCGGTGCACGGCTCCTCGCCCGAGGACGTCGCCGCCGCCACCCGCGCCCTCGCCGCCCGGACCGAGCGGCTGGACCCGGCGGTGGCGACGACCGCGTACGTCCTCACCGAGCGCGGGGACCGGGTCTTCGTCGACTCCACCCGCTCGGGCCGCGGCACGATCGCGGCCGCCTACAGCCCCCGGGTGCGCCCGGGACTGCCGGTGTCCGCGCCGGTCGGCTGGGACGCGCTGGACGACGTCCGGCCCGGGGACGTCACGGTCCGCACCGCGGCGGAGCGGTTCGAGGACGCCGACCCCTGGGCGGCCGCGCTGCCGGAGCCGCAGCTGCTGCCGGACGACCTGGTCGCCGAGGGCCACACGATCCCCATCGCCCGCGTGCAGGCCATGCACGAGGGACGTCGCCGCGCTGCCCGTGCCCGGGCGGCCGAGGGCGGGGAGTGACGTCGAGCGAGCCCCTCGCCGCTACGGCAGGTTCAGCTGCCAGGAGACGCCGAAGCGGTCGTTCACCCAGCCGAAGCGGCGGCTGAAGCCGTAGTCGTCCAGCGGCATGAGGACGCCACCGCCGTCGGAGAGCCCGGCGAACAGCCGGTCGAGCTCGTCGGCCGACGCGACGTCGACGAAGACGGAGAAGGACGGCGTGAAGGTGAAGGCGTGCACCGGAGGGCTGTCGAAGCAGCGGAACACCTGACCGGCGATGGAGAAGGTGGCCTGCTCGACCGTGCCCTCCACGCCCGTGCCGTCCGGCCCGAACCGGGTGAGGGTCAGCAGCTCGGCGTCGTCGAACAGGGACGTGTAGAGCCCGATCGCGCGCTCCGCGTCGCCCGTGAACATCATGAAGGGGGTAACCCGCTCCGGCATGGGGCGCAGGCTAGCCGTGCCCGAGGTCGACGACGCAGAAGAGGTTGTCCTCGGGATCGGCCAGCACCACGAAGTCGGGGTCGGCCGGATACCCGTCCCACGCCACCTGCCGGGCGCCCAGCCCGACCAGGCGCCGCACCTCGGCGGTCTGCTCCGCGGCGTCGGCGACGTGCAGGTCGAGGTGCAGCCGGGGACGCGGCTGCGGCGGCGTCTCGCTGCGCTGCAGCGCCAGCCGGGCCCCGGGTCCGCCGGCGGGCGGGGCCAGCACGTTCGCCCAGCCGCCGAAGCCGCCCTCCACCAGCTCGTAGCCCAGCACCTGCCGCCAGAACCCGACGGCGCGTGGGACGTCGTCCGCCCCGAGCACGACCACACCCAACGTCAGCACACCCCACAGCGTGCCAGGCCGCACACCTGCGCTCGGCCGTCGGTCACGGCTCGCGGGAGGAGAGCCGGGACCGTCCACAGCCCACGACCGAGGGTGCGTCAGCGTTGCCGGCATGACCGATCCGCAGACCACCGCCTGGCTCGATCAGGAGGACGCCCACGTCGCCCAGCTCATCCGTGCGCACCGCTGGATGGTCCAGTACGTCGGACCAGGGATCGGGCCCGAGGACCCACCCTTCGGCTACCCCGTCGGCCTCTTCGGGCTCGGCCACCCCGAACTGGTGGTGATCGGGCTCGGCCACCCGAACACCCACGCCATCCTCCAGCAGGGTGGCCGGGCTGGTCGTCGACGGCCGCGACCTCGTGTCCGGTGAGCTCTCCTCACCTTCCCCGACCGGCCGGACGGTCTCGTCGTGGAGGAGCTGCCCAACCCGGGCGAGGTCCTCTTCGTCGCGAACCGCCACTACGACCGTCCGGCCGAGCTCTCCGTGCCGGCGTTCCAGCTCACCTGGCAGCACCCCGACGGCACGTCCCGTGGGACCTGGCCTACCCGTGCGGCCCGGACTGCCAGCCACGACCGGGTACCTGGCGAGCGTGACATGGCTCCCCGCCGCCAGGGCCGGTGTCAGGCGGGGATCTCGCGCCCGCCCTGCGCCCAGAGCGTGTGGAAGGTGCCGTCCTTGTCCACCCGCCGGTAGGTGTGCGCCCCGAACAGGTCGCGCTGTCCCTGGATCAGCGCGGCCGGCAGCCGCGGCGCGCGCAGCCCGTCGTAGTAGGCGAGCGCGCTGGCGAAGCCCGGCGCAGGGATGCCGTGCCGGGCGGCGCCGATGACGACCTCCCGCCAGCCGTCCTGGCAGTCGGTGACCGCCTCGGTGAAGTACTCGTTGGTGAGCAGGGTGGTGAGGTCGGGCTCGGTGGCGAACGCCTGCCGGATCCGGTCCAGGAAGCGGGCCCGGATGATGCAGCCGTCCCGCCAGATCGCCGCCAGCGCGCCGCGGTCGATGTCCCAGCCGTGCTCCTCGGCACCGGCCGCGATCTGGTCGAAGCCCTGCGAGTAGGCGACCACCTTCGACGCGTACAGGGCCTGGCGGACCGACTCGATGAAGGCGTCCCGGTCCGGGATCTGCCACTCGCCCTTCGGGCCGGGCAGCACCTGCTGCGCGGCCATCCGCTGGTCGACGGCGCCGGAGAGCGCGCGGGCGAACACGGCCTCGGCGATGCCGCTCACCGGCACGCCGAGGTCCAGCGCCGACTGCACGGTCCAGCGGCCGGTGCCCTTCTGCTCGGCCTGGTCGACGACGACGTCGACGAACGGGGTGCCGGTCTCCGCGTCGGTGTGCCGCAGCACCTGGGCGGTGATCTCCACGAGGAAGCTCTCCAGGTCGCCCTCGTCCCAGCTCGCGAACACGTCGCCGATCTCGCCCGGGGTGAGCCCGAGCCCCTGCCGCAGCAGGTCGTAGGCCTCGGCGATCAGCTGCATGTCGGCGTACTCGATGCCGTTGTGCACCATCTTCACGAAGTGGCCGGCGCCGTCGGTGCCGACGTGGGTGCAGCACGGCTCGTCGCCGACCTTCGCCGCGATGGACTCCAGCAGCGGGCCGACCAGCTGGTAGGCCTCCGCGGAGCCGCCGGGCATGATGCTCGGCCCGTTGAGCGCGCCCTCCTCGCCGCCGCTGATCCCGGTGCCGACGAAGTGCAGGCCGCGGGCGGTGAGCGCCGCGGTGCGACGGATGGTGTCGGGGAAGCGGGCGTTCCCGCCGTCCATCACGACGTCGCCCTCGTCGAGCAGCGGCGTGAGCTCGTCGATGACCGCGTCGGTGGCCGCACCGGCCTGCACCATGATGATGATCTTGCGCGGGCGCTGCAGGGTGTCGACGAACTCCTGCATGGTGGTGGTCGGCACGAAGTCGCCCTCGCTGCCGTGCTGCGCGACGAGCGCGTCGGTGCGGCTCTGGGAGCGGTTGTGCAGCACCACCTGGTGCCCGTGCCGGGCGAGGTTGCGGGCGAGGTTCGCCCCCATGACTGCGAGGCCGGTGACGCCGATCTGATCGCTCATGACCGGAGACCCTGCCCGACCGCGCCCGGTGCTGGCCAGTCCGCGTCCACTGCATGGACGGAACGGGTCCGCTCAGGCGATGCCGAGGTCCCGGCGGAGCTTGGCGACGTGGCCGGTGGCCTTGACGTTGTAGGACGCCTTCTCGATCCGGCCGTCGGCGTCGACGATGAACGTCGACCGGATCACGCCGACGACCTCCTTGCCGTACAGCTTCTTGGGCCCGTAGGCGCCGTAGGCGGCGAGCACGGCCTTGTCCTGGTCGGAGACCAGGGTGATGTTCAGCGACTCCTTCTCGCGGAAGGTGTGCAGCCTGTCCGGCGGGTCGGGGGAGATGCCGATGATGTCCAGCCCGGCCTCGGCGAGGTCGCCGGCGGCGGCGGTGAAGTCGACGGCCTGGGTGGTGCAGCCGGGGGTCATCGCCGCGGGGTAGCAGTAGACGATGACGCGGCGGCCGCGGTAGTCGGTCAGCGACACGGTGCTCCCCTCGGCGTCGGGCAGCGAGAACTCCGGTGCCGGGTCCCCGGGGGCCAGGCGGACGGGCGCGACGTCGGTCTCGGTCATGGGCCGATCGTGCCGCACCGGGGCGATCAACCCCAATCCGGCCGCCCGCGCGGCCGCGGTCACCCGGGCAGGAAGGTGAACCGCACCTGCCGGCCGGGGTTGTCGACGTTGGTGTCGACGAAGCAGATGCGCTGCCACGTGCCCAGCGCCAGGCGTCCTTCGAGGACCGGCACCGTGGCGTGCGGCGGCACGAAGGCCGGGAGCACGTGGTCGCGGCCGTGGCCCGGCGAGCCGTGCCGGTGCCGCCACCGGTCGTCCCGGGGCAGCAGCTCGTCGAGCTGGGCCAGCAGGTCGTCGTCGCTGCCGGCGCCGGTCTCGATCACCGCGATCCCCGCGGTGGCGTGCGGCACGAAGACCTGCAGCAGGCCGTCGCCCTGGTCCCGGACGAACTCCGCGCACTCGTCGGTCAGGTCGACGACCGAGGCCACGCCCCCGGTCCGCACCGCTCGCAGCTCCGATCGCATGACCGCGACTGTGACATGCACGGCTCCGGCGGCGCAGCGCAGGAGGTGGGGTCCCGGGCATACTCCGCGCACCGTCGCTGGAGGGTGGCACGTCGTGTGGGTCAAGATCGCCGGCTTCAAGCCGCACACCGAGGACCGGTGGGTCAACTCCGACCTGATCAGTGAGATCCGGTGGAACGCGCGCGAGGGGCGTTTCGACCTGACCATGGCCGACCAGCAGGACGTGCAGGTGTACGAGGCCGGCGGGATCGCGGAGATCGACCGGCTGGTCGGCTCGGAGGCCCACGAGGCCAATCCGCTCTACGGGTAGGCCCGGCCCGGGCGGGCCCCATTACCCTCGGCGCACGTGACCCGCCCCGACGGCCGCGCGGCCGACCAGCTCCGCCCGGTGACCATCACCCGCAACTGGCTCGACCACGCCGAGGGCTCGGTGCTGGTGGAGTTCGGCCGCACCCGGGTGCTCTGCGCGGCGAGCGTCACCGAGGGCGTGCCCCGCTGGCGCAAGGGGTCGGGCCTGGGCTGGGTGACGGCGGAGTACTCGATGCTGCCGCGTGCCACCCACACCCGCAGCGACCGCGAGTCGGTGAAGGGCCGGATCGGCGGCCGCACCCACGAGATCAGCCGGCTGATCGGCCGCTCCCTGCGGGCCTCGATCGACCTGGGCGCGCTGGGGGAGAACAGCATCGCCATCGACTGCGACGTCCTGCAGGCCGACGGCGGCACCCGCACCGCGGCGATCACCGGTGCCTACGTGGCGCTGGCCGACGCGGTGTCCTGGCTCGACGCGCGCAAGAAGCTCGCCCGGACGACCGCCCTCGCCCAGTCGGTCGCCGCGGTCAGCGTGGGGGTCGTCGACGGTGAGCCGCGGCTGGACCTCGCCTACGAGGAGGACGTGCGCGCGGGCACCGACATGAACGTCGTGTGCACCGGGGACGGCGGCTTCGTCGAGGTGCAGGGGACGGCGGAGGGCGCGGTCTTCGACCGGCCGACGCTGGACGCGCTGCTGGACCTCGCGGTCGCCGGCTGCGCCGAGCTGACCGCCCTCCAGGGGCAGGCGCTGGCGGCATGAGCGCCCGCCTGCTGCTGGCCACCCGCAACGCCGGCAAGCTCGCCGAGCTCCAGCGGCTGCTGACCACCGCCGTCCCGGGGGTGGAGGTGATCGGGCTGCGCGACGTGCCCGAGTACCCGGAGGCGCCGGAGACCGGCGCGACGTTCGAGGACAACGCGCTGCTCAAGGCGCGTGAGGCGGTCCGGTACACCGGCCTGCCGGCGGTGGCCGACGACTCCGGCCTGACCGTCGACGCGCTCAACGGGATGCCCGGGGTGCTGTCGGCCCGGTGGTCGGGACGGCACGGGGACGACCCGGCCAACACCGCGCTGCTGCTCGGTCAGATCGCCGACGTGCCCGACGAGCGGCGGGGCGCGGCGTTCGTCTGCGCGGCGGCGCTGGTCACCCCGGACGGCGAGGAGCACGTGCTGCGGGCCGAATGGCGGGGTGCGGTGGTCCACGAGCCGCGGGGCACCAACGGCTTCGGCTACGACCCGGTCTTCCGGCCCGCCGGGCTCGAGGTCACCGCGGCCGAGCTGGAGCCCGCCGAGAAGGACGCCCGCAGCCACCGCGGCCAGGCCTTCACCGCCCTGCTCCCGGTCATCGGCCGGGTGCTGGGCGGTCGCTGACAGGTCAGCGGGCGCTGGTCCAGTCGATGAACCACAACGAGAAGGCGGCCATGCACGGGTGGAAGGCGAGCACCAGGAAGGCGGCCACCACGCGGTCGGTGCGCCAATAGCTCCGCAGCCGCACCCCGGGGGCCCAGCCGCGGGAGCGCGCGCCGGTCAGCGACCGCTGGGCCAGGGCCGCCTCCTCCGCCGAGGTCAGGGCGGTGGAGTGCGCGGCCTGCCACGCCTCCACCCGGGCCCAGCCGGGGGCCACCCCGCAGGCCAGGGCCAGCAGGGCGGCGCCGCCGAGGAGCGGCCGCAGGCTGGAGGAGTCGAGCACCACCAGCCCGGCGGCTGCCGCGCCGGCGGCGAAGCCGGCGACGGTGACCGCGCCGAGGCAGAACACCAGGCCGAACGCGACCATGAGCAGCAGGTGACCGGGCACCAGGACGTCGTGCCACGACCGGTCGGCGGAGATGAGGCCGACCGTCTGGACGACCAGGAGGGCCGCGCAGCCGGCCATGATGCCGCGCATCGGCACCCGCGGGAGGGTCGCCGGCGCGGTGGCCACCCGGGACCTCGCCTCGGCGTAGCCCGCGGCCTCGGCGGGCGGCGCGTCGGCCCGCATCGTGGCGAGCGGGTCGGCGGCGGTCACGCGTGCACCTCCGTGCGGACGGGGACACCGAGCTCGCCCAGGCCGGCGGGGGTGTCGTCGACCTGCACGTGGCTGGACAGCCCGTGCTGGGTCTTCTCCCAGTAGAAGGGGTTGACCAGCAGCTGCCAGAGCGCCTTGTAGGAGGCGATGGAGTGCAGCAGCCAGTACAGCGGCGACAGGAGCGCGAAGGGCACCAGCCCGTAGGTGCGCCGCTTGAAGCCGGCCAGCAGGGACAGGTAGATGATCACGCCGTTGCCGAGCAGCAGGTTCGCCAGGCTCACCTGGACCAGCCAGCCGGGCAGCGCGGACACCAGCACCCCGGGCCGGACCAGCTCCGCGATCATCATCGCGTAGAGCCAGGGGGTGGCCAGGAACATCAGCGGGGTGCCGCCGATCAGCAGCCCGAAGCCGGCTGCCTGGCGCGGCCCGACGGTGCGCACCAGCCGCCACGGGTGCCGGGTGTGCACCAGCACGGTCTGCATGTAGCCCTTGATCCACCGGCTGCGCTGCCGGATCCAGTTGCCGACGGCCATGTTGGCCTCCTCGTACGTCGTCGAGTTGACGACGGCGACGCGGTGGCCGCGGGCGGAGGCGCGGATGCCGAGGTCGGCGTCCTCGGTGACGTTGTAGGGGTCCCAGCCGCCGAGGTCGCGCAGCAGGTCGGTGCGGAAGTGGTTGCTCGTGCCGCCGAGGGGGATGGGCAGCCGGAGCTTGTCCAGCCCGGCGAGGGTGTAGTCGAACCAGGAGGAGTACTCCAGGGTGAACATGCGGGTGAGCAGGTTCTCCCTGGCGTTGAAGTAGTTCAGCGCCGCCTGCACGCACACCAGGTCGTCCCCGCCCTTGCGGAAGGCGACGATCGACTTCTTGAGCTGGTCGGGGTCGGGCCGGTCCTCGGCGTCGTAGATGACCACGTACTGACCGCGGGCGAAGGTCAGCCCGACGTTGCACGCCCGGGGCTTGGTCTTCGGCAACGAGTGCGGGACGACGACGATGCGCACGATGTCCGGCGGGGCGGCGGCGAGCGCGGCGGCCAGCGTCTCCGGGTCGTCCTCCTCCAGCAGGAGGAGGATCTCCAGCTTCTCCCGGGGGTAGTCGAGGTCGGCGAGGTTGCGCATGAGCAGGCCGACGATTCCGGCCTCGCGGTAGACCGGCACGAGGATCGTGTACACGGGCAGGTCGTGGTCGTCGAGGGCCGCGACCTCCTCGTCGGTGACCTGCTCGACGGTCTCCCACGCCGTGCCGACGGTGCTGATCACCGCCTTCGTGCCGACGGCGAGGGCGACGGCCAGGTTCACCGTGGCGGTCAGCACCACCAGCGTGGTGGGCAGGTCGAGGACGATGCCGGCGATCAGCGCGGCGAGCAGGAGCCCGGCGAGGACGACCTGCTTGCGCACGAACACGGTCGAGGCGGACTCGTCGGGTCGCCGCTCGGCCAGGGACTGGACCGCGTCGTGCACCAGCTCCTCGCGCCACACGGTGCGCAGCGCCCGCTGGACGTCCCAGTCGGTCGTGACGACCTGGCGGACCCGGCGGATCCCCGTGCGCTGCACGACCTGCTCGGCGATGTGCGCCGAGGGACGGCCGGCGGTGGCCACGACGACGCGGCGCTCGCCCGCTGCGTCGCGCTCCACCCGGAGCGGGACCCAGGTCTCCCGGGCCAGCAGCGCGGCAGGGAACAGGCGGGCCAGTTCCTCGTCGACCTCCACCGGGTCCACGAAGGCCAGGTCGGCGCCCCAGACCTGCGCTAGGGCGACGTAGAGCTGTCGTCGGGTGACCCAGCCACGAGCCAGCACGATGGCGCCCAGCGGTGCACCCACCCGCTGCTGGTGGTCCAGGGCCTCGGCCAGCTGCTGCTCGGTGAGGAGGCCGTGCTGCAGCAGGACGTCACCGAGCCGCTCGCGTGCAGCGTGTTGGCCGTGCGCGCGGCGAGGCGCAGGGGCCGGGGCCGGGTCGACCGGGACGAAGGCTGTCACCCCTGCTGGGTCGGCAACCACGCCCCGCGGCTGATGACATCCGGCGGACGTCCACCCGTTCGGGTGACGCCCCGCCCTGGATCAGCGGCGGCGGCGCCGGGTGCCGAACAGGCCGCGGGTGATCTCCCGGCCCAGGGCGGAGGCGGCCGAGCGGGTGAACGAGCGGAAGGCGGCGGATCCGAGCACCTGGCCGAGGAGGTCCTGGTCCTCCTCCCGGGTCCGGGAGCGGCGGCGGGCCGGCGTCCGCTCCGCCGGCACCTCGGCACTGTCCGGCTCGGCCGGGGCGGGGGCCAGGCGGGCGGCCAGACGCTCGTACGCGGACTCCCGGTCGACGGGCTGCCCGTACCGGGCGCGGAGTGGCGAGCCGGCGACGGCCGCCTCGAGGACGGCGGGATCGAGGGGCGCCATCAGTGATCGGGGCGCCCGCAGCAGGGTCCACGCGACGGGCGTCGGCGCGCCACGCTCCGACAACACGGTGACGGCTGCCTCGCCGGTGCCCAGCGAGGTGAGCAGCTCCTCGAGGTCGTAGTCCTTCGTCCGGGGGAAGGTGGACACCGTCCGACGCAACGCCTTGGCGTCCTCCGGGGTGAAGGTGCGCAGGGCGTGCTGGACCCGGTTGCCCAGCTGCCCGAGCACCGCGCTGGGGACGTCGGTCGGGTTCTGGGTCACGAAGAAGACCCCGACGCCCTTGGACCGGATCAGCCGGACCGTCTGGGTCACGGCCTCGAGGAAGGCCTTGCTCGCCCCCGAGAACAGCAGGTGCGCCTCGTCGAAGAAGAAGACCAGTCGCGGCCGGTCCAGGTCACCGACCTCCGGCAGCTCCTCGAACAGCTCGGCCAGCAGCCACATGAGGAACGTGGAGAACAGCGCCGGGCGGTCCTGCACGGCGCTGAGCTCCACCGCGGTGATGACGCCGCGGCCGTCGGGAGCGGTGCGCAGCAGGTCGGCCGGCTCCCAGGCCGGCTCGCCGAAGAACGAGTCCCCGCCGAGGTCCTCCAGGGCGATCAGCTCGCGGAGGATCACGCCGGCCGTGGCAGGCGCGAGCCCGCCCAGACCCTTGAGGTCGCCCTTGCCCTCGTCGCTGGTCAGCCAGGTGAGCACCGACCGCAGGTCCTTCAGGTCCAGCAGCGGCAGGCCGGCCTCGTCGGCGTAGTGGAACACCAGGCCCAGGGAGCTCTCCTGGGTGGCGTTGAGGTCGAGCACCTTCGACAGCAGCACGGGCCCGAAGTCGGTGACGGTCGCCCGCACGGGCACACCGGCACCCAGCCCGCCGAGCGCGAGGAACTCGACGGGGGAGGAGGTCGGCGCCCACGTGTCACCGGTCTGCGCGGCGCGGGCCGCCACCTTGTCCCCGGCGGGACCGGCCTGGGCCAGCCCGCTGAGGTCGCCCTTGACGTCGGCGACGACGACCGGGACGCCGGCCGCGGAGAGCTGCTCGGCCATCAGCTGCAGCGTCTTGGTCTTGCCGGTGCCCGTCGCCCCGGCGACCAGCCCGTGCCGGTTGAGCATCGCCAGCGGCACCCGGACCGGCGCGCCGGGGTGCGGCGTCCCGCCGTGCACGACGGCGCCCAGCTCCAGGGCGGGGCCGGTCGTGGCGTAGCCCGCGGCGATCCGGGCGGCGACCGCGTCGACCGGCGTGGACGGCGGGGACTCGGCGGCGGTCACGGCGCTGACCGTAACGGCGGGTGCGCCTCCCGGCAGGTCCGGCGCCGGCGGGGCGTGAGCTGCCGGCCGTCCGGGCACAGGCAGCGGGTGCGGGTTCTCGTGGACGAGGTCAGGACGTTGCGCTTCGACGACGGGTCGCCGGTGACCGCGGCCTCGGCGATCGCGCCGCTCGCCGACGGCTGGCTGATCGTCCAGGACGACGCCACGTCCGTCGCCTGGTGCCGCGGCGGCAGCGTCGCGCCGTTCCGGGTGCTGCCACCCGTGGAGGGGCACGACCGGTTCTCCGAGGAGGAGGGCACCAAGCGCCTGAAGCCGGACCTGGAGGTGGCGTGCCCGGCCGAGGTGGACGGCGCCCCGGCCGTCCTGCTGCTCGGCTCGGGCTCGTCCGCGCGGCGGATGCGGGGCGTGCTCGTGCGGCTCGACGCCGGGCGGCCGGTCGCGTCCGCCGGGGACCTCGCCCCGCTCTACCAGCGCGTCGCCGATCGCCTCGGCCTGCCGCTGGACCGGCTCAACCTGGAGGGCGCCTGCCGGCACGGCGGCACGGTGCGCTGGTTCAGCCGCGGCAACCTGGCCGCCGGGGTCCGGTCCGGCAGCGTCGACGTCCCCCTGGCCGAACTGGTGGCCGCCGTCCTCGGCCGCTGCGATCCGGCGTCGGTGCCGGTCGCGGAGCCGCGGGCCTACGACCTCGGGGCGGTGGACGGCGTGGGCCTCGCGGTGACCGACGCGGTCGCGCTGCCCGACGGGCGGACCCTGCTCAGCGCCGCGGCGGAGGACACCCCGAACGCCATCGACGACGGGCCCGTGGTGGCCACCGCGCTGGTCCTGCTCGACGGCGCGACCGTGCTGGAGGTCGCGCCGGTCCCCGAGGTGGGCGGCCGGGTGCACAAGATCGAGGGGCTCGCCCTGCGCGGGGTCCGCGATGACCGGGTGGAGCTGGCGGCCGTGGTGGACGCCGACGATCACCGGCTGCCGTCGGCGGAGCTGCGGCTGCGCGTCGACCTGACCGGAGCCCTCAGCTCCTCCGGTTGATGACCGCGAACGCGGCCGCCCCCACCACGACCTGGGCCAGCAGCAGCAACGCGAGCGCCATCTCCACCGCGGCGCCGAGCCCGATGGCGATGGCCGCGATCCCGGTCAGTGGCAGGGCGAGCAGCCCGAGCACCGCCAGCGCGCGGGTGAGCACGGCTTCGTCCCGCTCGTCACCCGTCTGGGTCCACGCCCGCTCGAAGGTCGTGGCGCCTCCCGGCCGCCTGCGCACGCGCCACGCCATGGCGGCGACGGCGACCATCGCGCCCGCCGCACCCTGCAGGAACCCCACGCCCATGTTCCCCGGCGCGTACTCGCGCAGCAGCAGCCCGGTGGCGATCACCAGCGCCAGCGCGACGAGGACGGCGGCCAGCACGAGAGGCGTCGGGTTGGCGGTGCGGCGGTCAGTCGACATGGAACATCTCCTCGACGGTGCGGTGGAAGTGGCGGGCGATGGCGATGGCGAGCGGCAGTGAGGGGTCGTAGCGGCCGGTCTCGATCGAGTTGACCGTCTGCCGGGAGACGTCGAGCGCCTCGGCCAGCTCGCGCTGGGACAGCCCAGCGGCCAGCCGCAGCTCGCGGACGTCGTTCCTCATGGACACCTCGTTGTCAAGTTCCCTTGTCATGGACAAGGATGCTTGACACCTGCCGGCAGTGTCAAGGCAGCTTGTCTTCCGGAGGGTGTGAGGTGGCCGGGTGCGGGAGGCGGGAGTCGAACCCGCACGCCCGAAGGCACCAGATCCTAAGTCTGGCGTGGCTGCCGTTACACCACTCCCGCGTGGCCCGCAGTGTAGGAGCCGGCCCGCCGGCTCGAGCCCGGCGCGCGGGCGAGCGGGGTGCCGATCGCCCCCGGCGGGGCGGTGGTGCATCCTGCTCCGCCTCCCCCGGACGGAGGCGGTCGCGGGAGGTGACCAGGCCCCGTCGCTCAAGATCTGGCAGGCTGTCGCCCGTGCCGCGCAGCCCCGAGCAGATCCAGCAGGAGATCGACGCCGCCCGCGAGTCGCTCGCGGCCACCTTGGACGAGCTGGCGTTCCGCACCAGCCCCAAGCGGCTGAGCGAGCAGGGCAAGGCGAAGGTCCAGGAGTTCCTGCAGAGCCCGCCCGGCAAGGCGCTGGTCGCCGCCGTCGGCTCGCTGGTCGCCTTCCTGGTCGTCCGCCGGATCGTCCAGGCCGTCCGCGACTGACCCGCCCGGCGCCGTGCACCACCCCCGTCCCGACCCGGTGGGGCCCGGGCAGGAGTCGGTCTGGAGCTATCCCCGCCCGCCGTCCGCCGAGGTGACACCCCGGCGGATCGAGGTCGTCCTCGGCGGCCGGGTCGTCGCCCGCACCGACCGGGCGGTGCGGGTGTGCGAGACCAGTCACCCGCCGGTCTACTACGTGCCCCGCGACGACGTCCTGCCCGGCGTGCTGGAGCCGGCGGCCGGGTCGTCGTGGTGCGAGTTCAAGGGGACGGCGACGTACTGGGACGCCGTCCTCGACGGCGTCCGCCACGCGGCGGTGGCCTGGAGCTACGAGGCGCCGACCGCCGGCTACGAGCACCTGCGCGGCGCGGTGGCCTTCTACCCCGGCCGGGTCGAGGCCGCCACCGTCGACGGCGAGCGCGTGCGGCCGCAGGTCGGCGACTTCTACGGCGGCTGGATCACCGACGAGGTGGTCGGCCCCTTCAAGGGGGAGCCCGGGTCCCGCTGGTGGTGAGGTTACCCCCTAGGGGTATCATCGTCGGCATGACGGGCTACGCCGGCAACAGGGACCAGCTCCTGGCGCGCCTCAAGCGCGTGGAGGGGCAGGTCCGCGGCATCGCACGGATGGTCGAGGACGACACGTACTGCATCGACGTCCTCACCCAGGTCTCGGCGGCCACCAAGGCGCTGCAGGCCGTCGCCCTCGGCCTGCTCGACGACCACCTGGGGCACTGCGTCCGGGAGGCCGTCGCGGCCGGCGCCGAGGACGACGGCGCCGCAGCCGACGCCAAGATCGCCGAGGCCTCCGCCGCCATCGCCCGGCTCGTCCGTTCCTGAACCCACCCCAGCGAGGAAGAGGCCACCGTGCAGACCCTGGACTTCACCGTCTCCGGCATGACCTGCCAGCACTGCGTCGCCTCTGTCACCGAGGAGGTCGGCGAGGTCCCCGGCGTCACCGAGGTCGAGGTCGACCTGACCAACGGCCGGCTGCGCGTGGTCGGCGACGGCCTGACCGCCGAGCAGGTGCAGGCCGCCGTCGCCGAGGCCGGCGACTACACGGCCCGGCCTGCGTGACCGCCGGGCCGCAGGCCCGGCCCACCGGTCAGGCAGCGGGACGGCGGGCGGTGACCAGCGGCAGGACGACGTCGGCGACGACCTCGTCGGCGAACTCCAGGGACACCGGCTCGCCGTCGAACAGCCAGCGCTGCAGGATCGGCGCGCTGGCGGTGGCGGCCACCGCGGTGCCGGTCATGGGTGCCGCGAGCTCGCCGCGCTGCACGGCGCGGTCCCAGACCTGGCCGAACGCGGCCCCCCACAAGGCCAGCGGACCCTCGTGGAACGCGGTCCGCAGCGCTGGCTCGTGCGGCAGCGCCGACAGCAGCGCGCGGATGGCGCCGCCGATCGGCCCGTTCACGGTGTCCACCAGCCAGCGCAGCAGCTCGCGGAGGTCCCCCTCGAGCGAGCCGGTGTCCGGCACCTCGACCGGGGTGTGGCTGAGCTGGGCGACGGCGTCGGCCACCAGGTCGGACTTGGTGCGCCAGCGGCGGTAGATCGTCGCCTTGCCGACGCCGGCCGCCGCGGCGACCGCGTCCATCGTCAGGCCGCTGTAGCCGGAGCGGGCGAGGACCTCGAGGATCGCCGCCCGGATCGCCCCGTCGCGGGAGGGGTCGCGCGGGCGACCGCCGCGACCAGGCCGGTCGTCACCGGTTGGACTGACGTCAGACACGCCCGGGACAGTACCCGTGTTGATCTTCGGGCGGGTGTGATCTACGACGGGCGATGCGGAACGGGACGGTCCCTCCCGCGCGCCTGCGTGGTCGAGGGCTCACAGTCCGTCATCCTGCTGCCGTGACCGGGCCCGCCGAACCTCTCCGCCCCTCCTGGGAGACCCCTCACCGCGCCCGGCGGCTGCTGCTGGCGAGCACGCTGGACCACATCCTGCCCAGCATCTCGCGCGTCGCCGGGGCGATGGGCCTGACCATCGGCACCGCGCCCGGGCTGCTCGACGTCGTCGACCACCAGGGCGGCCGGCGCATCGACCGGCTGCTGGAGCGGCTGGCCCGGGAGCTCACCACCGCCGAGACCGAGTGCGTGCGGATCACCGCCGACCCGCCGGGCGACGGCGTCGCCCTGGCCACGCGGCTGCTCACCGCCCCCACCCTCGCCGTCGAGCTGGCCCGCCGCGGGATCACCGTGGAGATGGGACTGCTCACCGGTGCCGAGCTGTGGCCGGTGTACCAGCCGATCATGTCGCTGCAGAGCGGCGGGATCGTCGGGCACGAGGCCCTGCTCCGCGGCCGGGTCGACGGGCGCGAGGTCGGCGGCGGCGACCTGTTCTTCCTGGCCGAGCGCGCGGGCTGGCTGCGCCGCCTGGACCGGCTGGCCCGGGAGGCGGCGATCCGGCACGCCGCCCCGTGGCTGGGCGGGGCCGACCTGTACGTGAACTCCGACCCGGCGGCGGTGCACCGGCCCTCGGTCTGCCTGGCGAGCACCGAGCGCGCCGTGCACGAGGCCGGCATCGCGCCGCAGCAGCTGGTGTTCGAGGTGGTCGCCTCCCACGCGGTCACCGACCGGGAGCACCTCATGTCGGTGCTCGACCACCACCGCTCGCTCGGCTGGCGGGTCGCGCTGGACGACGTCGGGGTGGGCTGGTCCAGCCTGGCGCTGGTCACGGTGGCCCGGCCCGACGTCGTGAAGCTCAGCAAGACGCTGGTCGCCCGGCTGGAGGAGCCCGGCCCGCAGGCCGTCGCCCGGGCGCTGTGCGAGCTGACCCACCTGCACGGCGGGCGGGTCGTGGCCGAGGGCGTGGAGTCCGAGCGGCTGGCCGACCTCGCCCGTCAGGTCGGCGCCGACCTGGGGCAGGGCTGGCTGTTCGGCCGTCCGGTGCGCCCCGAAGCGCTGGCCGAGCCGGAGCTCGTCCTCGCCTGAGGAAGGACCCCGCTGCCCCCGCCACTCGCAAGCTCGCGGCGGGACCCTGCAGCGGGGGCCGTCAGGGCGAGGGGGTCCTCTCAGGGGCAGCCGATGTTCCAGCCGGTCAGCGCGGGTCGCTCGTGCTCGTGCCCGAGGGTGCCGTAGCGCCCGGTCGCCAGCGGGAACAGCCGGCCCGCCGCAGGGTCGAGCCCCAGCCAGCGGGCGGTGAGGATCCGCAGCAGGTGCCCGTGCGCCACGAACGCCACGTCGCCGTCGTCCAGCATCGGGCGGGCCTTCTCCAGCACCCGGTCGACCCGGGCGCCGACCTCCTCCAGCGACTCGCCGGGGGTGTCGCCGGGCACGGTGCCGTCGGTCCACAGCGACCAGCGGCGGCCCATCTCCGCGCTGATCTCCTTCGTCGTCCGCCCCTCGTAGGCGCCGTAGTCGACCTCGACCAGGTCGGGCTCGATCACGGTGTCGACGTCCCCGTCGAGGAGGCCGGCCAGCTCCGCGGTGCGCCGGGCGCGCTGCCGCGGGCTGACGAAGGCGTGCGCGATCTGCCGCTGCGCGAGCACCGGCGCCAGCCGGCGGCCGTCGTCCTCGCCCTCGGGCAGCAGCGGGAGGTCGGTCACCCCGGTGTGCTGCCCGCTCTTGCTCCACTCGGTCGCCCCGTGCCGGATCACCACGAACTCACCCACGCTGGACCTCCTCCACGGGAGCCGGATCCACCTCCGGCACCCCGGACGAGGTGCGACCACCGGCGGAGGGTGCCCCGGCGGCGGCCATCACGGCCACCGCGCCCAGGATGACCAGCAGCGGGGCGGTCCAACCATCGGTCGCCTCGTGCACCGCCCCGACGACGAGCGGTCCGAGGGCGGCCACCACGTACCCGCCGCCCTGCACCATCGCCGAGAGCCGCCGGTTCTCCGTCAGGTCCCTCGAGCGGCGCACGATCGCGATGAACACGACGGTGATGCCGCCACCCTGGGCCAGACCCGCCAGGCAGCACCACAGCGGCCACAGCGACGGCGCGACGATCAGCCCGATCGGGAGCGTGGCCCAGAGCGCGGTGACCGTCAGCAGCACCAGGGACGGCGACCTCCACCAGGCCACCAGCGCGGGGACGGCGAACGCGCCGGCCACCGCGAGCAGCTGGAACAGCGAGGAGCTGGCGCCCGCGGCGGAGCGGGACAGCCCCTGCTCGTCGGCCAGCAGGGTCGGCAGCCATGCCGTGGCGCCGTAGTAGGTGAACGCCTGCCCGGCGAAGGCGAGGGTCAGGCCCCAGGCGACCGGTCGGCGCCAGACCGACGGCCCGGTGGCCGGGGGCAGGGGAGGGGGCGGCGCGTCCCCGGCCGCCGCCGCGGCAGCCGTGCGGGCGACGTGCCGGCGCAGCCCGGCGGTCCACACCCCGGCCGCGGCCACGACCAGCAGTCCCCAGGAGGCGAGCGCGGCGCGCCAGCCCAGCAGGTCGGCCAGCGGCGCGGTGAGCGCGGAGGTCAGCGTGGACCCGAGGTTCAGCGCAGCGGTGTACGCGGCGGTGACGACGTTGGTCGCACCGGGGAAGTCCCGCCCGATGACCACCGGGACGACGACGTTGCCCACGGTGATCCCCAGCCCGATGACCACCGTGCCGGCGATCGCAGCCTCGGGGCCGTCCAGGGAGCGCAGCAGGGTGCCGGCCAGCACGCCGGCGAGGGACACGACGACCGCCCGGTGGACGCCGGTGCGGGCGATGAGCAGCGACGCCAGCGGCGCGGCGAGACCGAAGCAGAGCACCGGGATGCTGGTGAGCAGGCCGATCGTGCCGCCGCTGACGCCGAGGTCGCGCTGCAGGTCGTCGACCACCGGGGAGACCGCGACCAGCGGCCCGCGCAGGTTCAGGGCGACCAGCACCACCCCGGCCAGCAGCAGGACCGGCAGCGCCACCGCGCCTCCCCGTCGTCCTCGTTGCACCGGTCCACCTTCCTCCGGCCTGCCGCCGGTCGCCGCCCCGGGGTGCGGACTGTGCCGACCGTCACAGCAGGGCGGACCGGGAAAAGGTGTTCCATGCAACCGCTTGTGCACCACGGGACGGGGCGCGTCGAGCGCCCACCACCAGACACGTGCAGGAGACCCGGATGACCACCAGCACCGCGACCACCCCGCTGACCTTCGACCTCGGCGGTGACCTGACCGTCCACCGCCTCGGCTACGGCGCCATGCAGCTGCCCGGCCTTGGGGTGTGGGGCGAGCCGGCCGACCGCGCCGCCGCGGTCCGGGTGGTGCGGGCCGCCGTCGAGGAGGGCGTGGACTTCATCGACACCGCAGACTCCTACGGTCCGGCCGTCAGCGAGCAGATCATCGGCGAGGCGCTGCACCCGTACCCGGAGCAGCTGGTCATCGGCACCAAGGCCGGCCTGACCCGGCAGGGCCCCGGCATCTGGACGCCGGTCGGCCGCCCGGCCTACCTCAAGCAGCAGGTCGAGCTGTCGCTGCGGTACCTGCAGCAGGAGCGGATCGACCTCATCCAGCTGCACCGGATCGATCCAGAGGTGCCGCTGGCCGACCAGCTGGGCGCCTTCGTGGAGCTGAAGGCCGAGGGCAAGGTGCGGCACATCGGCGTCTCCGAGGTGTCGATCGACGAGCTGAAGGCGGCCCGCGAGGTCACCGAGATCGTCAGCGTGCAGAACCTGTACAACCTGACCAACCGCCAGAGCCAGGACGTGCTGGACTACGCGACCGCCGAGGGCATCGCCTTCATCCCGTGGTTCCCGATCGCCACCGGTGACCTGGCCAAGCCCGACAGCCCGGTCGCGGCCATCGCCGCGGAGCTCGACGCGACGCCGTCCCAGGTGGCACTGGCCTGGCTGCTGCAGAAGTCGCCGGTCGTGCTGCCGATCCCCGGCACCAAGTCGGTCGAGCACCTGACCGAGAACCTGGCCGCCGCCCAGCTGACCCTCTCCGACGAGGACATGGCGCAGCTCGACGCCCTCGCCTGCTGAAGGACCCCGCTGCCCCCACCGCTCGCACGCTCGCGGCGGGCCCCTGCAGCGGGGCCGAGTCGTCGTCGGATCCCTGCCCGAAGGGTTCCGGCGCGCTTCAGGCGGGGGTGTGCTCCGGACCGGTGCCCGGGTGCAGCAGCGGGCCCTGGCCACCCTGCCCGCGGCCCAGCGCCGCGACGAACTCCCGCAGCAGGTCGTCGCCCTTGTGCGCGGGCCGCCAGTCCAGCGCGGTCCGCGCCCGGGTGGCGTCCAGCGGCGGGATGCCCAGCCCCATGTCCAGCCAGCCGGCCTCGATCTGCAGCACGTGGGCGAGGAACGCCGCCTGCATCCCGGTGCGCAGCACGAACGCCGGCACCGGGACCCGCCGGGACCCCAGCGTGCGGGCCAGCTCGTCGGCGTCCAGCACCGGGGAGGCCGACAGGTTGAACGGACCCGCGGCCCGGCGGTCGAGGATCCGGGCGATGGCGTCGGCGACGTCCTCGGCGTGGACGAAGGAGATCCGCAGCGACCCGGGCAGCGGGAGCGGCAGCAGCCGCGCGACCTCACCGGGCAGCAGCCGGGCGAGCGGGAACAGGTACGGGCCCAGGAAGTAGCGGCCGATCTCGCTGGCCGCCTCGGGCTGGAGCACGAGCGTCGGCCGGGTGACCGCGACGACCGTGTCCGGGTAGGTGGCGGCGAACTCCAGCAGGGCCTGCTCGCAGGCCGACTTCTGACGGCTGTACGTGGACGACGGGATGCCGGTGATGGGCCAGTCCTCCTGGATCGGCCGCTCCTGCGGGCCGGCGGCGTACGCGCCGAGCGAGGACATGTGCACCACGTGCTGCACCCCAGCCGCACCGGCCGCGGCCAGCACCCGCTCGGTGCCCTGGACGTTCACCCGCTGCAACAGGTCGGGCTGCCGGTCGGGCAGCAGCGCCCAGGCCAGGTGCACCACCGCGTCGACGCCGTCCAGGAACTCGGCCAGCACCTGCTCGCTGTCCGGTTCGCTGAGGTCGGTGAGGTACCAGCGCACCCCGTCGTAGGGCTCGGTCTCGGGTGGCTGCCGCCGGGCGAGGCCGCGCACCTCGGCCGCTCCGCCCTTGGCGAGGGCGCGCAGCAGCGCCGTCCCCACGTTGCCGCTGGCGCCGGTGACCGCGACCTTGAGGCCCGAAAGGTGTCCGCTGGAGAGCTGAGCCATGCCCGGCGGCTACCCGTCCGGCCAGGCGCCCACCCCTCACCCGTCGATCTGCACCGCGGCGAGCGTCACGCCGCGGTGCGCGGCCAGCCGTTCGGCCTGCTCCTCCACCGCCGGGCGGTCGACCGCCCGCCACGGACCGACCGCGACGGTGAGCTTCTTCCCGCTCTTCCGGGGCCGCCAGGTGCCGGCCACCGCGCCGTCGACCAGGACGGCGCCGGGCCGCCCGAGCACCGGCCACAGCGTCTTGGCCGACGCCCGGTCCTCGACCAGCAGCGACCGGTCGCGCAACTGCAGGTAGGGGTCGAAGGGGCCGAGCAGTCGGACCGTGGTGGCCGGACCGGCGGTGAGCCGGTCGGCGTCGGCGGCCAGCACCCAGCGCCTGTCGCCGTCGACCGTCACCTCCACCACGTCGGACGGCCAGCGGTCGGTGACGTCGCGCACCGGCGCGTCCAGGTAGGCGGCGACGAGCTTCGGGGTGGCCGGGCCGAACAGGTGCAGGTAACCGCGGACGACGTCCAGCTGCTCGGGGACCTGCTCGGCCGGGCTGAAGTCGGGGATCGGTTCGAGCACCGGGGGAGAGGTGTCCGGCTGCAGCTGCAGGCCGGCGCGCAGTGCCGCGATGCGGAACGCCTGCTCGTGCGCGTGGACGGCGTCGCACGGACGGCAGTACCGCAGGTACGGCTCGGGCAGCAGCTCCACCAGCCGGCCGGAGAGGTCGCCCTTGACCGTCGGCGTGCGGACGACGGTGCGCATGGCGCCGGCGACGGTGTCCAGCGCCGTGATGATCGGGATGTCGGCGGCCTGCAACGGCTTGGCGGCGTCGTAGATGCGCTTGGCGGCGTCGGCCTCGGAGAACGGCGCGGTGGCGGCGGCGACCCCGGGCAGGTCGGCCCGCCGGTACAGGTGCGGAGCCCCCCGGACGGTCCACGTCAGGGCCAGGTCGGGGGAGTCGGCCGGCACCTCGAGGCCGCGGACGGCGAGCGCCCAGCGGGCGCCGTCCGGCCCGGTGTCCTGGACGCCGAGGTCGAGGACGGCGGTGTCGGCGAGCGTGCCCTCCGTGCGGTCGAGCTGCTGGGCCCGCACGCGGAAGCCGAGCACGTCCGCCCTGGTCACCGTCGTCATGCTGGGCACCGTAGGGCCGGCCACCGACGGTCCGGAAGATCGACGATCAAGGCGCTGCTCACACGGGTGACCGAGAGTGATGCCGAGCAAGCTGCGGGCCGGCCCGTTGGGCGCACCCGGTCACCCATCGGCGGACGGCCCCGTTCGCACGCCCTCGCGCGCGTCACTCGGGTTCGTTGCGACGCGACGGTTGTGCGACGTGAACAGGGTGGTCGTGAGGACGAAGGAGACGGCGGCCAGCCCGTGGAGGTAGCCCAGTTCAACGTCACGACCGCCCAGCCCGCGCGCGGCGGCGAAGGCCACGGGAATGCCCGCGAACCCCACACCTGCCCGCTCGCCTGAACGCGGCTACTGAGACACCTGCCCTCGAACCGGGCCTGCTCATGAGCGTGTTCGGATGAGCACCCTGCCGGCGGCCCGGCGTTCGTCCAGCTCGCGGATCGCCCCGGCGGCGTCCTCCAGAGGGAAGACCGGGCCGATCGGCGGGTCGATGGCGCCGGACTCGATCAGCGGCACCAGTTCGCGCCACTGCCGGCCGGGGTGGTCGGGTTCGTCGGACCAGAACTCGGCCGAGGCCACGCCCAGCACGGACGTGTTGGTCAGCAGCAGCCGGTTGACCTTGACGGTGGGGATCTCACCGCCGGTGAAGCCGAGGACGAGCAACCGGCCCTCCCGGGCCAGCGAGCGCAGGGAGTCGGTGAACCGGTCACCGCCGACCGGGTCGACGATGACGTGCACCCCGACGCCCCCGGTCAGCCGGCGGACCTCGTCGCGGAAGCCGTCGACCGGCACGACGTCGTGCGCTCCGGCTGCCCTGGCGACCTCCCCCTTCTCCGGCGTGGACACGACTGCGATCACCCGCGCGCCGCAGGCCGCAGCCAGCTGGCAGGCGGCAGTGCCGAGGCCTCCGGCGGCACCGTGCACCAGCACGGTCTCGTCCCTCCTCAGCTGCGCGCGCCGGGTCAGCGCGAAGTGCGCCGTCAGGTAGTTCAGCGGCAGTGCCGCAGCCTTGTCCAACGGCAGGCCGTCGGGCAGCGGGAACACCATGTGGCCGTCGACCGCGACGCTCTCGGCGAGGCCGCCGGTGATGGGCATGGCCGCGACCCGGTCACCGGCGCGAAAGCCACCGGCGTCCGCCCGCACCACCCCGGACACCTCCCACCCGGGGGTGAACGGCAGGTCGGGACGCCGCTGGTACAGCCCCCGGGTCTGCAGCACGTCCGGGAAGGCGACACCGGCGTACTCGACGTCGATGAGCACCTGGTGTGACTCGGGCACGGGCTCCGGCCGCTCCTGGACCTCTACGGCGTCCGGCCCGGTGAGCGCGGTGATCACTGCGGCACGCATGACTCACGCTAGAGCGACCACATGGTGGCCCACCAGGTCGACGCTTCCCGCCTGGGGCCGGCCGCACCCCGCACGCCCACCCCCGACTTCATCGGCTGCTCAGGCATCCCGAAGTGGGCCGCTCTGAGACATCCGGCGGCGAGGGTGCCGACGGGACCCGTGCCGTTGTTGGATCGGGCGCTGAGACGCGGTGCGACGTTCCCGCGGGAACGTCGTCGAGGCACTCGCTCGCGACCCGCGACGAGGCTCGGTCCGGGTCCTCGTCGGCATGGCCTGACCGATGGATCGTCCACGCCGGGCCGGTCTGTACGCCGAACGCCGACTCACGGGAGGCTGACGCCATGCGGAAACTGACCTTCGGCATGAACGTGAGCCTGGACGGCTACATCGCCGCGCCCGGCGACGATCTCAGCTGGAGCGTGCCGAGCGACGAGTTGTTCCAGTGGTGGTCCGACCGGGTGGGGACGACCGGCCTGGCGCTGTACGGGCGCCGACTCTGGGAGACGATGAGCTCCCACTGGCCGACCGCCGACCAGCAGCCCGGCGTCACACCGGCGGAGATCGAGTACGCCCGCCGCTGGCAGGACATGCCGAAGGTGGTGTTCTCCTCCACGCTCAGCACGGTCGACTGGAACACCACCCTGGTCACCGGCGACGCGGTCACCGAGATCACCCGGCTCAAGGCCGAGGACGGCGGCCCCATCGACATCGGCGGCGCCACACTCGCCGCAGCGGCGATGCGGGCCGGGCTGATAGACGAGTACGTGCTGGCCACCGCACCGGTCCTGGTGGGCAGCGGCACGCCGTTCTTCACGGCCCTGGACAACTGGGTGGACCTGACCCTGGTGGAGACCCGGACGTTCCCCGACGGCGTGGTCCTGACCAGGTACGAGACCAGGCACTGAGTGCCCGACGTCGGATCGGCGCGAGCGTCGAGCCGCGCGGGGACCAAGGGGGGCTCCACGGACGCCGGGCTCACGCGGCCGTCTCCCACCGCACCCGTTCCGGGAGCGGCACCGGCAGCGGGTCGTCGGCGATCGAGTACACCTCCAGGCCGGAGAGCCGGCCGTCATCGACGAACAGGAGGAGGCCACCGATCGGCTCGCCGTCCGCATCGACCACCGTGCCCACGACCGGCACCGGGCTGCCTGCCGTTGAGCGCGGCACGGTGTCGGGAACACGCAGGTCGAGGGTTCCGCACCCGCACGTGCAGCCGGGAGACGCGCTCACCAGGCGAGCCTGCGCCCGGAGTCCGTCGACGCCCTCGAACTCATGGCGGAGGAGCGCATCGAGGAGCGCCACCTCACTGCTCGTCAGTGGTCGGCCTCCGGCTCCGCCCCGCTGGAGGTCTCCGGTCACGTCCTGAGTGTCGGCTACACCGCCGTCGACCA
The DNA here is from genome assembly GCF_041028325.1 of Modestobacter sp. I12A-02662. Classification (NCBI taxonomy): domain Bacteria; kingdom Bacillati; phylum Actinomycetota; class Actinomycetes; order Geodermatophilales; family Geodermatophilaceae; genus Modestobacter; species Modestobacter sp. I12A-02662. The sequence goes on along the minus strand of NZ_JABGDE010000006.1, from coordinate 345,691 downwards.
GCGTCAGGATCCGACCGGCTGCGGGTGTACTCCTGGGCCGATCGAGGAGTGCGGACGCCGGTACCGGTCGGACGCTCCCGCGGGAACGTCGCCAGCCCGAACCCGGGTCGTCAGGTCACCGGCCGCTCGAAGGTGACCAGCACGCCCTCCACGCCGCCCGGCCCCATGCGTCCCTTCACCTCGACCGAGGTGATCGCCTTGAGCTGCCAGCCCTCCCGAGCCTGCTGGTTGAGCACCTTCTCGAGCTTGTCGCCGGACATCTTGCCGCCGATCATCCCCTCGCGGATCTCCTCGACCTTGTACTCGTAACGCCCGGCCATCGAGTGCTCCCCTCGCCGCGTGCCGAGGGCCCAGCCTGCCGGGCCGGACCGCCGGTGTCGACGGCCGACGTCCGGGGAACTCCGGCGTCAGGTGTCCTGCGCTCCGACGGCGGCGGGCTGGCCCGCCGTGGTGGGCGGCGCGGGCGGATCGACGGCCGGCCGCCGCGCCGAGAGCGTGGAGCCGACGCTCGCGAGCACCACGACCCCCACCGCCACGGCCTCCGGCCCCCCCAGCGGCTGGGCCAGCAGAGCCCAGCCGGCCAGCGCCGCGACGGCCGGCTCGAGGCTCAGCAGCACGCCGAACACGCGTGGGGGCAGCCGCCGCAGCGCGGCCAGCTCCAAGGTGTAGGGCACCACCGAGGCGAGCAGCCCGGTGACGGCGGCCAGCAGCAGCAGGTCGGGCCGGTCGACCACCGTCGTCGCCCCCACGGCACCGACGGGCACGAGGGCGAGGGCGCCCACCCCCAGGGCGACCGCGAGCCCACCCTGCCCGGGAACGGCCGCGCCCACCCGGGCGCTGGTCAGGATGTAGCCGGCCCAGAACACCCCGGCCAGCAGCGCGAAGGCGACCCCGACCCGGTCCAGCCCGGGCCCGCCGCCGCCGTCGGCGGCCAGCCCGAGCAGGACGACGCCCGTCGCGGCCAGCAGCACCCACCCCAGGTCCCGCACCCGCCGGGAGAGGACGGCGGCGAGCACCAGCGGGCCGAGGAACTCGATGGTCACGGCCGTGCCCAGCGGGATGCGCGCGATGGCGGCGTAGAAGGAGCCGTTCATCCCGGCCAGGCACAGGCCGAACGCTCCGACCGCCAGCCACTGCGGCCGGGTCCACAGGTGGACGTGCGGCCGGGTGACGGCCAGCAGCACCAGCGCGGCCACCAGCAGCCGCAGCAGCGTGACGCCCGCGCTGCCCATCGCCGGGAACAGCTGCGCAGCACCCGCGGCACCCACCTGGAGCGAGACGCATGACCCCAGCACCATCAGCACGGCCGGGCCGCTGCGGGGGTCAGGGGTCACGGGCGCGAGGAGGGGGAGGCAAGCGCGGGCACGGTGACAGCCTGCGTGCCGGCAAACTCCGCCGTCCAGCGAATCATTCTGGAGTGAGATGATCAGCTGAGCTGAACGACGGGAGCGCCCGTGCTCGACGTCCACCGCCTCCGCCTCCTCCGGGAGCTGCAGCGCCGCGGCACGCTGGCCGAGGTCGCCCGGGCACTGTCCTACAGCCCCTCGGCCATCTCCCAGCAGCTGTCCCAGCTGGAGAGCGAGACCGGGGTGCGACTGCTCGAGCGGGTCGGGCGCGGTGTCCGGTTGACGGAGCAGGCCCGCATCCTGGTCCGGCACACCGACGCCGTCCTGGAACGCCTCGAGCTGGCCGAGGCCGAGCTGGCCGCGTCCCTCACCGAGGTCAGCGGCACGTTGCGGGTCGCCTCCTTCCAGAGCGTCCTGCTGACCCTCATCCCGTCCGCCCTCACCCGGCTCGCCGACCTGCACCCCCGGCTGCGGGTCGAGATGACCCAGCGGGAGCCCGAGACCGCCTTCGCCGGCCTGCTGACCCACGACTTCGACGTCGTGCTCGGCGAGGAGTACCCGGGCGGGGCGGGCGTGCCGGCGCCCGGGGTGGACGAGGAGGACCTGCTGCGCGACGAGATCCGCCTCGCGCTGCCCCGGACCGGCGCCTGGAGCGATCCCGGCGCCACGCTGGCGGACCTGGCCGGCGCGCCCTGGGTGCTCGACCCCGTCGGGTCCCCGCCGGGCCGGTGGGCACGCGCGCTGTGCCGCGACGCCGGCTTCGAGCCCGACGTGCGGTTCGACAGCCCCGACTACCTGCTGCACGTGCACCTCGTCGAGACCGGTCACGCCGTCGCCGTGCTGCCGGACCTGCTCTGGACCGACCGCGAGGCCGGGCTGCAGCTCGTCCAGCTGACCGGTCGGCCCGCCCGGCGGCTCTACACCGGCGTCCGGCGCGGTGCCGCCGGGCACCCCGCCGTCCGGGCGTTCCGGCGCAGCCTGCGCGCGGCCGTGGCGACCGGCTGAGCGAGGCGACTCAGCCCGTGCCGACCGCCGCGTCCGACGTGCGGGGGACGTCGTCCAGACCACCGCCGCGGCCCTCGGGGAGCCCCGTGGTCGCGAGCGCGGCGAGCACGAAGAAGGCGGCGAAGGTGCCGAACACCAGCCCGGTGCCCCCGGCGTCCAGCAGGGGCGGCACGGACAGCGGCGCCGCGATGGACGCGATCCGGCCGAAGCCCGCGGCCGCGCCGGCACCGGTCGCCCGCAGCGCGGTGGGGTAGACCTCCGGGGTCAGCGCGTACAGCGCGCCCCACGCGCCGAGGTTGAAGAACGACAGCACCATCCCGGTGGCCAGCACGGCCGACTCGGAGTCGGCGGCCGTGAACAACCCGGCGCCCAGCGCGGAGCCGAGCAGGAAGACCCCGAGCGTCGGCCGCCGTCCCCAGCGCTCCACCAGGTACGCCGCCGCCGCGTACCCCGGCAGCTGCGCCAGCGTGATGACCAGCGTGTACCCGAACGACCGCACCAGCGAGAACCCGTCGGCCACCAGCAGGGTGGGCAGCCAGGTGAACGCCCCGTAGTACGCGAAGTTGATCCCGAACCACACCGCCCACAGCGACGCCGTCCGCCGGGCGGTGCCGCCGGCCCACAGCTCGCCCGGCCGGGCGCGGCGGGTCACCGGCGCGATCGTTGGGCTGGGCGACGGCGGCACCCCCGAGGCGCGCTCGAACCGGCGCACCGCCGCCTCGGCCTCCTCCGTCCGGCCGCGCAGCTCCAGGAAGCGCACCGACTCGGGCAGGCCGCGCCGGACGACGACGGCGTACACCGCCGGCACCGCGCCCAGCGCCAGCGCCCACCGCCAGCCGTCGTCGCTGCGCGGCACCACGAGGTAGCCGATCAGCGCGGCGAGCACCCAGCCCACCGCCCAGAACGCCTCCAGGGCGACGACCAGCCGGCCGCGGATCCTGGCCGGGGCGTACTCGCTGACCAGGGTGGAGGCGACCGGCAGCTCCGCCCCCAGACCCAGCCCGATGAGGAACCGGAACACCAGCAGCGCACCCACCGACCACGACAGCGCGGCCGCGCCGGTGGCCACGCCGAACACCAGCAGGGTGAGGGCGAACACCTGGCGGCGGCCGATCCGGTCGGCCAGCAAGCCGCCGAGCGTGGCCCCCAGCGCCATCCCGACGAACCCGATCGAGCCGATCCACGACAGCTCCGTCGTCGACAGCGACCACTGGGTGGCCAGCGCGGCCATGACGAACGAGATGAGCCCGACGTCCATGGCGTCCAGCGCCCAGCCCACGCCGCTGCCCACGACCAGCCGGCCGTGCTCGCGGTTCAGCGGCAGCCGGTCCAGACGCTGGGCGCGGGACAGCGGGGCGGGGTCGGCGGTCACGGGATGCTGTGTACCCGGTGGGCCCCGCCGGCGCACCGTGCTGGGCTCGCCGTGCGCGCGGTCAGGCGGCGGAGCCGCGCACGTGCGCGGTGACGAGCTCGCCGATCCGGTCCGCGGCGAGCTCGGGAAGCCAGTGGTCGGCGTCCTCGAGCACCTCCAGCGCGTACGCGCCCTCGACGTACCCGCGGGAGGCCTCGATGGCGGCCCGGCCGAGGAACGTGTCGCGGGCACCCCACACGTGCAGCGTGGGCACCCGCACCGTCCCGATCGGCGTGCCGGAGGCGAACGGCAGCGCCCGGTACCAGTTCAGCGCCGCGGTCAGCGCGCCCGGCTCCCGCATCCGCTGGACGTACCGGTCGACCAGGTCGTCGGGGAGCCCGCCCTGGCGCAGCGACCGGCGCAGCAGCGCGCCGCCGTTGGCGAGCAGCACGGCCTCGGGGACGGCCGGCACCTGGAAGAACGCCATGTAGCTCGAGCGGAGGGCCTGGTCGCTGTGCACCAGCGCCTGGGTCATCGCCGCGGGGTGCGGCACCGACAGCGCGGTGAGCGTCCGCACCCGCCACGGGTGCCAGGCCGCGAGCGCCCAGGCCACGATCCCGCCCCAGTCGTGACCGACCACGTGGGCGCTCTCCAGCCCCGCGGCGTCCAGCAGGGCGAGCACGTCGTCGACCACCTCGCGGGTCCGGTACGCCGACCGCCCGGTCGGCCGCGCGCCGGGGGAGTAGCCGCGCTGGTCGGGGGCGAGCGTGCGCAGCCCGGCGGAGTGCAGCGCCGGGGTCAGCCGGTCGAAGGAGGAGGCGTCCTGCGGGAAGCCGTGCAGCAGGACGACGGGCTCACCGTCGACCGGGCCGGAATCGTGGACGTCGAAGACCAGGGGACCGCGCCGGAAGGTGTCCATGCCGCTGTTCCTGCCCCGTCCCCGGCGCCCTTACTGCTGGAACGGCGACCCTGGGGGAGGATGGGGGGGTGGTGGCACCCCCGACGGTGGAGATGATCGTCCTGGTCGACGAGTCCGGGACGGCGATCGGCGCCATGCCCAAGGCCCAGGTGCACCACGGTGAGACGCCGCTGCACCGGGCCTTCTCCGCCTACCTGTTCGACGCCGACGGGCGCCTGCTGGTGACCCGCCGGGCGCCGGACAAGGCCACCTTCCCCGGGATGTGGACCAACACGGTCTGCGGGCATCCCGGACCGGGCGAGGACGACGCCGACGCGATCGCCCGCCGGGCCCGGTTCGAGCTGGGCCTCGGCGTCGCCGACCTGCGACCGGCGCTGCCCTCCTACCGGTACCGCGCGGAGTTCCGCGGGGTGGTGGAGAACGAGGTCTGCCCGGTCTACCTCGGCCGCTTCACCGGCACGCCGCAGCCCGACCCCACCGAGGTGGGGGAGTGGGCGCTGCTGGACTGGGCGGAGTTCCGCTCGCGGCAGGAGATCGAGCAGCGCGACGCGTGGTCGCCGTGGTGCCGCGAGCAGGCCCGCCTGATCGAGGCCGCCGGGCTTGTGCCGCCCAGGTGACGTGCCGGAGCGGCCCCGCTGCAGGGTCCCCCCGCGAGCGTGCGAGTGGAGGGGGCAGCGGGGTCCTGCTAGGCGTTGACGACGAGGCGGACCGTGCACCCGGCGCCCGACTCGTCCGCGGGCCCGGCGGTGAGCCGGTCCACCGACCGCCGGGCCAGCCACAGCCCCATGCCGCCCACCGCCATGTCGCCGTGCGCCGGGCCGTAGCCGACCAGCGGGTCGTCGAAGGCGGTGCCGCGGTCGGTGACGGCGCACAGCACCCGCTGCGGTGAGCACCACAGCTTGACGTCGACCGGCGGGATGCCGTGCTCGGCGGCGTTGGCGGTGACCTCGTCGATCGCCAGCACGAGGTCCTGCGCGGCGTCGGGGGACAGGGAGGTGTCGGCCAGCACCCGGTTCAGCGCCCGCCGCAGCGTCCGCATGTCGTCCAGGTCGATGAGCGCCAGGTCGGGCTCGGTGGACTCCAGCGGGTCGGGCGTGAGGGTCTGCCGGGCCTCGCGCAGCAGCTCCGCCGGCGGGCGGTAGTCGGGGTTGCGCACCGTCCCCTGCTCGGTGAGCACCCACGGGTGGGTCGCCCGGACCACCGCGTCCGGGTCGCGGTCGCCGTCGTCCGCGGGCTCGAGCAGGCAGAGGTGGTCGACCGGTCGGTCGGCGAGCACGTGGTTCAGCAGCGCCTCGACCTCCGTCCAGGTCGACCAGTCGTCGAGCTGGCCCGGTCCGACGACGAGGTGCAGGCGCCGGCCGTCGGCGGGCAGCTCGCCGTCCACCATCCGGCCGATGGCGGCCAGCGCGTCCGGCGGACGCTCCTGCAGGGCCTCGGGCGAGGCGACGCGCACGTCCGCGGGGTCGCCGAGGGCGGCCAGCAGCGTGCCGGTCAACGGCTCGGCGCAGGCGATCACGACCGGCTCGCCGGCGGCGACGGCCCGGCGGAGCACCGGCCCGACGACCGCGGTGAGGTCGTCGTCCGGTCGCAGCACGTAACCGACGTGCCGGTAGCCGTCGTGCGCCTGGCGTGGGTGGTCCACCGTGTCCGCTGCCCCTCGGTCGTCTGCTCCGACGTCGGCTCTGTGCCCGCCGACCCCTGGCCGGAACCATCCACCGGGGGATGTCACACGGCGGCCCGGGGTTTCGGTCGGGGACGTCCGGGTCAGCGACGAGGTCATGAGCGCCCCGCCGACCGAGCTCCTCGTGCGCGCCGGGTGCCCGAAGCGGATGGTGTTCGGTCCCTGCGGCGGGGTGCGGGACGACGGCAGCTGCGAGGTCGCGGCGCACCCGTGCGTGTTCCTGGAGCCGCCGCTGCCGCGGTGGACCGGACCCGCGCCCGCGGTCCCCGCCCCGGCGGCGGGCGGGCTGATCGAGCGGGCCCGGCGGCATCCCGTCGTCCTCACCGACCTGTCGGTGCGGCCCTTCGACCGGGCGTCGGTGCGCGCGGTCGTCGGAGTGCTCGCGCCGGTGAGCGACGGGCTGCTCGTGGGCGAGCACGCGGGGCGCCCGGACCTGCCGCCCACGTTGCTGGCCGCGGAGGTGCTCGCCGCCGGCGGCCGGCCGTGGACGACGCTGGCCTGCCGGGACCGCAGCCGCGTCGTGCTCGAGCAGGAGGTCGCCGGGCTGGCCGCGATCGGGGTCGACGGCGTCCTCTGCGTGACCGGGGACGCGCGTGGCCCCGGCGTCCGGCCGGACACCACCCAGGTCTTCGACCTCGACGGCACGCGGCTGGCCGCGCTGGCGGCGGCGGCCGGGCTGTCCGTCGCGGTGCCCGAGTCGCCCGACTCGCCACCGGTCGGGCTGCGGCCGGCGCGGGTCGCGGAGAAGCAGCGCGCCGGGGCGCGGCTGTGCGTGCTCAACCACGTCCGCGACCCGGCCCGGCTGGCCGCGTTCACCACGGCCGCGCGGACGGCCGGGGCGACGCTGCCGTTCGTCGCCGCGGTCGCGGTCTACACCGACGAGCCCTCGGCCCGGGTGCTGCAGCGGTTCCCCGGGCTGCACCTGGACGCGGGCGTCGTCGAGCGCGTGCTGGCCTCCCCCGACCCGGCGGCGGCCGGCATCGCGGCCGCGGTGGCGGAGGCGCGGGCGCTGCTCGCCGTCCCCGGGGTGGTGGGGGTGAACCTCTCCGGGCTGGCCTCGGCCCGCGGCGAGGAGACGGCGGCCGCGGTCAAGGCGGAGGTCGCCCGGCGGATCAGGGAGGAGGCGGCATGAGCGAGCTGTCCAGCGAGGCGATGGAGTCGGAGTTCGGCACGGTCGCGGGATGGACGGAGGAGGCCGTCCGCGCCCTCGGTGCGGAGCACGCCGTCCCGGCCGGCTGCCGGGGCAGCGGCAGCGAGGGGGCGCTGCGCTGGCTGGCCGACGCCCTCGCCGTCCGGCCCGGACAGCGGGTGCTCGACTCCGGCGCCGGGGTCGGCGGCCCGGCCGGGTGGCTGGCCGCCGCGCGGGGGGTGCGGCCGGTCTGCGCCGAGCCGATGGGCGAGGCGGTGCACGCCAGCCGGGCCCTGTTCGGGCTGCCGTCGGTCGTCGCGTTGTCGCAGGCGCTGCCGTTCCGCGACGGGTCCTTCGACGCGGCCTGGTGCCTCGGGGTCGTGTGCACGACGGAGGAGAAGGCCGAGCTCCTCGGGGAGCTGCGCCGGGTGCTGGTGCCCGGCGGCCCGCTCGGGCTGCTCGTCTTCGCCGCCGTCGCGCCGCTCCCCCCACCGCTGCCCGAGGGCAACAGCTTCCCGACCCCCGACGAGCTCGACGCGCTGCTCGCCGGCGCCGGGTTCACCGTCACCGCGACGGCCACCGCGGACCTGTCCGACAGCCCGCCGGAGTGGCAGGAGCGGGCGGACGCGGTCGACGCCGAGGTGGAGCGGCGGCACGGCACGGACCCGCGGTGGGCGGAGGCGCAGGAGCAGTCCCGGCGGGTCGGCCGGCTGATCGGGGACGGCGTCCTGGAGCCCCGGCTGATCGCCGCCGTCGCCTCCACCTGATCAACGCCGCGGCGGGTGGGCATGGGCGCGCGGCCGCCGGCGTTGCAGTGGGGATGAAGACGGACGTCGTGGTCATCGGAGCGGGGCAGGCCGGGCTGTCGGCCGCCTACGAGCTGCGGCGGGCCGGCGCCGACTTCGTCGTGCTCGACGCCGACGCCGGACCCGGTGGCGCCTGGCAGCACCGCTGGCCGTCGCTGCGTCTGGACCGGGCGCACCGGATCGCCTCGTTGCCGGGCATGGACCTGCCCGCGGCCGACCCGGCGACGCCGGCCAGCGAGGTCGTGTCCGAGTACTTCGCCGCGTACGAGCGGCGCTTCCACCTGCCGGTCCGCCGACCGGTCCGGGTCCGCGCGGTACGCCGGGACGGCGACGGCTTCGTGCTGGACACCAGCGAGGGGCGGTGGACGGCGCGGGCGCTGATCAGCGCGACCGGCACCTGGACGCGCCCCTTCTGGCCGGCCTACCCCGGCCGCGAGCTGTTCCGGGGGCGGCAGTTGCACGCCGCCGACTACCGGGGTGCCGAGGGGTTCCGCGGGCAGTCGGTGGTGGTCGTCGGCGGCGGTACCTCGGCGGTGCAGCAGCTCGTCGAGATCAGCGAGGTCGCGGACACCACCTGGGTCACCCGACGGCCGCCGGTGTGGCGGACCGACCAGTTCGACGAGGACGCCGGCCGGGCCGCGGTCGCCCTCGTCGAGCGGCGGGTGCGGGCGGGGCTGCCCCCGGGCAGCGTGGTCAGCGTGACCGGGCTGGTGGAGACCGACGCGGTGCGGGCGGCCCGGGCACGCGGGGTGCTGACCCGGCTGCCGGTCTTCGACCGGCTGACCGCCGTCGGCGTCGCGTGGGACGACCCGGCGAGGGAGGTGCGGGCGGACGCCGTCCTCTGGGCCACCGGGTTCCGTGCCGCGCTGGACCACCTGGCCCCGCTGCGCCTGCGCGCCCCCGGTGGCGGCATCGCGATGGACGGCACCCGGGTGGTCGCCGAGCCGATGCTGCACCTGGTGGGCTACGGGCCCTCGGCGAGCACGATCGGCGCCAACCGGGCCGGGCGCAGCGCCGTCCGGGAACTGCTCCGCGCGCTGGAGGGCCAGGCCGCCGCCTGAGCAGGGTTCACCGGGTCCCCGGCTCGGTAGGACAGGGGCATGAGCGAGAGCCCCGACAGCGTCCTGCCCGACACGGCGATGGCCACCGGCAACGACGAGGGGGTGCCGGGCGAGCGGAACCCCGCAGCGCTGGACTCCGAGGAGCGGGAGATGCTCGAGGCGCTCGAGCACCCGGAGGGTGGGCCCGCGCAGCCGGCGGTCGAGGACTCCCCGGAGGTGGCCTCCGCCGTCGCCGACGACGCGCCGCTGCCCCCCACCGGGGACCGGGTCGGTCCCCAGGACGACGGGCTGACCCCGACGTTCACCGACGAGTGAGGGGGGACGGGAGCTCCTGTCACCCCCGGTTCCCGGCCGTTCAGGACGGTGGCCGGCGCGGGTCCGGGGTGGGAGGTGCGGTCCCGCCGGTCAGTGCTGCGGGGCGAGACGGACGGCGATCAGCGCGACGTCGTCCTCGTTGCGCTCGGGCAGCAGCCGGGCGAGCAGCTCCTCCGCCACGCCCTCGACGTCCCGGGACCCGACCGCGGCGAGCTCGGCGGCGAGCCGCTCGACACCCACGTCGAACACCTGGTCCCGCCGCTCGACGAGCCCGTCGGTGTAGAGCAGCACCGTCGAGCCGCGCTCGACCGTCACGACGTGGTCGGTCCGGGCCGCGCCGGGCCGCACGCCGAGCAGGAGCTCGGGGCGGTCGCCGGACAGCACCCCCACCTGCCCGTCCGGGGCGAGCACCACCGGCGGCGGGTGGCCGGCGTTGGACCAGCGCAGCCGGGTGACCCCGCGCTCGAACTCCTCCGGGGTCTGCTCCAGCCGGGCGACCAGCACGGTGGCCATGGTCCGTAGCTGGAGGCCCTCGATCGCCCGGTCCAGCCGGCCGAGGACGGCCGCCGGGCCCTCCGCGCTGTCGTAGGCGATCCCGCGCAGCAGCCCGCGCAGCTGGCCCATGCACGCAGCGGCCTCGGTGTCGTGCCCGACGACGTCGCCGATCACCAGCATCGTGCTGCCGTCGGGCTGCTGGAACACGTCGTACCAGTCGCCGCCGACCTGGGCCTCGCGCGCGGCCGGGACGTAGCGCACCGCGAAGCGGAGGTGGTCGGGGTCCGGCGGCTCGGACAGCAGGCTGCGCTGGAGGGTGACCGCCGCCCGGGCCACCCGCCGGGATCGCGCGTACAGCGCTTCCAGCAGGTTGGCGCGCAGGTCACCGGTCTCGGCCAGCTGGGCGGGGCTCCACGGCTCGGAGCGGTTGCGCACGACCTCGCGCCAGCGGTCGAAGGACCTGCGCGGCGACAGCCGGATCCTGTCGCCCTCGCGCTCGGCGATCGCCTTGTTGTGCGGATCGCCGCCCCAGTCGACGGAGTGCACCTGCTCCGCGCGGGTCCAGAGGACGAACTGCCCCTCGGGGAGCGGCAGGGCGAGCACGCCGCAGGCCAGGTCCGCCGGGATGCCGAGCTGCGGCGCGGCCAGGGGCAGCCGGTCGGTGCTGACCACGTCGCGGCCCTGGTCCGCGGCCCAGCCGGCGAGCGCGGTCACGACGTCCGCGGGCAGCGGCACCCCGGCCGCCCCGGTGCTCCCCTGCAGGCTGACCACCACCGAGTCGGCCGGGACGACGTCGAGCAGACCGGGCCGGCCGAGCAGGGTCTCGGCGAGGGGGCGGTCCTCGTCCAGCGCCGCCGCGGTCAGCCAGGCCATGGTGGACCGCACCTGCAGCGCCCGCCGGTGCTCCTCGTCCTCGGCCCGATCGACCAGCCGCAGGGACAGCGTGGACCCGAGGAACTCCGCCGCGGCGCGCGTGGCGTACGGCGGGGCGTGCGGGCCGGAGTAGTGGTGGCAGGCGATGAGCCCCCACAGCCGGTCGTCCCGCAGCAAGGAGATCGACATCGACGCCCGCACCCCCATGTTGCGCAGGTACTCGCAGTGGATCGGCGAGACGCTGCGCAGCGTGGAGTAGGTGAGGTCGAGCGGCTGGCCCGTGGCGGGCAGGTCGACCGGCTCCAGCGGTGCGGGGGTGTACCCGACGTCGGAGATGAGCCGGATCCAGTTCTTCTCGTACAGCGCCCGGGCCTGGGCCGGGATGTCGGAGGCGGGGTAGTGCAGGCCGAGGAAGGAGTTGAGCTCGGGCAGCTTCGCCTCGGCGACGACCTCGCCGTTGTAGTCGGCGTCGTAGCGGTAGACCATCACCCGGTCGAACCCGGTCAGGGTGCGCACCGCCTCCGCGGTGATGTCGTGGAGCTCCTGCAGCGAGGTGGCCCGGTTCAGCTCGCTGATCGTGCCGCGCACCGCCTGGTAGGTGTTCGGGAACGAGAACGGGCGCGGTCCGTACGCCGGCTCCAGCTCCACGACCAGGGTGCTCGCCGGGGTGACGGCGGGCAGGCCGCTCACCGGCGGCCCGGCGTCGGCCGGCGGCAGGCCGACGGTCTCGGGGCCGTGCGCGGCCCGGTGCAGGATCGCGTCGACCGGGCGGGGGGTGCCGTCGCAGTCGAGGACCAGCTCCACGGGGTTGCGCTCGCGCAGGTCGCCGAAGGCGCTCGCGGAGCGCGCGACGGCCTGCGCCGGGACGACGCCGAGCACCTCGGCCAGCGGCCGGCCGAGCGCCGCGTCCCCGGCGACGCCGACCACGTCGGCGAGGTTCCGGGACACCTGGCGGACCACCATGTCCGGTTCGCTGACCGCCAGCAGCACCCCGCGCGGCTGGATGCTGCCCGGGACGTGGATCGGCTCCCGCTCGCAGTTGCTCAGGTCGACCGGCTCGCCCGGCGCGAGCCACGGGCCGGACTGCAGCCGGCCGGTCACGGCCGGCCCGCCCGCGCCCCGCACCAGACGGCGAGCGCGCGGAAGGTCCCCTGCGCCGCGCCGACCAGGCGGTCGACGTCCCCACCGGCGGCCACCCGGTCACGGGTTGCCTGGCGGAAGGCGCGCCACTTCGACCCGGTGTCCTCGCCGTACGGCGAGAAGGCGGCGAGCCGGCCGGCGCCGGCGAACTGGGGGAGCCCGGCCAGGTGCCGGTCGATGAACACCCCGCCGAGCGAGGAGCCCTCCAGCACGTAGAGCCGGCCGAGCGCCTCGTCGGTGTCCGCCACCGGCGGCAGGTCCGGCGTGGGGCCGGGGTCCGACGTGCTCCCGAGGGAGGTCAGGTCGGCGGCGAACAGGTGGCTGCGCCGGCGGCGGGACCAGTCGAGCCGGGCGGCGTCGCCCGGGTGGGCCCGCGCCCAGGCGTCCAGCCCGGCCTCGGCGGCGCGCCAGAAGCCGTGCATCGCGGTGAGCACCTGGACCAGCCGGTCACGGGTGAGCCGCGGGTCGAGCAGGTCCAGGGTCTCCTCGACGGTCCGGTGCTCGGCCGCGGTCGCGGTGCGCAGCCGCCGGAGCACGTCCGTGCCCGCGGCCGGCGCGTGCGCCGTCGTCGTATCTGCCACCCGGTTCCCGTCGTCGCCGGCGCCGGCCCGCATCCGGGGAGCGCGTCCGTCGCTGAGCTCATCAGCGACGACGAGCCTAGGCCACCGGGGAGTTGGGCTCGTCAACCGTCGACGGCCGCCAGCCGGGCAGCGCGCACCCCGAGGTGCAGCAGCAGCCGGTCGGCGCCGTCGGCGAGGTCCAGGCCGGTGAGCTGCGCGATGCGGCCCAGCCGGTAGTACAGCGTCTGCCGGTGCACGCACAGCCGGGCGGCGGTGCGCTGCGGGCTGCCGGCCGAGTCCAGCCACACCGCGGCCGTCTCGGTGAGCACGGGGTCGGTCAGCAGGGCGCCGAGCACCGGGTCCGGCCCCGGCAGGACGGCCACCTGCCGCCAGGCCCCGAGCTCGGCCCAGGACGCCGCAGGGGCGAGGCGGGGGTCGACCGCGGCCACCCGCGCCGCGGTGCGGGCCTCCCGCCACTGACCGGGCAGGTCCGCGCAGCCGCGGCGGGCCGCCGCCACCCCGGCGGTGCTGCCGGTCGGCAGCCCGGTCAGCGCGGAGGCCGCCAACGCCCCGGCCGGGCGCACGTCGCGGTCGTCGGCCAGGGGGAGGAGCACCGCCACCGCGCGGCCGCCGTCCAGCACGGCGCTGATCGCCCCCGCCCCCGGCGGCCGCCAGCCGGCGGGGAGCCCGGGCACGGCCGGGCGCAGCGCCACCACGCTCACCGGTGTCCGCGACCCCAGGGCCGCGTCGAGGGACCGCGCGGCCCGGCCGCCGACGCCGGTCAGCACGTCGGCGAGGTCGGCGGCGAGGTCCGTCGTCCCCGGCCGGCCGGCCGCCAGCAGCCGGCCCGCCTCGGCAGCCAGCGCGACGGCCTCCGCCAGGCCCGGGGCGGCGGGGTCGGTGACGTCGGTGCGCCCGCCGTCGAGCAGCCACAGGTAGCCGTGCAGCTCACCGGCGGCGCGCACCGGCAGGCACAGCCGGGTGAGGATCCCCGCCGCCGGGTCGGCCGCCACCCGCAGCGGGGCGGTGGCCGTGGTGATGCCCCGGCCCTCGAACCACGCGCGGACCTCCGGCGTCGACCCGCGGCCGAGGATCGACCGGGTCCGGACGGCGTCCATCGTGGTCTCGGCGGGAGCCGGGCCGGACTCGTGGGCGCAGAACGCGAGGAGGGTGAAGTCCCGGTCCTCCAGCGTCGCGGGCGCACCGAGCACCCGGGACACCTCGTCCACCAGTTCCTGCAGGTCGTCGCGCACGAGTCCTCCCCGTCGTTCAGACGATCGTACGAAGATGGGGGCCAGAGTCCCGACATCTGTCGCTGGTGCGGCGTGACCCGCCGTCCCTACCGTCGGAGGGACAGCCAGACCAGCCGGAGGTGCCACCGTGCTCACCCAGAAGGCCCTGCTCGCCGCCTCCCGCCGCCCGACGCTGCGGCGGGTGGTGACCGGCACCCCGGTCACCCGCCGGGTCGTCGACCGGTTCGTCGCCGGCGAGACGCTGCCCGAGGCGCTGTCCGTCGTCCGGACGCTGACCGGCGGGGGGCTGGCCGTCACGCTCGACCACCTCGGCGAGGACGTCACCACCCGCGCCGAGGCGCAGGGCACCCGGGACGCCTACCTCGCCCTGCTGGACGCCCTGGCGCCGCTGGACCTCGGGCGCCGGGCCGAGGTGTCGGTGAAGCTGTCGGCCTTCGGGCAGGCGCTGCCGCTCGGCGGGCACGACGTGGCGCTGGAGCTGGTGCGCCCGGTGGCCGAGGCCGCCACCGCGATGGGCACCACCGTCACCCTCGACATGGAGGAGTCGGGCACCGTCGACTCGACCCTCGCCGTCCTCGCCGAGCTGCGCCGCGACCACCCCGGCACCGGGGCGGTCCTGCAGGCGATGCTGCACCGCACCGAGGACGACGCCCGCGCGCTGGCGACCCCCGGCTCCCGGGTGCGGCTGGTCAAGGGCGCCTACGACGAGCCGGCCGCCGTCGCGCACCAGGACAAGGCCGCCGTCGACGCCGCCTACGCCCGCTGCCTGGAGATCCTGGTCCGCGGGCCCGGCCACCCGATGGCCGGCACCCACGACCCCCGCCTGATCGAGCTGCTGCTGACCCTGGTCGCCGAGACCGGCCGCGACCCGGACAGCTACGAGTTCCAGCTGCTCTACGGCATCCGGCCCGAGGAGCAGCAGCGCCTGGCCGCCGCCGGGCACACCGTGCGGGCCTACGTGCCCTACGGCGTCGACTGGTACGGCTACTTCATGCGCCGGCTGGCCGAGCGCCCGGCCAACCTGCAGTTCTTCCTCCGCTCGCTCGCCACCAAGAACTGAAGAAGGACCACCCTTCCCCCCACGCCGCGCACGCTCGGCGCGGGCCCTGAAGGGTGGCCGTCCAGTACGTCACCAAGGAGCCCCCGATGTTGGACGCCGTCACCCAGGTCCCCGCGCCGCGCAACGAGCCCGTGCGGGACTACGCCCCCGGCTCGCCCGAGCGGGCGGCGCTCGAGCAGCGCCTGACCGAGCTGGCCGCCGCGCCGGTCGAGCTGACCGCCACGATCGGCGGCACCCAGCGGATGCCCGCCGGTGAGCGCTTCGCCGTCGTCGCCCCGCACCGGCACGCCCAGGTGCTCGGCACGTCCGCCCACTCGACCGCGACGGACGCCGCCGACGCGGTGCGCAGCGCGAAGGAGGCGGCGCCCGGCTGGGCCGACCTCTCCTTCGACGACCGGGCCGCGGTGTTCCTCAAGGCCGCCGACCTGCTCGCCGGGCCGTGGCGGCAGACGCTGAACGCCGCCACCATGCTCGGCCAGAGCAAGACCGCCTACCAGGCGGAGATCGACAGCGCCTGCGAGCTGATCGACTTCTGGCGCTGGAACGTGCACTTCGCCCGCCAGGTGCTCGCCGAGCAGCCGGTCTCCGGCGCGGGGGTGTGGAACCGCGTCGACCACCGCCCGCTGGAGGGCTTCGTCTACGCGGTCACGCCGTTCAACTTCACCGCGATCGCCGGCAACCTGCCCACCGCACCGGCGCTGATGGGCAACACCGTCGTCTGGAAGCCCGCGCCCACCCAGCAGCTCGCCGCCTGGCACACCATGCGGCTGCTCGAGGCGGCCGGGCTGCCGCCCGGCGTCATCAACATGCTGCCGGGGGACGGGATCGCCGTCTCCGACGTCGTCCTCGCCGACCGCGACCTGGCCGGGATCCACTTCACCGGGTCCACCGCGGTGTTCCAGCACCTGTGGCGGACTGTGGGGCAGAACATCTCCGGCTACCGCGGCTACCCGCGCATCGTGGGGGAGACCGGCGGCAAGGACTTCGTCGTCGCGCACCCGTCGGCCGACGTCGACGTGCTGCGCACCGCGCTGATCCGCGGCGCCTTCGAGTACCAGGGGCAGAAGTGCTCCGCGGCCTCCCGGGCCTACGTCCCGCGCAGCCTCTGGACCCGGATGCGGGACGACCTGATCGGCACCACCGAGTCGCTGCCGATGGGCGACGTCACCGACTTCTCGAACTTCATGGGCGCGGTCATCGACTCGCGGTCGTTCGGGAAGCTGTCCAAGGTCCTCGAGGCGGCCCAGAGCGACGACGCGCTGACCGTCGTCGCCGGGGGGACGGCGGACGACAGCGAGGGCTTCTTCGTCCGGCCGACCGTCATCGAGGGCACCGACCCCGGGCACGAGGTGTTCACCACCGAGTACTTCGGCCCGGTGCTGGCCGTGCACGTCTACGACGACGGCGACTACGACACGGTGCTGAAGCAGATGGAGTCCGCGGCGCCCTACGCGCTCACCGGCTCGGTCATCGCCCAGGACCGGACGGCGATCGCGCACGCCCAGCGGTTCCTGCGGAACGCGGCCGGCAACTTCTACGTCAACGACAAGCCGACCGGCGCGGTCGTCGGCCAGCAGCCCTTCGGTGGCGGCCGGGCCTCCGGCACGAACGACAAGGCGGGCGCGGCGCAGAACCTGATGCGCTGGACCAGCACCCGGTCGATCAAGGAGACGTTCGTCCCGGCGACCGACCACCGCTACCCCCACATGAGTTGAGCAACTCCGGCCGCGGAGCGGCCTCCGGCCCGACGACGGGGGCCGGAGGCCTCCACGAGGAGGGGCGGGCAGCGGCTCAGCGACGGTCGGGGACGGCACCTGGCCGCGGTGGAGGCCGGTAGGCCGACCAGGAGTTCAGCTGGCGGCCTCGCCGCGCTCCGCGCGGAGGGTGGTCAGGAGGTCGGCGACGGTCTGCGCCAGCGGGCCGTCGCCGGGGACGACGCCGCCGGGCTCGTCCTCGCCCAGCGGCTCCAGGGTGGCCAGCTGGCTGCCCAGCAGGGACGGCGGCATGTAGTGCCCCTGCCGGTTCCGCAGCCGCTCGGCGAGCACCGCCTCGGACACGTGCACGTGGGCGAACCACACCGACGGGTGGCCCTCGCGCAGCAGGTCGCGGTAGGCGCGCCGAAGTGCCGAGCAGGTCACGATGACCGAGGAGCCGGCTGCCTCGTGGGCGCCGATCTCCTCGGCGACCCGCCGCAGCCACGGCCACCGGTCCTCGTCCTGCAGCGGGGTGCCGGCGGCCATCTTGGCCACGTTGGCCTCCGGGTGGAGGTCGTCGCCCTCGATGTACTCCCAGCCCAGCTGCCGGGTGAGCTCCTGCGACACGCTGGTCTTCCCGGAACCGGACACCCCCATGACGACGATCGAGGTGGTCGCCGGGATGCTCGCCTCTGGTTTCATGACCCGACCGTAGGGGTCGGCGGGGAGAGCGGGGGAGCGGGCGTGAGGACGGCGGAGCAGCGCGGCTCGCTGTGGCGGCTGCCGGCGGTGCGGTCCCTGTTCGGGCTGAACGCGCTGGGCTTCCTCAGCTACTCGCTGCTGCTCTCGGCGCTGCCCGCGCACGCTGCCGCGCTCGGGTACGGCCTCACCGCGGCCGGGTCGGTGACCACGGTGTTCCTGGTCGCCACGGTGCTCGCCCAGGGCGCGGTGCCCGCGCTGGTGCACCGGTTCGGGCTCGGGCCGGTGCTGCTCGGCGGGCTGCTGGCCCTCGGCGTGCCCTCGCCGCTGTACCTGCTGGCCGAGGACGTGCGCTGGTTCGCCGTCGTCTCCGCGGTGCGCGGTCTCGGGTTCGCCGTGCTGACCGTGCTCGGGTCCATGGTCGCGGCCCAGGCGGTGCCGCCGGAGCGGCGCGGGGAGTCCATCGGCATCTACGGGCTGGCCGTCGCCGTCCCGACGATCGTCGCCGTGCCCGGCGGCGCCGCGCTGACGCTGGCCGGGCACTTCGGCTGGGTCGCGGCCCTGGCGGCGATGCCGGTGGTGGCCTGCGCCTTCGTGCCCGGGCTGGTGCGGGCGGTGGGCGCGCGGGCGGAGCCGGGGCGGAGCGGCACCGGGTCCCGCGCCGCGGTGCGGGCCTCGGTGGCGCCGTCGGTGCTGCTCCTGGTGATCACGCTGGCCGGCGGCGGGTTCGTCACCTTCCTGCCGATCGAGCGGCCTGACGGCTCGCTGGCCGCCGTCGCGCTGCTGCTCTTCGGCCTCACCAGCGCGCTGGGCCGGTGGCAGGCCGGGGTGCTGGTCGACCGGCTGGGGGCGCGGCTGCTGCTGCCCGGGAGCATGACCACGGGGGTGGTCGGCCTGCTGCTCGTGGGGCTGGGCCTGGTCACCGACGGCGGCGCCGGGGTGGCCGCGGTGCTCGCCGGGGCGCTGACTCTGGGCGTGGGCTACGGCGCCGTGCAGAACCTGACCCTGGTGCTCGCCCTGGCCCGGGCCGGGGACGGTTCGACGGCGACCGTCAGCGCCGTCTGGAACGCCTGCTTCGACACCGGGACGGCGATCGGCGCGTTGGCCGTCGGCGCGGTGGCCGCGGGGCTGGGACTCCCGACGACGTACGCGCTCACCGCCGTCCTGCTCGCCGTCGTGCTGCCGCTGGCGATCCCGCTCGGCCGGACTGCGCTGCGCCCCTCAGCCGGCTGAGCCCAGCCGCCGCCGGGCCGCCTCGGCCAGCCGGTGCAGCGTCCGGACCTCCTCGGCCGCCTCGCGCAGCCAGGACCGCAGCCCCTCGGCGTCCCGGCGGTTCCGGTCCCGCACCTGCCCGAGCAGCACCTGGCGGGTGCTCGCCTGGGCGCGCATGGCGGTGGGGAGGGTGCGGCCGGTGCTGCGGGCCAGGGCGGTGAACGCGGCGCCCACGTAGACCAGCTCCCGGGTGTCCTCGAGCCCCGCCAGCAGCGTCTCGGCCTCGGCGGTGCGCCCGGCCGCCACGTGGTCCAGGTACTCGCGGGCGCGGCGGGCACCCAGGGCGGCGGCGTCGACGGCGTCAGCGGGCTCGGTCACGGGTCCACTCTCCCTGCCGGTCACCGGCCCGACCACCGCGGGGGCCGCTTCTCCAGGTGGGCCGCGATGCCCTCTCGGCGGTCCTCGCTGAGGTAGGGGTTGGGGCCGACGTCCAGCCGCAGGCCGGTCGCGAGGGGGAGGTCCAGGCCCTTGACCGCGGTCTCCTTCATCCGGCGCACCGACAGCGGCGCGTTGGCGGCGATCCGCTCGGCCAGCCGCAGCGCCTCGGGGAGGACGTCGTCGGCCGCGACGACGCGGTTGACCAGCCCCCACCGCGCCAGCTCCTCGCTGTCGACGTAGTCGCCGGTGAAGAGCAGCTCCAGCGCCAGGCCGGTGGGGATCCGCTTGGGCAGCACGACGGAGCCGTAGTTGGCGCCCATGCCGATCTTGGCCTCGGGCAGCCCCATCTTGATCCCGGGCGCGGCGATCCGGATGTCGCAGGCCAGGGCGAGCTCGAAACCGCCGGCGACGGCGTGGCCGTTCAGCGCGGCGATGACCGGCACGTAGGTCTCGCCCAGGACCTCGAACAGGTTGCGGCCGGGGCGGTTCATCGGCGGGCGGAACGGCTCGCCCCGGCGGTCGGCCTCGCGGATCTCCTTGAGGTCGAACCCCGCGCAGAACGCCGGGCCGGTGCCGGTCAGCACGACCGCCCGCACGTCGAGGTCGGTGGCGCAGGCCAGGAACTCCTCGACCAGGTCGGCCTGCAGCGCGCCGGACAGCGCGTTGCGCCGCTCGGGGCGGTCGAGGGTGAGCACGCGCACGTGCCCCCGGGTCTCGGTGGTCAGGCCGGAGTCCCGCCGCTGTGGTCCGCTCATGGCCGCGATCCTGCCGTCCGGGCGCCGGCCGGGTCATCCGGGCCGGCGGCCCTGCCCGTCGACGGAGGGGCGTCGCTACGGGATTTTCGACCCTGAGGGCAGACCCCCGCCGCCCAGGAGGGACGCGGGGAAGAACGCGGCAACCGCCCCGCGCTCGATCCTCGAAGCCCTGCGCAACCCTCGCCAGATCCTGCCGGGCTGGGCCACCCGGTCACCCGCTGCACCTGCCCGCCCACGACCATGACCTCGACGGGACGTCGGCCACCGGGTCCCCCCGATCCCGTCGAGCCGGACCGCTGCGGTCGGTCCCTCCACGGCCATCCTGAGCACCACGACGACAGCCGCCGCCACACCCGTCACCCAAGGAGAACGCCATGGCCTACTACCGCCAGCTCGGCCCGGTGCCCCAGCAGCGTCACACCCTGTTCAAGGACGCCGACGGCAACGTCCTCTACGAGGAGCTCATGGGGGAGGAGGGCTTCTCCCTGGACTCCGCCCTGCTGTACCACAAGCACATCCCCTCCGCGATGGTCGGCGCCCGCACGTGGGAGGTGCCGGACCAGACCCTGACCCCCAACGACCCGCTGCTGCCCCGGCACCTGAAGCTGCACGACCTGTTCACCGAGGAGCAGACCCCCGAGGTCGACGCCGTCACCGGCCGGCGGCTGGTGCTGGGCAACGCCGACGTGCGCCTGTCCTACGCCTGGGTGGGGAAGACCTCGCCGCTGTACAAGAACGGCATCGGCGACGAGTGCGTCTACGTCGAGCGGGGGTCGGCGCTGGTCGAGACCCAGTTCGGCCCGCTGGAGGCCACCGAGGGCGACTACGTGATGATCCCGCGCTCCACCATCCACCGCTGGGTGCTGCGCGAGGGCGAGACCGCCCGGCTGTACTTCATCGAGGCCAACAGCCACATCGCCCCGCCCAAGCGCTACCTCTCCCGGTACGGCCAGCTGCTGGAGCACGCCCCCTACTCCGAGCGCGATCTGGTCGGTCCGGCCGAGCTGCAGCTGCGGGAGGAGACCGACGTGGAGGTCTACATCAAGCACCGCGGCCGCGGCACCTCCGGGATCCAGGGGAGCGTCCACGTCCTGCCGCAGCACCCCTTCGACGTCGTGGGCTGGGACGGGTGCCTGTACCCCTACACCTTCAACATCAAGAACTACATGCCGATCACGGGCAAGGTCCACCAGCCCCCGCCGTCGCACCAGGTGTTCGAGGGCCACAACTTCGTGATCTGCAACTTCGTGCCCCGCAAGGTCGACTACCACGAGCTGGCCGTGCCCGTGCCGTACTACCACTCCAACGTGGACTCGGACGAGATCATGTTCTACGTGGACGGCGACTACGAGGCGCGGAAGGGCTCGGGGATCGCCAAGGGCTCGATCTCCATCCACCCGGGTGGGCACCCGCACGGCCCGCAGCCCGGGGCGATCGAGGCCTCGATCGGCGTGGAGTACTTCGACGAGACCGCCGTCATGGTCGACACCTTCCGCCCGCTGGACCTCGGCGAGGCCGCCCTGGCCACCGACGACGGCAGGTACGCCTCCTCCTGGAGCGGAGGCCGGTGGCTCGCCGAGGTCCTGCGGTGACCACCTCCACCACGGACCTCGTCCAGCAGTTCACCGGGTTCTTCGACGACGCGGCCACGTTCCCGCCCGGGCTGGCCCCGCTGGAGGAGGCCGTGGCCGACCACGTGGCACGGTGGGCCGCCCCGCTGGCCGCGGCGGTCGGCCCGGCCGTGCTCAAGCTCGAGGACCTGCCGCGGGCGCGCCGCACCGCCTCCGGTCTGGACCTCGGTGGGCGTGCGGTCGAGGTGTCCGCCGTCGTGCCGGCCGGGCAGCTGACGGCCGCCCTCGACCTCGCCGAGCAGATCGGTCCCGAGCTGCGGATCGTCTCGGTCGAGCTCAAGACCGACCCGTCCGACCAGGAGGTGTGGACGGCGCAGCTCCGGGAGGCCGCCGCGGTGGCGGGCCTGCCGGTCTACGTGGAACTCACCGCCGGGCAGGTCACCAGCGGAGCCCTCGAGCTGCTGCGGGGCACCGGGCTGCGCCTGAAGTACCGCACCGGCGGAATCGCGGCCCACCTCTTCCCGACGCCGGAGCAGCTGGCCGCGGTGCTGGTCGAGGCCGTGGCCGCGGGGATCCCGTTCAAGCTCACCGCCGGGCTGCACGAGGCCGTCCGGTACACCGACCCCGCCACGGGCTTCACCCACCACGGGTTCCTCAACATCGCGATGGCGACCGGGGCCGCCCGGGCGCACGAGCCGGTCGAGCACGTGGCCCGGCTGCTGACCGAGACGGACCCGGCGCCGCTGAGCCGACTGGCGCGGGCCTCGGACGGGTCCTGGCGCGAGTTCTTCACGTCCTTCGGGACGTGCAGCGTGGGCGAGCCCGCCGCCAGCCTGGAGCGGCTGGGCCTGTACCCACCCGGCCTGGCCTGAGCGCCGGCGTCCTGCCACTCCCGGGAGCCCGGGGCGGCCGTGACCCTCACGGCCACGGCCACGGCCACGGCCACGGCCCCGGGCCCCGGGCCCCGGCGGCTCCGTCATCGACCTCGGGGAGTGCACCGCCACCGTCCTGCCCGCGGCGACCGGGACGGCGGCGTCCGCCGGGGACCGCGACGGGCCGTGCGCACCGTCCGGGCGTGACCGTACGGACGCCGGGTGACGGAGTCCCCGGCCCGACGGGCCGTCTCCGTCGCCGGGGGCCCGGACGCCGAACGGCCCCGTCCGAGGGGGACGGGGCCGTTCAGGTGGTGCGCCATCAGGGACTCGAACCCCGAACCCGCTGATTAAGAGTCAGCTGCTCTGCCAATTGAGCTAATGGCGCGTGTCGTTGGCGCACAGCCCGGCGACGTGGGAGAACTGTACACGGCGGTCCCGAGTGGTGACCGTGGGGGTGGGCCACGCGCCTGTGGGCCGACGAACAGTGAACTGTCAGCCCCGACGTGGACACTGGACCACGGCGCTCGGTCCCCGGGAGGGTCCCGGTCGGACAGGTGCCCGTGCTGGAGGCAGGTCTTCGTGGTGTCGTCGGTCAACGGTCGGGGCGGCGTGCGGCGGGTGGCTGCGGTGCTCATCGCCGTGCTGCTCGCGCTCCTCGCCGGGTGCCAGGGGTCGCCGCCCTCGGCCGACGACGCCCCCGCCGGGACGCCCGAGCCGTCGGCGGCGCCCGCGGAGCTCGCGCTGAGCGTGGCCGACGGCAGCGTCGACCTGTCGCCGGCCACCCCGGTGTCGGTGGACGTGACCAGCGGGGAACTGGGTGACGTCGTCGTCACCGACGCCGCCGGGGCCGCGGTCCCCGGCGCCGTGGCGCCCGCGGAGGGCGACCCGACCACCTCGGTGTGGACGCCGGAGGGCCAGCTGGCCTACGGCACGAGCTACACGGTCACCGCCACGGCGGTCAACGAGGACGACGCCGAGACCACCGCCACCAGCACCTTCACGACGGTCTCCCCGGCCACCCTGTCCACCCCGAGCGTCGGCCCGCTCGACGGCACCACGGTGGGCGTGGGCATGCCGATCCGGGTCTTCTTCGACGACCCGGTCGCCGACCAGGCCACCGTCGAGCGCAACCTGCACGTCACCACGTCCACCCCGACGGACGGGGTGTGGAGCTGGCTGTCCGACAGCGAGGTCCACTTCCGGCCGTCGACCTACTGGCCGGCCAACACCGAGGTGACCCTGGAGGCCGACCTCTACGGCGTCGACTTCGGGAACGGCGTGTGGGGCGAGAAGGACCGCACGGTCTCCTTCACCGTCGGCGCCAAGCACGTCTCGGTCGCCGACGCGGGCGCGCACACGCTGACCGTCTACGACGGCGACCAGGTCGTGCAGACCTATCCGATGAGCGCCGGCAGCGAGGAGAACCCGACCCGCAACGGGCCGCACGTCGTCCTGGAGAAGTTCGCCGACATCACCATGGACTCCTCGACCTTCGGCCTCGCCGTCGACGCCCCGGGCGGCTACCGGACCGACGTCGAGTACGCGACCCGCATCTCCAACAACGGTGAGTTCGTGCACGCGGCGCCGTGGTCGGTGGGCTCCCAGGGCTCGGCCAACGTCTCGCACGGCTGCATCAACCTCTCCACCGAGCGGGCGCGGTGGTTCTACGACTTCTCCCAGCCCGGCGACGTGGTCGAGGTGGTCAACTCCATCGGGCCGACCCTCTCCTGGGTCGACGGCGACATCTACGACTGGGCGATCTCCTGGGAGGACTGGAAGGCCGGCAGCGCGCTCTCCTGACCCCCGCTCCCGGCGCGGCCGTCACAGCCGGATGCCGCCGTCGGTGCGCCGGTGGTCACCGGGCAGGGCGGCGGTCACCAGCGTCTCCACGACCGCGTAGACGGCCAGCGCCAGGGTGATGAGCACGGCAGGCGGGACGACGACCGGCGCGGCGAGCACCGAGATCACCAGCACGAGGGGGGCGTCCCGCCACCAGCCCGCCCAGTGCCCGGTGGCCGCCGATCCCCAGCGCACGCCGGTCCACATCAACCAGCGGCGCACCGGGGGCACGTCGAGCTCCCGGAGCACCCGGCGGAACAGGCCGTCGGCGTCCCGGGCGGACACCACGCCGGCGGCCAGCCCCTCCGTGATCAGCCAGTCGTGCAGCACCGCGGCCAGGGTGTAGCGCCCGAAGCGTGGGATCAGCCAGACGACCGGTCGCGGCACGGTGGCGAAGTCGGTGCGGAAGCCGGCCGGGACGACGAAGGTGTCCGAGCGGCCGTGGTAGGCCAGCGGCTCGACCACCTCCCACAGCTCGTCGGACACCCGGCGCACGGTGATGGTGGGGGAGACGAACGGCACGGCGGTCTGTTCCCCCTCCCGGGCCGGTCGGACACCTGCCCGGGCGGACGGCGGTGGATCGATGCCTGCGGACCGCCCCCGGTGGGTAGGCCACCGGGCACGGTGATGCGGGAGCCCGGGTTCCCACATCACCGAGGTCCGGCGGTCCAGGAGCGCGGCCGCCGGACCGTCCTGTGCCGGCCTCCTCCGCCGCGGTCCGCCCGTGCGGCAGCTCGACCGGGCGGCGCGCCAGGTGCGGTCGCGGCGGTGTACGCCGTCCCGGGCCTGACGTAGAGTCCGACCCCCGAACGCCGGGCCGCTGACCGAGACGCAGGAGTTGGAGTGAGTGGATCCGCGGCCTCCCCGATCGGCGCGGAGGCCCTCGCGACCGCCCTCGAGGTGCTGCCCACCCCGGTCGCCGTCCTCGATCGCGACTGGACCATCGGCTACGTCAACCCGGCCGCCGCGCGCCTGCTCGACCGGACCGTCGACGAGCTGATCGGCCGGGACGTCCGGCTGGCGCTGCCCGAGCTCCCGGGCACTGCCCTGCACTCCTTCCTCCTGCACGCCCGCAGCGCGGGCACCCCGGTGACCTGGTCGGGCGACCACCCGCCGGCCGGCTGCCGGCTGGAGGTCACCGCGGTCGTCGTCGACGGCCTGCTGCAGGTGTCCGCCCGGCCGGTCGACGACCGGTCCGGTGGGCCCGTCGCCCCGGCCGGAGGGGCCGCCGGGCGCACCGGGGACGCCGCCCGGCTGCGGTTCCTGGCGGAGGTGTCCGAGGCCATGATCGCCACCCTGGACACGGGGGAGTCGGCCACCCGGCTGGCGGAGCTGGCGTCGTCCTGGCTGTGCGACTGGGCCGTCGTCGCGCTGGCCGGCGAGGACGGCGGCCCGGGGGAGGAGGCGTGGGCGCACCGCGACCCGGCCCGCCGCGCCGACCTGGACGCCTACGTGGCGGGGCGGCTGCGCAACACCGGCGACGACGCCGCGATGGTCGAGGCGCTGCTCACCGGGAAGCCGGTGCAGCTGACCGCGATGGACCAGGACCTGGTCGCGCCCTCGCTGCCCACCGAGGGGGTGCGGGCGGCCTGGCGGCGGCTGGACGCCACCTCGTGCACGATCGTGCCGCTGCGCGCCCGCGGGGAGACCTTCGGCGCGCTGGCGCTCATCAACAGCGGGAACCGGCCGGCCCACACCGAGGCGGAGATCGCCGTCGCCGTCGAGACGGCCCGCCGGGGCGCGCTCGCGCTGGACAACGCCCGCCTCTACGGCCGGCAGCTGAAGGTCGCCGAGACGCTGCAGCACAGCCTGCTCAGCACCCCACCGCCGACCGACGAGCTGGAGATCGCCGTCCGGTACCGGCCGGCCGCGGTCCACCAGCAGGTGGGCGGGGACTGGTACGACGCCTTCCTGCAGCCCGACGGCGGGACGCTGCTGGTGATCGGGGACGTGGTCGGGCACGACGTGGACGCCGCCGCGGCGATGGGCCAGATCCGCAGCATCCTGCGCGGCATCGCCTTCGACCGGCCGGAGAGCCCCGCCCAGGTGCTGACCCGGGTAGACCGGGTGCTCGACGGCCTCCACGTCGGCACGATGGCCACCGCCCTGGTGGCCCGGATCGAACGCCCGGCCCGGGCCGGGCGGCGGATGCTGCGCTGGTCCTCCGCCGGCCACCTGCCGCCGGCGCTGCTCCGCCCCGACGGCACGGTGCAGCTGCTCGACGGCCCGCCCGAGCGGCTGCTCGGCGCGGAGTGCACCGTAGGGCGCAGCAACTCCGAGGTGGGCCTGCACCCCGGCGACACGGTGGTCTTCTACACCGACGGGCTGGTCGAGCACGGTCGCTCCGGCATCGACGACGGCCTCACCCGGCTCTGCGCCGAGTTGGCCCAGCTCGCCGGGGTGCCGGTGGAGAAGCTGTGCGACCAGCTGCTCGACCGCATCGTGACCGGCCGGGCCGACGACGACATCGCCCTGCTCGCCGTCCGCTCCCTTCCAGAGGACGCCGGCCCGCCCGCCTGACCGGGTCGATCAGCGCGGCAGCCGGGCGCCCAGCTCGGCGGCGGGCATCGGCGCGCCGATGAAGTAGCCCTGGGCGGAGTGGCAGCCGAGCTCCCGGAGCCGGGCGAGCTGTTCCGCCGTCTCCACCCCCTCGGCCACGGTCAGCAGGTCCAGTGCCGAGCTGAGCCGGATCACCGCCTCCACGATGGCGGTGCTGGTCGGGTCGTCCCCGAGCCGTTGGGTGAAGCTCTGGTCCAGCTTCACGATGTCCACCGGGATCTGCTGCAGCCAGGCCAGTGAGCAGTACCCGGTGCCGAAGTCGTCCAGGGACACGTGGAGTCCCAGCTCGCGGATGGCCCCGACGGTCTCGATGGTCCGGGCCAGGTCGGCCACCGCAACCCGCTCGGTGATCTCGATCTCCAGCTTGCCGGGGTCGACACCTGTCTCGACGAGCGTGGTCCTGACCAGCTCGAGCATCGTGGGGTCGATGAGCTCCTCGGCGGAGAAGTTGACCTGGACGCCGATCCCGCGGCCGGTCCGCGCCCAGGCCGCCACCTGCTCGGCCGCCGTCCGGAGCACCCACGCCCCGATCGGGAGCAGCAGCCCGGCCTCCTCGGCCAGCGCCAGGAAGTCCGCCGGCCGGAGCAGACCCCGCTCGGGGTGCTCCCAGCGCAGCAGCGCCTCGGCGGAGAACACCTCGTCGTCGGCGAGGCGGAGCTTGGGCTGGTAGAGCACCCGGAGCTGGCCGCCGATCAGGGCCCGGCGGAGCTCGGCCTCCAGGCGGAACCGCTCGCTCACGCTCTCGCTGAGCGCCCCGGAGTAGAGCTGCACCCGGCCGCCGCCCCGGTGCTTGGCCTCGTACAGCGCGGTGTCGGCCTCCCGCACCAGCTGCTCGGCGTCCTGCGGGGGGTGCCCAGACAGGGCGACACCCACCGAGGTGCCGACGAGGAGCTCCGCCCGCCCGTCCTCGAGCCGGTACGGGCCCGCGACCGCGGACACCACCCGCTCGGCCAGGTGGCCGGCCTGCTCGTCCCCGGTGAGCTCCGGCAGGAGGACGGCGAACTCGTCACCACCGAGCCTGGCCACCGTGTCGGCGGGACGGACCGCCCCGCGCAGCCGGGAGCCGACCTGCCGGAGCAGCGCGTCGCCGGCGACGTGGCCGAAGCTGTCGTTGACCAGCTTGAAGCGGTCGAGGTCGCAGAAGAGCACCGCGACCCGGTGCCGGGGGTGCCGGGCGGCGGTGGCGAGCGCGAGCTCCAGGTGGTCGATGAACAGCGTCCGGTTGGCCAGCCCGGTCAGGGCGTCGTGGGTGGCCGCGTACTCCAGCCGGGCACGCAGCTCCACGGGCACGGTGACGTCCCGCCAGTTCACGACGACGGCCTGCACGCCCGGTGTCCCCAGGTGGTTGGAGCCGCGGCCGTGGACCCAGCGCACCTGGCCGTCCTTGCTGCGCACCCGGTGCTCCGCCTCGATCACCGATCCCGGGGGTGCCGCCACGACGTCGGCGAAGGCCTGCTCGACCTGGGCACGGTCGCGGGGGTCCAGCATCAACCGGAAGTGCCGGCCGACCAGCTCCTCGGGCGTGTAGCCGAGGACCTGGGCGGCACCCGGGCTGATGTACCGGGTGATGCCGGAGGCGTCGAGGACGTGGACGACGTCGACGGCGGCCTCGACCAGCGCGCGGAACCCCCGTTCCTGCACCGGCGGGGGGAGGCCCTCCGGGCAGATCAGCCCCACCACCCGGTCGCCGACGCCGACGGCGTCCACGCAGGCCGGGCTCCCGGGGTCCTCGCCCGACGGGAGGGTGAGCCGGGACCAGCCGCCCTCCGTCACCAGCCGGGCGAGTTCCGGCACGAGGTCCTCCGCGTCCGGCCCCGCCAGCTGGCTGATCCGGGTGCCCGGCGCCAGGGCGGGTCCCAGCAGCCGGGCGGCGGCGCCGGTGAACCGCTCGACGACGAAGTCACCGGCCGCGCCCCGCCGGCCCGGGAGGGCCTGGAAGACGACGGCGCCGTGCGCGGGGTGCACCTGCAGAGCGGCCAGCACCGCGGCGTCCGGGTCGCCCTGGTCGGCCATCACCACCTCCCGGGAGACGGGGCCGGCCCCACGCTCGCACAGTTCGGCTGCCGGTTGCCCCGTTCCGACCGCGCGCCCCACCCCCGGCGTCTGTTGCAAACCTTTTGCAATGAGCTGCGGTGCAGGTCAACGGGAGCAGATCCGGCGGAGCGGGGACGACGGGCGGCACAGTGCGTCGCCATCAGGGCGGGTGTCGCGCTCGTGGGGACCGCCTGCGGGGGCGCCGGCACGGACTCCGGCGCGCAGGGGACCGCACCGACCGAGCTGCGGCTGGCGATCGGCGGCGAACCGGAGGACGGCTACGACCCGACGCTGGGCTGGGGCCGGTACGGCTCGCCGCTGTTCCAGTCCACCCTGCTGGACCGGGACGAGCACCTCGACGTGGTCCCGGACCTGGCCACCAGCTGGTCGACCAGCGCCGACGGCCTGGTGTGGACGGTCGACATCCGCACCGACGCGCGCTTCACCGACGGGGAACCGGTCACTGCCGCGGACGTCGCCTACACCTTCACCACGGCCGCCGAGAGCGGCGGACTCACCGACGTCACCGCGCTGGCCGAGGCCGTGGCGGTCGACGAGGACACCGTGGAGCTCCGACTGGAGCGGCCGCGGAGCACGTTCGTCAACCGGCTGGTGTCGCTCGGGGTCGTGCCCGAGCACGCGTACGGCGCGGACTACGCGCGCGACCCCGTGGGATCGGGTCCCTTCCGGCTGGTGCAGTGGGACGTCATCGACCAGCGGCTGCACGCCGATGCGGTGCTCTTCGGCTGGGGCAGTCACGACCCGGCCGAGATGTACAACCTCTACTCCTCGACCCGGGCCGGCGTGGAGTACTGGAACCCGGGCTTCTACGCCTCCCCGAGGGTCGACGCGCACCTCGAGGCCGCGATGACCGCCACCGACGAGGCGACCGCCGTCGAGCACTGGCGCGCCGCCCAGCACGACGGCGAGGGGACCGGCTTCGGTCCCCGCGGCGACGCCGCGTGGGCGTGGCTGGTGAACCTGGACCACACGTACCTCGTGGACGAGTGCCTCGACCTGGGGACCCCCCAGATCGAGCCGCACGGCCACGGCTGGCCGGTCACCGCGGGGATCACGGGCTGGCAGTGGAGCTGCTGACCCGCGGGCCGGCGGTCCTGCGGGCCGCCGGCGGCCGGGCACTGCGGCTGGCCCTCCTGCTGGCCGCGGTCGCGACCGCCTCGTTCGTGCTGATGGTCAACTCGCCGGTCGACCCGGTGGACGCCTACGTCGGCGGGGACATCGCGGCGATCGGGCCGGACCAGCGGGCGCTGATCGCGGAGCGCTGGGGACTGGACGACCCGCCGCTGGAGCGGTTCACCACCTGGCTGGGGCAGGTCGCGCAGGGGGACCTCGGGCAGTCGCTGACCTTCAACCAGCCCGTTGCCGAGGTGATCGGTGAGCGGTTCTCACCAGCCTCGCCCTGATGGCGGTCGCCTGGCTGCTGTCCGGGCTGCTCGGCTTCGCGCTGGGCGTCGCGGCGGGGGTGCGGTCGGGTCGCCCCCTCGACCGGGCGATCTGCTGGTGGGCCTACACCCTGGCGTCGGCTCCGACGTTCTGGGTCGGGCTGCTGCTGCTCTACGTGTTCTCGGTGTCGCTGGGCTGGACGCCGGTGTGCTGCTCGGTCCCGGTCGGCGCGCTCGCCGACGAGGTCCCCCTGCTCGACCGGCTGCACCACCTGGTGCTCCCCGCGCTGACCCTCTCGACCGTCGGCGTCGCCCCGGTGGTGCTGCACACCCGGAACGCGGTGGTGGAGACGCTGGCCAGTGACCACGTCACGTTCGCCCGGGCCCAGGGGGAGTCGACCGCCGGCGTCGTGGTGCACCGGCTGCTGCGCCACGCGGCGGGCCCCCGCGGTGCTCCTGCAGTTCGCCGCGCTGGGGGAGCTCTTCGCCGGTGCGGTGCTGGCCGAGCAGGTGTTCGCGGCGCTCGACCCGGAGCTCGTCGCGCCCTCGTGGCTCGACCGCCGTCCGCACGAGCTCAGCGGCGGCCAGCTGCAGCGGGTGGCCCTCGCCCGGGGGCTGCTCGCCCGCCCGCGCTTCCTCGTCGCCGACGAGATCACCTCCGGCCTCGACGCCGTCACCCAGGTCCGCGTCTGGCACCTGCTGCTCGAACGGTGCCGCTCGGCCGGGATCGGCGTCCTGGCGATCTCGCACGACCGGCCCCTGCTGGAGGCGGTCGCCGACCGGGTCGTCGACTGGCCGCCCCCGTCGGAGGACACCGAGCCCGGCCTCCGACGACCCCTCGAGGTGGCGCAGGCCGGGAAGGCGGCCCGCTGATCGGGGCAGGGATGACCGCACGCGCCGCGCTCCTCGCTGCTGCTGTCCGTCGACGCCGGCGAGCTGCCCGCCGAGCACCTGGGCCCGGCCACCGGTCGCGGACCGGGCTGGCGATGGTCCTGGCCACCGGCGTGCTCGATGCGTGGACCGGCCGGGGCTGAGCCCCGGGAACGGACGAGGTCGACCCGCCACCTCCGCCGGCGAGCGCAAGAGCGCCGGCGTCGCGGGTACTTCCGCTGGCCAACCGGGGGGTCTACGGTCTGTTCCGGTGCGCCGGGAAGCCTGGTCGGCAGTCGTGTCCCCGACTGCCAGGAGCCCGCCATGGCCACCCCCACCTCGTCCGTCCCTGCGCTGCGCGCTGTCGGGCTGAGCAAGCGGTTCGGCACCACCGACGCCGTGGTGGACCTGTCGCTGACCGTCGCCCCCGGAGAGGTGTTCGGCTTCCTCGGTCCGAACGGTGCCGGGAAGTCCACGACGATCCGCATGGCGCTCGGGCTCCTGCGGCCGACCACGGGCACCGTGGAGGTGTTCGGCGTTGCGGCCGCCGACGTCGAGCGGGCGCACCGGCAGCTGGCCTACGTGCCGGCCGACGTCGCGCTGTGGCCGTCGCTGACCGGACAGGAATGCCTGGACCTGCTCGCCGGTGTCGGCCCGGGCACCGACCTGGGCTACCGGGCGGAGCTGGTGGAGCGTTTCGCGCTGGACCCCGACCGGCGGGCGCGGACCTACTCGACCGGCAACCGGCAGAAGGTGGCGCTGGTCGCGGCGTTCGCGACCCGGGCGTCGCTGCTGGTCCTCGACGAGCCCACCAGCGGGCTGGATCCGCTGATGGAGCGGGAGTTCCGGGCCTGCATCGCCGAGGCGGCCGCTCGCGGCCAGGCGGTGTTCCTCAGCTCCCACCAGCTCGCCGAGGTCGAGGCGGTGTGCTCCCGGGTCGGCATCCTGCGCAGCGGGCGGCTGGTGGAGGTGGCCGGGCTCGCCGCGCTGCGCCGGCTGCACCGTGCCGAGGTGGTTGCCGACCTGGCCGCGCCGGCCCCCACCTTGCAGGGGCTGGCCGAACTGCCCGGCGTCACCGATCTGCGGTGGCCCTCGCCGGTACGGGTGGAGCTGTCGCTGACCGGCCCGCCCGGGCCGGTGCTGCGGGCGCTGGCCGACGCCGACGTCGCCCACCTGGAGGTCCGGGAGCCGTCGCTGGAGGAGATCTTCCTCGACTACTACGGCCAGGCCGGAGCATGACCACGCGGACCACACCCGGCCAGGCCGCGCTCGCCGCGCCGCGCCCGGCGCCGGCCTGCTCGGCCGGCCGCACGGCGACCGTGGCCGCAGCCCGGCAGGTGCGCCGCGGCACCGCGATCGTCGCGGCCGTGTGCGGCGGGATGACGGCACTGGTCGTCTCGCAGTACCGCGGGCTGGACGGCGCCCTGGGCGCGGAGTCGCTGGCGGCGCTGGCCGAGAACCTCGCGATCCGCACCCTGTTCGGGCCGCCGGTCGGGCTGGACGACCCGGGCGGCTTCGCGGTCTGGCGGACCGGCACCGTGCTGGCCGTCCTGGTCGGGGTGTGGGCGGCGCTGACCGCGACCGGGCTGACCCGCGGCGAGGAGGAGGCCGGCCGGGTCGACCTGCTGCTGGCCGGGCGGCTGGGGCTGCGGTCGCTGACGGTACGCATCCTGGTCGCCGTGCTGGCCGCCAGCGTGATGGTCGGCGCGGCCGGCGGACTGGGCCTCGTGCTGGCGGGTGCCTCGACCACGGGCTCGGTGCTCTTCGGTGCAGGCCTGGCGGGAACCGGGATGGTCGGTGCCGCGGTCGGCGTGCTGGCCGCGCAGCTGTTCACCGACCGACGCTCGGCGTCCGGGTTGGCGGTCGCCGTCGTCCTCGGCGGCGTGCTGGCCCGCATGGTGGCCGACGGGGTGCCGGCGCTGGCCTGGCTGGCATGGCTCAGCCCGCTGGGGGTGCTGGGCCGCACCGCGCCGTTCGTCGACGACCGGGCGGCACTGCTGCTGGTCCTCGCCGTCCTCGTCGCAGTCCCTGCCGTCGCTGCCGTCGTGCTCGCCGCGGACCGCGACGTCGGCAGCGGCCGGATCGCCGGGCGCAGGCGGCGGACCGCGCACAGCCGCTTGCTGCGCAGCCTGCCCGGACTGGCGGTGCACCGCATCCGCCGGCCGACGATCAGCTGGGCCGCCGGGCTGATGTCCTACTTCCTGCTGATCGGGCTGCTGGCCACGTCGATGACGGACTTCCTCCGGGACAACCCGTCCTTCGCCGAGCTGGCCGCGCAAGCCGGCTTCGCGCGGCTCGGGTCGGTGGAGGGCTACGTGTCGGCGCTGTACACGCTGCTGGCGGTACCGATCGGGGCGTTCGCCGCCGTCCGGATCGAGGCACTCGCCGCGGACGAGGCCGCCGGGCGGCTGGCCCTGCTGTACGGGCTGCCCGTCGGCCGGGTCCGGTGGGCGGCCACCGAGGCCGCCACCGTTGCCGCCGCCTGCGTCCTCCTGGCTGCCGCGGCCGGTGCGGCCACCTGGGCCGGCACGCTCTGGGTGGACGCCGGGCTCGGCTTGGCCGACGCGCTGGCCGGAGCGCTGGGCGTGGTGCCTGTCGCGCTGCTGTGCCTGGGCGCGGCCTTGGGGGCGCTGGGGTGGGCGCGATCGGCTGTACTCCCGCTGGGGGTGCTACCCGCGGCCGGCGGGTACCTGCTGCTCGTGCTCGCCGACACCTTCGGCTGGCCGGCGGCGGTGCGCTGGTGGTCGCCGTTCGCGCACCTGGCCGCGGTGCCGGCCGAGCCGTGGCACCCCGCCGGGGCGGTCGGCATGCTCGCGGCCGCGGGGCTGCTGGCGGTCGTCGGATGCCGCCGCTACAGCCGCCGGGATCTGACCGCCTGACCGGGTTCTTCGTGGACCGGCAACGCCGCAGGCCAGCGCGCCTCGCGCGACGCCGCACCTCGCCGCTACGGATCCAGCAGCCATGCGAACCGGACCGCGCGGGCGTTTGCCGATGAGCGGAGGCTCTGCGGCGTTGCGGGGTCCGCCACCGATCAGCGCTCCGGGTGCAGGTTCTCGGCGCGGTCCTCGACGGCCCCGTGACGCAGCAGGCTGGCGACGGCCAAGCCGAGGCCTCCCCAGATCACGACCATCGCCACCACCATCATCACGATCGCGGCCGTGCTCATCGGTGTCCTTCCTCGTCGTGACCGGTCTCCCGGTGGTCGCCGGGGCTGGGGTCCGTCGTGGCGGTCGCGTGCAGCGGCGCCGCCGGGTCGGAGCCGGGCGGCGGCCCGTCCAGGTGGGTCCCGGCACGCCACGGCAGCCGGGCGAGGAGGAAGCCGACGAGGGGCAGCGCCGCGACCATCAGCCAACCGAAGACCAGCAGCAGCCAGGTGGGGTAGCCCTCGTAGGGGGCGGCGAGGTCGTCCCGCAGACCGAGAACGAGCACGATGGCCAGGCCCGCCGGTGCGACGACGCTCGTCAGCACGCGCCAACCGGTCCCGACCCGGGGGCGGCCGTGGACGTTGAGGTGCTCGCCGAGGCCGACCAGCGCCCGGAGCCCCCAGGCGACGACCAGCATGCTGACCAACGCCACGACGAGGATCCCGTACTGGTTGACGAAGTGGTCGACGACGTCGAGCACGTAGATGCCGCTCGTGGTGCTGAACAGCACCAGGCTCAGGACCGCCACGGGGACGACGACCCCGAGGGTCGCGGTGAGGCGCCCGGTGTCGAGCTTGTCGCGGACGGCGGAGATCACCACCTCGATCACGCTGACCAGCGAGGTGAGGCCGGCGATGACCAGCGACCCGAAGAACAGGACGCCGAGGACGGCGCCGGCCGGGGCCTCGTTGATGATCGCCGGGAAGGCGATGAAGGCCAGACCGATCCCATCGCTGGCGACCTCGCCGACCGCGACGCCGTTGGCCTGGGCCATGAAACCGAGGGCGGCGAACACGCCGATCCCGGCGAGCAGCTCGAAGCTGGAGTTCGAGAAGCCCACGACGAGGCCCGAGCCGATCATGTCCTCGCGGCGGCGGACGTACGAGGCGTACGTGATCATGATGCCGAAGCCGACCGACAGCGAGAAGAAGATCTGACCGAACGCGGCGGCCCAGACCGAGGGCTCGGTGAGTGCCGACCAGTCGGGTGTGAACAGCGCGTCGAGGCCGGCCCCTGCGCCAGGCAGCAGCAGCGCCTGCACGACGAGGGCAGCGAAGGCGAGCACCAGCACCGGGATGAAGACCAGCGAGGTCGCACCGATCCCGCGCTGGACGCCGAGGGCCATGATCACGAGAACGAGCAGCCAGACCAGCGCGAGGGGCACGAGCACCCCCGGCACCACGTCGGCGGTGACCCGGACGTCGCCGGCTTGGAGGAACTCACCGAAGAAGAAGCCCTCGGGATCGGAGCCCCACGCCCGGTCGACCGAGAAGACGGTGTAGCGCAGCGCCCAGGCGAGCACCGCCGCGTAGTAGATGGCGATGACGAAGCAGATGCCCACCTGCCACCAGCCGAGTCCCTCGGTGCCGCGGCGCAGTCGGGCGAAGGAGAGCGGTGCAGAGCCGCGGTGGCGGTGGCCGATGGCGTAGTCCAGCAGCAGGAACGGGATGCCGGCGGTCAGCAGGGCGACCAGGTAGGGCAGCACGAAGGCGCCGCCGCCGTTCTCGTAGGCGACGTAGGGGAACCGCCAGATGTTGCCGAGCCCGACAGCCGACCCGATCGCCGCCAGGATGAACACGCGCCTGGAGCTGAACCCGCCGCGGCGGCGCTCTACGTCCG
Source organism: Modestobacter sp. I12A-02662 (assembly GCF_041028325.1). NCBI lineage: Bacteria > Bacillati > Actinomycetota > Actinomycetes > Geodermatophilales > Geodermatophilaceae > Modestobacter > Modestobacter sp. I12A-02662. The sequence goes on along the minus strand of NZ_JABGDE010000006.1, from coordinate 309,985 downwards.
CCTGTTCCGCAACGTGCCCCGCCGACGCGCCCATGTGACCTCCTGAGTCGTTTTCCGCCGAGCCGGCAACCACCTGGACCGCCGGTCGACGTCGCACCGGTCCAGAGAGGATGGCAGGGCTCAGGCGTCTCCGCTGTCGGAAGTCCGAGACCAACGGTCGAGCCGTGGTCCGACGCCGCGAGCCGGCCGTGCGACGAACTGCGCGGCCCGGTCACCGACGTGGCAGGGCAAGTGGCAGCGGGCGGCAGGCCCGCGCGGCGCTTGCGCCAGGACACGCGGTGCTGCTCGCCGCGCTCCTCGATCCAGGGGGTGGGGGCTCGACGGGCACGAGGTGGACTCCGTGCGGTTGGTCGGGATGGACCAGCCGCACCGTCGGGAGCCGCGCGCTGCGCAGCCGCCCCACCGTTGGCCCCAGCGAAGGGGCAGCGGCGTCCCGATTGCCGTCGTGCACCGCGCCGGAACAGATGGAGGCCCTGGCCAGCGAACTGCCCAGGGCCTCCACCTCGTGGGGTGAGTGACGGGACTCGAACCCGCGACATCCAGGATCACAACCTGGCGCTCTACCAGCTGAGCTACACCCACCGTCGCTCGCCGCCACCGGGGTGGCCGCGCGAACCGACGCAACGATACCCGGCCCGGTTCAGCTCGCGGCCGGGGCCTCCGCCTCCGGCGTGCCCTCGACGGTCGCACCGGCCGCGAGCACCGGGGCGAAGGCCGTGACGGCGGCCGCCGACGCGGCCTGGGCCTGTTCGCTCGAGGGCCCGGGGTCGGGCACGAACAGGGTCTGCCGGTAGTAGGCCAGCTCGCGGATGGACTCGAGGATGTCGGCGAGGGCCCGGTGCGCCAGGCCCTTCTGCGGCTGGGCGAAGTACACCCGCGGGTACCAGCGGCGGGCCAGCTCCTTCACCGAGGACACGTCGACCATCCGGTAGTGCAGGTGGTCGTCGAGCTCGGGCATGTCCCGGGCGAGGAAGCCGCGGTCGGTGCCGATCGAGTTCCCGCAGAGCGGGGCGCTGCGCCGCTCGGGCACGAAACGCCGCACGTACTCCAGGACCTGGGCCGAGGCGTCCTCGAGCGTCACCGTCGAGGCACGCACCGCCTCGGTGAGCCCGGACCTGGCGTGCATCTCGGCGACGACGTCGACCATCCCCGCGAGGTCCTCGTCGTCGGCGTGGACCACCAGGTCCAGCCCGGGGTCGAGGACGTTGAGCTGGGAGTCGGTGACCACGACGGCGACCTCGATGAGCTTGTCGCGGACCAGGTCCAGTCCGGTCATCTCGCAGTCGATCCAGACCAGGTTGCTCGGCGGGGTGTCAGCCACGTCGCGCCACCCTACGCACCGGTGCACCCCGACGCTCGGGCCCGCGGGTGCAGCCCGGGGTCCCGGTCGGATGCGGCCGGCGGATCACCGCGCCCACCGCGCGGCGCGCCCCCGCGGTGGGCCCGGGGCGCGGGGCCGATGACGTACCGTCGTCCGGGTCCGCCCGTGGGCCCCGTGCCGGGCGGCGACCGTGTGGCCGGGGTCGCGCCCGGGCTGCGCCGCCCCTGTCGTCTGCGCCCGGGAGAGTCCGTGCTGATCCTCACGCCGACCCCGCTGGAGACGGCGGCAGAGCGTGCGTTCTTCGCCGAGCTCGCCGACTGGGACACCGGCGGCGGCGTCCGGGGAGCGGTGATGGCCTCCCGTCCGGTGGTCGAGGGGCCGATGCGCCGCCGGCTGTCCGACGCCGTCCTCTTCGTGCCCGAGGGCATCGCCGTCGTACGGGTCGTCGAGGTCGAGCGCCAGTCCGGCATCGTGACCGCGACCCCCGACGGAGCCTGGACGATCGGCCCGGGGAACGTGCCCGGCGACGTGCTCCAGCTGTCCGGCGGCGGCTCCACACCGCTCGACGGGCTCATGCGGGCGGGCATGGAGGCCGCGGTGACGCTCCGCCGCGCGGGCCTGGGTCCGGGGCGCATCGCCCGGTTGACCGTCCTCGTCGGCGCCGTCACCGGCATCGACCCGCCGGACGGCGACCTCGGCGAGGGTGACCAGGTGGCGCTGCTGGACCCCCGCTCGCTGCTGCTCGGCGTCGCCCGCGCCAGCCGCTACTCCGGCACCGACAACCCCCGGCTGTGGACGACGGCCGACGTGCGGGCCGCCATCGAGGCCCTCGGTGTGCCCGGCCGGACGCCGACCGTGGAGGAGCTGAACGGCGAGGGCTTCCCCTACTCGCCCTACGTGCTGCGCCGCCCAGACCTGCTGACCCCGGCGACCCTCAACGCCAAGCCGGCCCGGGTGGCCGCCGAACCCGCTCCGGACGCCCCGGACCGCGCCGCCCCGGCCGGCCCGATCGTCGACCCGGCCGCCGCGGCCCGGGTCGCCGCCGCCGCGGTGGCCGCGCAGGCCGAGGCGGAGGCCGCGGCCGCGCCGGCGCAGGAGGACGCGACCCCGGTCGTCATGACCCCGCCGATGACCACCCCGGGTCCGCCGACGGGGCAGGACCGGGTCGCCGCTGCGCCCGCGCCCCCGGCCGTTCCGCCGCCGACCCCGCGGGTGCCCGTGACGGGTGCCCTCCCGACGCAGCTGCAGCAGGGCCGTTCCGGCGACACCGTCGCGCTGGTGTCCGAGCCCGGCGGCGCGCGCCCGGGGGAGGAGACCGGCGGCATCGGCGGGCTGTTCGCCGCTCCGGCACCGGAGGCCGCCGGGTCCGTGCCGCCGTCCGTGCCGCCGTCCGTGCCGCCGCCGGTGCAGCGCGAGCTGCCCCCGGAGCTGCGGCCCCGCCGCACGTCTCCCTCGGCCGACGACCCGGCGGAGCAGGAGCGACCCCGGCGCACCCGCTCCGTGCTCCTCGTCGCCGCCGCGGTGGCCGTCGTGCTGGTCCTCCTGGTGGTCGGCGTCCTGACGTACACCGGCGGGGACGACGACGCCCCCGCCGACCGGGCCGGCGCCACCACCGCGGCCCCGGACACGTCCGCGCCCGCCGCCGGGCCGACCCCGGGCGCGGTCGAGGTGGTCAACGGGATCCCGTTCACCCTGCAGGCCCGGCAGAGCGACACCAGCTGCCAGGGGCACTCCTACAGCTCGGTGGCCGCGTTCTTCGGCAACACCGACTGTGCCGCGCTCGACCGGTCGCTCTGGTCGGCCGATGCCGACGGCCGCCCCGCGGTCGTGTCGGTGGCCCGGGTCGAGATGCCCGACGCGGCCGGGGCCGGCGCGCTGCGGTCGCTCGCCGACACCGACGGCAGCGGCAACGTCAACGACCTGCTGCGCGAGGGGGTCAGCTGGGACGGCGGCCCGGACCGGCTGCGCAACGCCGAGTACGCCAGCTCCCAGCAGGGCAGCACGGTCACCATCGTGGAGACGTCCTGGACCGGTGAGGCTGGGGCGACCTCCGCGCTCGACGCCCTCGCCAGCGCGGCGCTGTCCCTGCCGCCGACCGCCGGCTGATCCCGCCGTCGACGGGGTCGCTCAGCTCACCGGCGCCGTCGCCGCCGCCTCGGCCATCCCGGTGAGCAGCCGGGCCATCGCCGGCCGGGCCAGCCGGCCGGCGCTGTGCGGCGTGGAGTTGATCAGGCCGAACAGGGCGTGCGCCCGGGCCCGGCAGGCCGCCGTGGACGCCCCGGGGTGCAGCCGGGCCAGCACGCCGACCCACTCCTCGACGTAGCGGCGCTGCAGCTGGCGCACCCGGCGGGCGTCGGGCTCGCTCAGCACGCCCAGGTCCCGGTCCTGCACGGTGATCAGCGCGGGGTTGTCCAGGGCGAACTCCACCTGGAACGCGATCAGCGCGCGCAGCTGGCCGGCGGCGTCGTCCCCGGCGGCGGCCACCACCTCCGCGCTCCCGGCCAGCAGCCGCTCGCTGATCCGCAGCAGCATCTCGGCGAGCATCGCGTCCTTGCTGGCGAAGTGCCGGTAGATGGCCGGGCCGGTGACGCCGACGGCCGCGCCCACGTCGTCGACCCCCACCGCCCGCGCGCCGCGCTCGGCGAACAGCTGGGCGGCGGCGCGCAGGATCTGCTCGCGGCGGGAGGGCCGCGCGGCGTCGTCGGACAGGGCGGTGTCCGGGGTGGACGGCACCCGCTGAGGTTAACCGCTGTTCACATCGGGGCGGGAGTCGTGGTTGACTCCGCTCGTGGACGCACCGGTGCTCTCCACCGCCTCCCCGGCGGACCCGGACGCGGCTGCCCGCAACGCCGGCCACCACCGGCGCCTGGCCGCCGACCTGGCCCAGCAGCTGGCCCGGGTCGCCCAGGGCGGCGGGGACCGTGCCCGGCAGCGGCACGTCGGCCGCGGCAAGCTGCTGCCCCGCGAGCGGGTGGACGCCCTGCTCGACCCGGGCAGCCCGTTCCTCGAGCTGTCGCCGCTGGCCGCGCACGGCCTCTACGACGACGAGGCGCCGGCCGCCGGGATCATCACCGGGATCGGCCGGGTCGCCGGCCGTGAGGTCGTCGTCGTCGCCAACGACGCCACCGTCAAGGGCGGCACCTACTACCCGATGACGGTCAAAAAGCACCTGCGCGCCCAGGAGGTGGCCTGGGCGAACCGGCTGCCCTGCGTCTACCTGGTCGACTCCGGCGGCGCCTTCCTGCCGCTGCAGGACGAGGTCTTCCCGGACCGGGACCACTTCGGGCGGATCTTCTACAACCAGGCCACGCTGTCCGAGGCGGGGATCGCCCAGATCGCCGCCGTCCTCGGGTCGTGCACCGCCGGCGGCGCGTACGTGCCGGCCATGAGCGACGAGGCGGTCATCGTCCGCGGCCAGGGCACGATCTTCCTCGGCGGCCCGCCGCTGGTGAAGGCGGCGACGGGGGAGGAGGTCACCGCGGAGGAGCTCGGCGGCGGCGAGCTGCACTCCCGGGTCAGCGGGGTCACCGACCACCTGGCCGAGGACGACGCGCACGCGCTGCAGATCGTCCGGCAGATCGTCGGCACCCTCGGCCCGCGCACCCCCCGGCCCTGGGACGTCGAGCCGGTCGAGGAGCCGCTGCACCCCGCGGAGAGCCTGTACGACGTCGTCCCCGTCGACACCCGCACGCCCTACGACGTGCGCGAGGTGATCGCCCGGCTGGTCGACGGCAGCCGGTTCGCCGAGTTCAAGCCGCTCTACGGGGCGACGCTGGTGACCGGCTTCGCCCGGCTGCACGGCCACCCGGTCGGGATCATCGCCAACAACGGGGTGCTGTTCAGCGAGTCCGCGCTCAAGGGCGCCCACTTCATCGAGCTGTGCGACCGCCGGAGGATCCCGCTGCTGTTCCTGCAGAACATCAGCGGGTTCATGGTGGGCCGCGACTACGAGGCCGGCGGCATCGCCAAGCACGGCGCCAAGATGGTCACCGCCGTCGCCTGCGCCCGGGTGCCCAAGCTGACCGTCGTCATCGGCGGCTCCTTCGGCGCCGGCAACTACTCGATGTGCGGGCGGGCCTACGCGCCCCGGTTCCTGTTCACCTGGCCGAACTCACGGATCTCGGTGATGGGCGGCGAGCAGGCGGCCAGCGTCCTGGCGCAGGTGCGACGGGACGGGCTGGCCGCCCGCGGCGAGGAGTGGACAGCCGCGGACGAGGAGGCCTTCAAGGAGCCGATCCGCGCCCAGTACGAGGACCAGGGGCACCCGTACCACGCCACGGCCCGGCTGTGGGACGACGGCGTCATCGACCCCGCGCAGACCCGCACCGTGCTCGGCCTGGCGCTGTCCGCCTGCGCCAACGCGCCCCTCGAGGAGGTCGGCTATGGCGTCTTCCGCATGTGACCGTTCGTCCGGCCATGTTGGCCAACATGGCCGGACGAACGGGTCAGGCGCCGACGCCGGCGATGGACGGGGCGGTCGGGTCGGCCGCCTCGGGCTTGACCTCGCGCAGCACGTAGTCCTCGATCGTCTCCAGGTCGTGCGTGGAGCGCTTCACGATGGCGAGCAGGTCGCTCATCTTGCTGACCTCCTCGACCTGCTCCTTGATGAACCACTGCATGAACTGGTCGGAGGCGAAGTCCATCTCCTGCCGGGCGACCGCGGTGAGCCGGTTGATCTGCTCGGTGACCCGCTTCTCCTGGTCCAGCGCGAGGGCGACCGGGGCGACCACGTCGGGGAAGTCGGTGATCGGTGCCGGGATGCCCGGGATGGTGACCAGGGCGTCGGCGTCGAGCAGGTAGCGCACCATCATCATCGCGTGGTTGCGCTCCTCGACCGCCTGGTCGAAGAACAGCTGGGCGGTCTGCGGCATCGTGAGCTGGTCGAAGTAGATGGCGCAGGCGACGTACTGCTGGTGCGCGGCGAACTCGTGGCCGATCTGGGCGTTGAGCAGGTCGATGAAGGCATCGGCGGCCATCGGGACTCCCGGGTCTGTCGGACTTCGTCCCGCGCACGGTATCTGGCGACACGCCCGAGGCGGTGGCCCACCCACCAAGGCATGGCTAACCTCACCGCGTGCCCAAGGACAAGCGCGCGGCGGCGAAGCAGCGCATGCCCAAGAAGAAGTGCTGCGAGGACAAGCCCCGGTGCAAGCGCTGCCCGCTGCGGGCCCTCGCTGAGGGCAACCTCCCCGACGGCTACACGGTCAAGAAGCGCCGGCTGGTCCGGCTCGAGAAGGCCGACGCCGTGCTCGCGAAGAGCACCCGCAAGGCGGCCTGACCCCCTCCCTCCGGACTTCGGGGCGGTAGAGGCCGCTCCTCACTCCGGCCATCGGGGCGGTAATGGCCGCTCGGGCGGGGGATGGTGAGCGTGTTCGACACCGTCCTGGTCGCCAACCGCGGGGAGATCGCCGTCCGGGTGATCCGCACGCTGCGGGAGCTGGGCATCCGGTCCGTGGCCGTGTACAGCGAGGCGGACGCCGGCGCGCTGCACACCCGGCTCGCGGACGTCGCCGTCCCCATCGGCCCGGCGCCCGCCGCGCAGAGCTACCTGTCCATCGATCGGGTGATCGACGCCGCCCGCCGCACCGGCGCGCAGGCCGTGCACCCCGGCTACGGCTTCCTGTCCGAGAACGTCGACTTCGCCCGCGCGTGCGAGCGGGCGGGGATCGTCTTCATCGGCCCGCCGGTCGCCGCGATCGAGGCGATGGGCGACAAGATCCGCGCCAAGCAGACGGTCGCCGCCGCGGGCGTGCCGGTGGTGCCGGGACGCACCGAGCCGGGCATGGACGACGACGCCGTCGCCCTCGCCGCGGTCGAGATCGGCTTCCCCGTGCTGCTCAAGCCCAGTGCCGGCGGCGGGGGCAAGGGCATGCGGGTGGTCCGCGACGCCGGGGAGCTGCCCGGGCAGATCGCCGCCGCCCGGCGCGAGGCCCGCGGCTCCTTCGGCGACGACACCCTGCTGGTCGAGCGGTACCTCGGCCGGGCGCGGCACATCGAGGTGCAGGTCTTCGGCGACAGGCACGGCACGGTGATCCACCTCGGCGAGCGGGAGTGCAGCCTGCAGCGCCGGCACCAGAAGGTCGTCGAGGAGGCGCCGTCCCCGCTGCTGGACACCGCCGGCCGGGCCGCCATGGGGCGCGCCGCGGTCGAGGCGGCCCGCGCGGTCGGGTACACCGGCGCCGGCACGGTCGAGTTCATCGTCGACGCCGACCGGCCGCGCGACTTCTACTTCCTGGAGATGAACACCCGGCTGCAGGTCGAGCACCCGGTCACCGAGTGCATCACCGGCCTGGACCTCGTGGAGCTGCAGCTGCGGGTCGCGGCGGGGGAGCCGCTGCGGATCGACCAGAGCGACGTCACCCTCGACGGGCACGCCATCGAGGCCCGGGTGTACGCCGAGGACCCGGCGCGCGGGTTCCTGCCGCAGACCGGCACGGTCGTCGGCCTGGTCGAGCCGGCCGGCACCGGGGTACGGGTGGACAGCTCGCTGGCCGTGGGCTCCGTCGTCGGCACCGACTACGACCCGATGCTGGCCAAGGTGATCGCCTGGGGGCCGGACCGGGAGACCGCGCGGGCGCGGCTGGTGAGGGCACTCGGGGACACCGCCGTCCTCGGGGTGGTCACGAACACCACCTTCCTGCGCGACCTGCTGGCCGACCCCGACGTCGTCGCCGGCCGGCTCGACACCGGGCTCATCGAGCGCCGGGGCGAGGCGCTGACCTGGTCGGAGCCCCCGCCGCCGCACGTGTACGCCGCCGCTGCGCTCGCGCTGCAGCTGGAGGCCGAGCCCACGGGGTGCCTGGTCGACCCGTGGGAGGTGCCCTCGGGTTGGCGGCTGGGCGAGCCGGCGTGGACGCGGCTCCGCCTGCAGGCGGCCGGCGGGAACCCGGTCGACGTGCGGGTGCGCGGCCTGGCGGCCGCCGCCGAGGTGCGGGTGGGGGACGGCGAGCCACTGCCGGCGTGCGCCTCCCGGGACGGTGACCGGCTGAGCGTCACCGTCGGCGCGGTGAGCACCCGGTTCACCGTCGTCCACTCCGGCGGGACGGTGTGGCTCGCCGTGGACGGGCACGTCGCCGCGCTGCGCGAGCACGAGCGGCTGGCGTCGACCGCCGCGTCGGCGGCGTCCGACGGCGCGGTGACCGCCCCGATGCCCGGCACGGTGACGCTGGTGCAGGTGTCCCTCGGCGACCAGGTGGAGGCGGGGACCCCGCTGCTGGTCGTCGAGGCGATGAAGATGGAGCACGTGCTGACCGCCCCGGTCGCGGGGACGGTCACCGAGCTCCCGGTGACGGCGGGCCGACCGGTCCGGCTGGACGAGCGGGTGGCCGTGGTGACCCCACTGCCGCCCGGCGGAGGGGAGTGACCCAGTGCTGGACTACCGGCTCGACGAGGAGACGGAAGCGCTGCGGAAGGTGGTCCGCGAGTTCTCGCTCGACGTGGTCGCCCCGCAGATCGGCGGCTTCTACGAGCGCGACGAGTTCCCGACCGAGATCGTGCGCCAGATGGGGGAGCTGGGCCTGTTCGGCCTGCCCTTCCCCGAGGAGTACGGCGGCGCCGGCGGCACGTACTTCACCCTCTGCGTGGCGCTGGAGGAGCTCGCCCGGGTCGACAGCTCGGTCGCCATCACGCTCGAGGCCGGCGTCTCGCTGGGCGCGATGCCGCTCTACCGGTTCGGCACCGAGGAGCAGAAGCAGCGGTGGCTGCCCCGGCTGTGCGCCGGTGAGGCGCTGGGGGCCTTCGGGCTCACCGAGCCCGGCGGCGGGTCGGACGCCGGGGCCACCCGGACGACGGCGCGCCTGGCGGACGGGCACTGGGTGCTCAACGGGTCGAAGGCGTTCATCACCAACGCCGGCACCGGCATGACCGACCTGGTCACCGTCACGGCGGTCACCGGCACCAAGGCCGACGGGGGCAAGGAGATCTCGACGATCGCCGTCCCCAGCGACACCCCCGGCTTCACCGTCGGCCAGCGCTACAAGAAGGTCGGCTGGAACGCCTCCGACACCCGGGAGCTGGTCTTCAGCGACTGCCGGGTGCCCGAGGAGAACCTGGTCGGCGAGCGCGGTCGCGGCTACGCGCAGTTCCTGTCGATCCTCGACGAGGGCCGGATCGCGATCTCCGCGCTGGCCGTCGGGCTCGCGCAGGGCTGCGTCGACGAGAGCGTGAAGTACGCGGGGGAGCGGGAGGCGTTCGGGCAGCCGATCGGCCGCAACCAGGCCGTCCAGTTCATGATCGCCGACATGGAGATGCGGGCCTCCACCGCGCGGCTGGCCTACTACCGGGCGGCGGAGAAGATGCTGCGCGGCGAGCCGTTCAAGCGGGAGGCCGCCGTCGCCAAGCTCTACAGCTCCGAGGTCGCGATGGACAACGCCCGGTACGCCACCCAGGTGCACGGCGGGTACGGCTTCATGACGGAGTTCCCGGTCGGCCGGTTCTACCGGGACGCCAAGATCCTGGAGATCGGCGAGGGCACCAGCGAGGTGCAGCGGATGTTGATCGCGAGGTCTCTCGGCCTCGGCTAGGCCGAGTGAGCAGTTCCGGTCGTCCAGGACGGCGCGCTCACGCATGTCGGCGGCCGGAACCGCTCGCTCGGCCTCGGCTGGCGACCCTGGTGGTTCAGTTTCTCGCACCACTCGTCGAGGGAGGTCGCATGTCCATCACCGCCAGCGAGGCTCGGCAGCGACTGTTCCCGTTGATCGAGGAGGTCAACGACGACCAGATCGCCGTGGAGATCGTCTCCAGGAGGGGACGGCGTTCCTGGTCTCCGCCGACGAGTACCGCTCGCTGAAGGAGACGGTCTACCTGCTGCAGTCGCCCGCCAACGCGCAGCGGCTGCGGGAGAGCCTGGCCGAGGCCGCTGCCGGCCGTGCGGAGCCGCACGAGCTCACCGAGTGAGGATCACGTCCACCTCGCACGGCCGGGCCGACTACACCAGCTGGGCCGGGGACCGGAAGACGCGGCTGCGGGTCAACCGGCTGATCAGCGAGGCTGCCCGTGACCCCAGTAGCGGAACGGGCAAGCCCGAGCGGCTCAGCGGCAACCTGTCCGGCTGCTGGTCCCGTCGCATCGACCAGGAGCACCGGCTGGTCTGCACGGTGGACGGCGACCAGCTCGTCGTCCTGCAGGCGCGCTACCACTACTGACCGGACCGCGTCGTTCAGGCGGTGACGTCGACGAGCACCTTGCCGACGGCGCCGTCCTGCACCGCCTGGTGGGCCCGCGCCGTCTCGGCCAGCGGGTACACGTGCAGCGGCAGCCCGGCCTCCTCGCCGACCCGGACGGCGCCGTCCAGCACCGCGGCGTTGACGTCCTCGACGCCGATCTCCTTGGCCCGCGCCGGCTCGGTGTAGACGAGCACGAACTGCCAGCGGGCGTTCGGGTTCATCTGCGAGCGCACCGGGACGGTGACCTCCGCGCCGCCGTCGTCGGCGTACATGGCGACCGCACCGTGCAGGCCGATCACCTGCGCGTCGGCCGCGGCGTTCTGCGCGGCGTTGACCTCGACGATGGTGTCGACGCCCTTGGGCGCGACCTTGCGCACCTCGGTGACGACGTCCTGCTGCCGGTAGTCGACGACGTGCGAGGCGCCGGCCGCCGCGGCCAGCTGCGCCTTGCGCGGGGAGCTGACCGTGGCGATGACGGTGGCCTCGGCCCAGCGGGCCAGCTGGATGGCGGCGTTGCCGACCGCGCCGGCGCCGCCCTGCACGAGCACGGTCCGGCCGTGCAGCGAGCCGGGGCCCAGCCGGTCGGGCAGCGACTCGGCGACGGTCAGGCAGCGGTGCGCGGTCAGGAAGGGGATGCCGAGCGCGGCACCCAGCTCGAAGGAGGGCCCCTCGCCGAGCAGCACGGTCTGCCGGGCGGGGACGACGGTGTACTCCGCGGCCGTGCCGTGCGGGCGCTGCCAGGCCGCCTCCCACACCCACACCCGCTCGCCCCGCAGCACCGGGTCCACGCCCCGGCCGACCGCCTCGATGGTGCCCGAGCCGTCCTGGTTGGGGACCTTCCCCCCGGGCCCGGGGTCGGCGGTGCTCCGGGCCTTCCAGTCGGTCGGGTTCACCCCGGAGAAGGCCAGGCGCACCCGCACCTCCCCGGGGCCGGGGTCGGGGGTGGGCCGGTCGACGAGCTGGAGGACGTCGGGACCGCCGGGCTGGGTGTAGGTGATCGCTCGCACCGGGCCTCCCTACCCCCGATGCCGCTCCTCGACCACCCCCGGCTCGTCGCGCTCTCGGGCCGCCCGAGCCGTCACCCACTTCGTGACGCGGCCGAGCACCGCGGGCTCGACCGGGCGGCGGACCTCCTGCTTGTAGGCGCGCAGCGACGCGGCGCCGGGCTGGGTGCGCAGCAGGTGGCTCACGTCGGGGGCGCACCAGGTCTCCACCGGCCCCGGCACGGCCTCGGCGATCGCGGCCAGGTCGGCCGGGTCGACCTGCAGGTCCTTGCTGCCGGTGACGGCGAGCACGGGCAGGTCGAGGCGGGACAGGTCGGCGCGGGGGTCGTGGTCCAGGTACTCGCGGAACCACTTGGCGTTCACCGTGGGACCGCCGATGCGGGTCACGTCGGTGGTGGTGGCGCGGATCTTGTCGTGGTTGCGGCTGACCTTGCTGATCAGGTCGACCCGCAGCAGCCGCAGCAGGGCGCGGACCGGGGCGGGCAGCGTGGGCGCGATCACGGCCGCCTGCCGGCGCAGCACGGCGTCCCCGCGCTGCGCGGCGCCGGACAGCAGCACCACCCCGGCCGGGCGCGGGCCGGACGGCCCGGTGAGCAGCCCGGCGGCGGCGTGCGCGACCAGCAGGGCGCCCTCGCTGTGCCCGACGATGAACAGCCGGCCGGGGTCGGCCTCGGGCCGGGTGGCCAGCGCGGCGAAGGCGGCGGCGGTGTCCGCGGCGTTGTCGAGCAGACCGACCCGCTTCCAGCCGTTCCGGCCCTCCGTGGTCCCGTCGCGCAGCGACCGGCTCTCCCCGACGCCGCGCTTGTCGTAGCGCAGCGAGGCGATGCCGGCCGGGGCGAGGGCGTGCGCCAGCTGCCGGGTCGAGTCGATCGGCATCCGCGGCGCGTTCGAGTTCCGGTCCAGCGGGCCGGAGCCGCTGACCAGCACCGCCGCCGGGAACGGGCCGTCCCCCACGGGCACGGTGAGGGTGCCGGCCAGGTCCCGGTCCGGGCCGGGGAAGCGCAGCTGCACCTCGCGCGGGCTCACCGCGCGGCCCGGATGCGCGCCGCGAGGTCCTGGGCGTCGTCGTCCCCGAGCAGGACCGAGGCCAGCCGGTGCCCGGAGAGGGTCAGGCGCACACCGGCCTGGCCGCGGTGGGTGGTGACGAACTCGGCGCCGCCGCGGGTGCGCCAGGTGCCGATCTTGCGCCGGCCGGGCAGCTGCAGGCCCGGGGCACGCAGGCCGCGGGTGGCCGTCAGCGCGTCCGGGACGACCTCCACGTCGGTGATGGCGGCCAGCGGGATGCGGACGTCTCCGTGCAGGCCGGCGATCTTCTCGGCACGGGTGAGCTCGACGCGGAGCTCCTGGTCGGTGAGGTGGACAGCGCTCATGCAGTGTAGTGTTCTCAATGACAAGAACGATGTCAAGGATGAGAACAGTCAGGACGATGTGACGCACATGACGACGGCGGAGTTGCTGCTGCACCCGGTGCGGCTGCGGATCGTCCAGGCGTTCCTCGGCGACCGGGAGCTCACCACCGGTCAGCTGCGCGAGCTGCTGCCGGACGTGTCCGCGGCGACCCTCTACCGCCAGGTCGCCACGCTGGCCGCGGCCGGCGTGCTCGAAGTCGCGGGAGAGCGACGGGTGCGCGCCGTGTCCGAGCGCACCTACCGCCTGCACGCCGAGGCGGCCTCGATCGGCCCGGCCGAGGCCGCCGAGCTCACGCCCGAGCAGCACCGGCGGGCCTTCCTGACCTTCGTCGCCGGGCTGCTCGCCGACTTCGACCGCTACCTCGACCGCGGTGAGGTGGACCTCGGCCGGGACTTCGTCAGCTACCGGCAGATCGCGCTGCACCTCACCGACGAGGAGATGCTGGAGCTGCTCACCGAGGTCCGCGGGGCGTACGCGCGCCGGACGTCGCTGCCCCCCGAGGGGCGCCGGCGGCGGCTGCTGACCACGATCCTGCTGCCGGCCGACCCGCCCCCCGGCCCCTGACCTCCCCGGCGGATCACATCCGGGCCAGCTCGGCGGCCAGCGGGGCCAGGCCCAGCGGGCCGAGGTCGAGCGCGGTCCGGTGCCAGGCCTTGAGGTCGAACTCGTCGCCGCCGCGCCGCTGCGCCTCCTCGCGGCAGGTCAGCCAGACCCGCTCGCCGACCTTGTAGACCGGCGCCTGCCCCGGCCAGCCGAGGTAGCGGTGCAGCTCGTCGACCCGCATGGCGTCCTCCATGTTCACGTGCGAGCGGAGGAAGTCCAGCGCGACGTCGTAGGTCCACCGGTCCCCGGCGGCCCGCCCGGCCGGGATCGGCAGGTCCAGGTGGACGCCGATGTCCAGCACGACGCGGGCGGCCCGCAGCTCCTGGGCGTCGAGCATGCCCAGCCGGTCGCCGGGGTCCTCGAGGTGGCCGAGCTCGCCCATCAGCCGCTCGGCGTACAGCGCCCAGCCCTCGCCGTGCCCGGAGCACCAGCACAGCAGCCGCTGCCAGCGGTTGAGCAGCGCGGCGTTGTAGACGGTCTGCGCGATCTGCAGGTGGTGGCCGGGGACGCCCTCGTGGAAGACCGTCGTCGTCTCCCGCCACGTGGTCATGTCGCTGACGCCCTCGGGCAGCGACCACCACATCCGCCCGGGCCGGCTGAAGTCCTCGGTCGGGCCGGTGTAGTAGACGCCCTCGCCCGAGGTCGGGGTCAGCCGTCCCTCGATCCGCTTGATCGGGGCGGGGATGTCGAAGTGCACGCCGTCCAGGGCGGCCATCGCCCGGTCGGCGGTCCCCTGCAGCCACTCCTGCAGCGCCTCCCGACCGCGCACCTGGCGGGCCGGGTCGGCGTCGAGTGCGGCCATGGCGCCGGCGATGCCCTGCCCCGGGGCGATCCGCTCGGCGACCGTCTCCTTCTCGGCGACGATCCGGGCGAGCTCGTCCCACCCCCACGCGTAGGTCTCGTCGAGGTCGAGGTCGATGCCCGCGTGGTAGCGGGACTCCAGCGCGTACCGCTCCCGGCCGACGCCGTCCCGCTCGGGGGCGCCCGGCAGGAGTTCCCGCTCGACGGCGTCGGCGAACTCGACCAGCGCCCGGGCGGTGGCCTCGGCACCGCGGTCCAGGTCGGCCCGCACCCCGTTCCCGACCTCCGCCCGGCCGACGAACTGCGCGTAGAAGCCCGGCTTCTCCGGGGTGCCGGCCCAGCGCCGGGCGATGCCCGCGGCCAGCCGCACCTGCCGGGCGGCGGACACGTGCCCGGCGTCGGCCGCGGCGCGCAGACCCTGCCGGTACCCGGCCAGCGCCGCGGGGAGCGCGGTGAGCCGCCGGGCGATCGTCGCCCAGTCCTCGTCGGTCTCGGCGGGCATCAGGTCGAACGTGGACCGGAAGTCCTGCAGCGGGCTGGCGATCGTGTTCAGCGAGGACGAGGTGAGCCCGGCCTCGTGCAGGGCGAGCTCGGCGCCGAGGCGCTCCAGCATCGCGCTCCGGGCGACGTCGTCGCGGCGCTCGGCCGGGTCGGTCCGCTCCACGGCGGCGACGGTGCGGCGCAGCAGCTCCGCGGTCGCGGCGTGCCCGTCGGGGGTGAGGTCGGGCCACTCGTCGTCGTGACCGGGAACGCCGATGTAGGTGGCGACGGTGGGCTGGTCGGCGGCGTACTCGTCGACGAAGCGGTCGGCCAGCTGGTCGAGGTCGGACGGCGGACGCGTGGGCTCGCTCACACCCGGACGCTATCCGGGTCAGGCCGGTGCTGCCGGGGCCACCCGCGACGGCAGCTCCGCCTGCACGCGGCGCCAGTGGTAGACGTACAGCGGCCCGGCGATGAGCAGCGTGGTGGCCCCGCCGACCATGTCCAGCACCGACTGCCGCTGCTGGGAGTCCCGGGCGAGCTCCTCCTGCCGCTGCTGCTCCTCCTCGGTGAGCTCGTCGCCGGGCGCCTCGTAGTAGTAGCCGTGGTAGCCCGGGTCCGGGTACAGCAGCGACACGGTGCTGCGCACGAACTGCACCGCGGCGAAGATCGACACCACCAGCGTGATCAGGCAGACCAGGTAGAGGTAGAGGCTGCGCAGGTTGAAGCGCTCGGGGAGGGCCACGGTTGCTCCTGTCTGGGTGCGCCGATGCCGGTCGGGGAAGCATGGTGCCGTCGCCGGGCCGCCCGGCCCACACCCCGGGCCCTCACGCTGCGCAAGCGTTATCGAACGGTCCCGCGGGGCGGCGCCGACGGGACGAGCCTGAGGACGACGAGCAGCCAGGGCACGGCGAACGCGACGCTGCCCATCACATCGGTGGGGAAGTGGGCGCCGCGGTAGATGCGCGCGACGGCCACCACCGCCACGACGACGATGGCGGCAGCCAGCACCAGCCATCGCCACCAGGCCCGGGTCGCGGCCAGCACCAGTGCCGCGATCCCGCCGTAGAGGCAGATGGCCGCGGCCGTGTGCCCGGACGGGAAGCTGGAGGTGGGCGGGAGCTCGGCGTCGAGGTGCACCACCGGCGGCCGCGGCCGGTCGATCAGCGCGGTCGTGGTCAGGAAGATCGCCAGCTCACCGCCGAGGGCGAGTGCGAGGACCACGGCCGGACGCCAGTGCCGGACCGCGAGCGACCCGGCCGCCGCGGCGACCACGCCGACGCCGAGGACCACGGCGGTGTTGCCGAGCTCGTCGAGCGTGTCCGAGGCGGCGTCGAGGGTCGGCGTCCGGCGGTCGGCGAACCACTCGTCGGCACCGGAGTCCACCTCCTCCACCGCCGTCCCCGTCTCCGCCCGGGTGACCAGCAGGCCGATCCCCACGGCCAGACCGAGCAGGAGGACGGCGGCGAGCAGCAGCCCCAGGGCCGTCGTCGCGGGACGACGGCCGACCGCACGGCGAGACCTCACCGACGGAGGGTGGCGCATCCGCCCGCTTCCCGGGGCATCCCCGGCGCCGGTGCGCGGCGGAGCGGCTCAGGGCTCGGCGTACCAGGCGAACCCGAGTCCCGGCACGACCAGCCCGCCGTGCTCCACCCGCAGCGGGCCGTCGCTGCCCAGCACCAGGTCATAGGTGCCGAAGCCGGTGACCGTGTCGGCGTCCACCACCTCCAGGTTCGGGAGAAGGGAGCCGCAGACCTGGCGACTGCGCGCCGGTCCTGCTCTGATTGAACGCCGTCGGCGCGAGGCCCGGCCACCGGTACCGCCCCGCTGCCGCGGAGCCACGGGCCGGGCCGGCGCGAGCGAGCTGCGGGCTGAGCGGAGGCGGTCGGCATGACGATCCTGGAGTCGGGCAGCGAGATCGCAGGGTACCGGATCGAGTCCCTGATCGGCCGTGGCGGCATGGCGGTGGTCTACTGCGCGGAGGACGTGCGCCTGGGCCGCAAGGTCGCGTTGAAGCTCCTCCCGCCTCAGCTGTCCGACAACGAGCAGTTCCGCAAGCGCTTCATCCGCGAGTCACGGCTGGCGGCATCGCTGGAGCACCCGAACATCGTGCCGATCTACGGGGCCGGGGAGGCCGAGGGGCAGCTGTTCATCGCCATGCGGTACGTCCTGGGCAGCGACTTGAGGGGCCTGCTCTCGGAGCAGGGCGGGCCCCTGCCGCTGGACCGGATGCTGCGGCTGTTCGGCCAGATCGGGGACGCGCTGGACACCGCACACCAAGCCGGGCTGGTGCACCGGGACGTCAAGCCGGACAACTTCCTCATCGCCGCCGGCCACCACCGCCCAGGTCAGCCGCCGGGCGACCACTGCTACCTGACCGACTTCGGGATCACCAAGCGCACCACCGAGCTGTCGGGCGGGCTGACGGCCAGCGGGCAGTTCCTGGGCACCGCCGACTACGTCTCGCCCGAGCAGATCCAAGGCAGACCGGTGGGGCCGACGGCTGACATCTATGCGTTGGGCTGCGTGTTGTACGAGTGCCTGACCGGGCAGCAGCCGTTCCGCCGGGACGACGAGGCCGCGCTGCTCTGGGCGCACCTCGTCGACATGCCGCCGCCGATCACCGGGATCCGCCCCGAACTGCCGGCGGCGGTCAACGCCGTGCTGGCGCGGGCCATGGCCAAGGAGCCCGCGGACCGCTACGCGTCCTGCCAGCAGCTGGTGAACGAGCTCGCGCAGGCCCTCGGCAGGCAGCCGCCCGTGCCGTCGGCGGGTGGCCGGTCGACGGGGAACGGCGGAGTGGCCCCGCCTCGCGACCAGGCCACGCCGGACGTCCTCCGGGCGGCACCGGTACCGGGCGTCGGGGACGTGCCCGGCCCGGGTCTGGACCCGCCGTCGCCCCCGGACCGGCCCGCGCGAGCGCGCGTCTCGGCGGACGCCTCACCCGGGACCGCCCCACCGGCGGTCGCCGCAGCGGAGGTCGAGGACCCGCTCGACGTCCCGCTGGAGGTGCGCGTCGGGGACCGGCGGTGGGTCGTACCTCCGCAGGAGACCGTCACCCTCGGTCGCGACGCGGAGGTCGGCGGACCCATCACGGACGGGCGGGTGTCCCGTCGCCACGCGACCGTCCAGCACGGCGCGGCGGGGTGGGTGCTCAGCGATCACAGCCGCAACGGCGTCTTCCTGGCGGGCCGGCGCACACCGCAAGTCGTGCTCACCGGTTCCACGGTCGTCATGCTCGGGCACCCCGTCGAGGGTGTCGCGGTCACCTTGACCCCGCTCGCCAGCACGCGTGACGTGCCCGGCGGGGCGCCTCCGACGCATGCGGCGCTGTCCGCCGTGCACCACCTCCCGCC
The DNA here is from genome assembly GCF_041028325.1 of Modestobacter sp. I12A-02662. NCBI lineage: Bacteria > Bacillati > Actinomycetota > Actinomycetes > Geodermatophilales > Geodermatophilaceae > Modestobacter > Modestobacter sp. I12A-02662. The sequence continues at coordinate 291,846 of NZ_JABGDE010000006.1, read as the reverse complement.
GGAGCGGCTCGCCATCGGGCGCTCGCCGGACAACGACGTGGTGGTGGACGACCTCTTGGTCTCCCGTCACCACGCCGTTCTCGAGCGGACCCCGGGAGGCTGGCGGCTGCGGGACCTGGACAGCGCGAACGGGACGTTCCTGAACGGCCGGGGGATGGACGAGGCGCTCGTGGCCGAGCGGGATCTCATCGGCGTCGGACGCACCCTGCTGCAGTTGGCCGGTGATCGGCTGGTGCAGTACGAGGACCGGGGGGACGTCGACATCGAGGCCGACGGCCTGGTCGTGATCCGGGACGGCCGACGACTGCTGGACGGGGTGGGCTTCCGCCTGCCGGGCCGGAGTCTGATGGCGGTCCTGGGTCCGAGTGGCTCGGGGAAGTCGACCCTGCTGGGCGCGCTGACCGGGACCCGCCCGGCTGACTCGGGCGGCGTCAGCTACGGGGGCCGCGACCTCTACGACGAGTACGAGGAGCTGCAGCAGCGGATCGGGGTCGTCCCCCAGGACGACATCCTGCATCCGCAGCTGACCGTGCGTCGAGCGCTGTCGTACGCCGCCCGCCTCCGCTTCCCGCCAGACGTCCCGGCCATGGTCCGGGAGCAGCGCATCCAGGAGGTGCTCGACGAGCTGGGGCTGGCCGAGCGCGCCGACCTGCGGATCGACCGCCTGTCCGGTGGCCAGCGCAAGCGGACGAGCGTGGCCCTCGAGTTGCTGACCCGCCCCTCCCTCCTCTTCCTCGACGAGCCCACCTCGGGACTGGACCCAGGGCTGGACAAGCAGGTGATGGGGAGCCTGCGGGACCTCGCGGACGGTGGTCGCACCGTGGTCGTGGTCACGCACAGCGTGGCCAACCTGGACGTGTGCGATCGGCTCCTCATCCTGGCCCCGGGAGGTCGGGTCGCCTACGACGGCCCACCGCGCCGGGCGCTCGACCACTTCGGCGTCACTGACTTCGCCGACGTCTTCACGCAGCTGGAGGACGACTCGGCGACCGATTGGGCCGCTCGGTTCCGCAGCTCGGACATCGCCCCCCGGCAACCCGCCCGGTCGGTGCCTCGAGCGGCTCCTGCCGCCCCGGCGCCACGACGGCGATCGGGCTTCGCCCAGTTCCCCGTCCTGTGCCGTCGGACGTTCGACGTGATGATGGCCGACCGGACGTACTTGATCTTCCTCGCGTTGCTGCCGGTCCTGCTGAGCGGCGTGGCGCATGCCCTGCCCGCCCCCCATGGGCTCTCGACCGCGCCGGGTGATGTCACCGCGACGCAGCTCCTGCTGGTGCTGACGATGTCCGGCACATTGATGGGCACCGCCTCATCGATCCGTGAACTGGTCAAGGAACGGACCATCTACGAGCGCGAGCGATCGATCGGGCTGTCCAGCACCGCCTACCTCGCCGCCAAGCTCACCGTCCTGGGTCTGGTGACCGCTGTCCAGGCAGCCGTGTTCTGCGCCGTGGCGCTGCTGGGCCGAGCAGGTCCCGACGGCGCGACGACCCTCGGGTCGGGGCGCCTGGAGATCGGGGTCAGCGTGGTCGCGGTGACGTGCGCGTCCATGGTGCTGGGCCTGGTGATCTCCACGGCGATCGGCAACGCCGATCGAGGCATGCCACTGCTGGTCCTCACGGTGATGGTGCAGCTGGTCCTGGCGGGCGGGCTGTTCCCCCTCGTCGGTCGGGCCGGTCTCGACCAGCTCTCCTGGCTGCTCCCGTCGCGCTGGGGCTTCGCGATGGGAGCAGCGACCATGGACCTGGGCAAGGTGCCTCCGCCGGTCGACGACCCGCTGTGGCGGCACAGCTCCAGTGCCTGGACCGCCGATCTGCTCGTCCTCGCAGCACTGGCCCTCGTGATGACCTGCGTGGTCGCGTGGGGCCTGTGGCAGTCCGATCCCACCCGACGGCGTCGTTCGGCCCGCCCACGCCGCAGGTTCACGCGGGCCGACTCCCGACCCGGAGTGACCGCGGCGTAGCCGAGCGGCCCCGTAGTGCGACGGCCTGACCGGGCGAAGACGTTCCGTTGCGGCCGTCGCGGCTCCGAGGCGCGGATGCACCTTCCAGAACTGGACACTCGTGCCGGCCGACGACCATGCCAGCCCGCGGCGCGATGAGCGGCACCGAGGTCTCTGGAGGAACCGTGGACCCACAGACCTTCGGTCCGTACCGGCTGGAGGCACTCATCGGCCACGGCGGTATGGGCGAGGTCTACCGGGCCTACGACACGGTGCGCGAGCGGACGGTGGCGCTCAAGCGGCTACGCCCCGAGCTCGTGGCCGACGAGCGGTACCGCGCCCGGTTCCTCAGGGAGTGCCACGCTGCCGCCGGGCTGACGGAGGCCCATGTCATCCCGATCCACGACTTCGGGGAGATTGACGGCCGGCTCTACCTTGACATGCGACTGATCGAGGGCCAGGACCTCGGTGAGCTGCTGGCAACCCTGGGTCCGCTGCCGCCTGACTCGGCGGTCGACGTCGTGGCTCAGGTCGCGGCCGCGCTCGACGCCGCACATCGCGCGGGACTCGTGCACCGCGACGTAAAGCCGTCGAACGTGCTGCTCGGTGGAGACGCTCCCGTCCGCCACTGCTACCTGGCCGACTTCGGACTGACGGGCAAGGTCGGCCACGGCAGCGTCTCGCTGACCGCGACCGGCACCACGGTCGGGACGCTGGACTACATCGCGCCCGAGCGGCTGATGGGTCGCCCCAGCGACCACCGGGTGGACGTGTACTCGCTGGCCTGCCTGCTGCACGAGGCGCTGACCGGGCACCCGCCGTTCGAGGCCGACGAGCTGCCCGCGATGATCCACTCGCACCTGAACCTGCAACCGCCCCGGGCCTCGGCGCTCGTGGCGGGGGTACCGGCGACCCTGGACGCGGTCATCGCGCGGGGCATGGCCAAGGACGCTGACGCCCGCTACGCGAGCGCCGGTGAGCTGGCTGCTGCCGCTCGGGCGGGCCTCGGTGGACATGCCGCGCCCTCGCCGATGACGGATGCAGTGGAGGCGGGGGCCGCCGGGTCCGGGTCGGTGCTGCCGCCGGCGACCGGCTCGGCCGAGACTCGATCCGCCGAGCTGGGGGCGGTGATCTCGCCGACGTCCGGCTCGGCCGAGACGGGGATCGCCGAGGTCGTCCCCGCGAGAGCATCCCGTGTCCGGTCACCCGCTCCGCGGCGCCGGCGCCGGCGCCTGGTGTCCAGGTTGCTCGTCCTCGGTGTCCTGGTCCTCGCCCTGGGGGCGGTCATCGAGGCGGTGACCCTGTTCGGTTCGGATGACCCCACGGTCGTGCGGGCCGAGGCCGCCGGCGAACCCGGGGAGGCTCCCTTCACTCCACCCGCCAGCCAGGAGCAGCCTCAACCGGCGGCCTCGCCCGGGGCGAGCGGCAGCGTGTCCGGCGATGCTCCGGGTCTCTACGGCGGCTCGGGGACCGAGGAGTGTCACCCCGAGGACATCGCCTCGTTCCTGGACGCACATCCGGATCGGGCGGCGGCCTGGGCGGAGGCGCAGGGGATCGAGACCAGCCAGATCCGGTCGTTCCTCGGCCGGCTCACCTCGCTCACACTCCGCGCCGACACGGCCGTGACCAACCACGGTTACCGGGACGGTGTGGCCACCTCGTTCCAGTCCGTCCTGCAGGCAGGAACGGCGGTGCTCGTCGACGAGCGCGGGGCACCGCGGGTGCGGTGCGCGTGCGGCAACCCGCTCGGACCTCCGGCACCGCGGACGGCGGTCCGCTACGAGGGTGAGACGTGGTCGGGCTTCTCGCCGCGGGCCGTCACGGTCGTCCGGCCGGCTCCGGCGCCGGTCCAGGAGTTCGTCATCGTGGAGCCGGACAACCAGACGGTCGTGGCCCGTCCCTGCGCCACCACGGGCCAGCTGGACCACCCCGTCGATCAGGCAGCGGTCGAGGCCGCGCTGGCCATGTGGAGCCGCTTGGAGGAGGAGGACTCACGTCCGGCCACCGACGGGTCGAGCTCGCAGTGGGACGAGGACGAGGAGTCGTCCGACGAAGAGAACGAGAGCAGGGAGAACGGGGACGACGGGGGCTCCACCACATCGGGATCGGACGGGGATCCTGTGCCGCCGCCGGACGGGGATCCTGTGCCGCCGCCGGACGGGGATCCTGTGCCGCCGCCGGACGGGGATCCTGTGCCGCCGCCGGACGGGGATCCTGTGCCGCCGCCGGACGGGGATCCTGTGCCGCCGCCGGACGGGGATCCTGTGCCGCCGCCGGACGGGGACCCGGCGCCGCCGCCGGAGGAGGACCCGGCGCCGCCGCCGGAGGAGGACCCGGCGCCACCGCCGGAGGAGGACCCCGCGCCACCGCCGGAGGAGGACCCGGCGCCGCCCCCGGAGTCCTCGCCGGTGAGCGGGCCGACGACCGGGACCGGCTGATGAAACACATGTACACCGACAGCCTCCGGCGGGTGTGACGCCGCCGACGGCTGCACCGACGGTGGCTCAGGGCTCGGCGTACCAGGCGAACCCGAGTCCCGGCACGACCAGCCCGCCGTGCTCCACCCGCAGCGGGCCGTCGCTGCCCAGCACCAGGTCGAGGGTGCCGAAGCCGGTGACGGTGTCGGCGTCCACCACCTCCGGGTCGGGGGAGAAGTTGGCCAGCCCGACGAAGGCCCCGCTGCGCGGGTGCCGGCGCCGCCAGGCCAGCACCCGGTCGCTGCCGGCGTGCAGGACCGACGGCTCGGTGCCGCCGCGCAGGGCCGGCAGCGACCGCCGCACCTGCCCGAGCCGGAACATCCGGGCGTACACCCGGCCCTCCAGGGTGGTGGGGTCGTGCCGCCGACCGGCCGCCGTCCAGTCCATCAGCGGGCGGTGCATCCAGCGGTTGTCCGGCGCCCGGGACGGGTCCTCGAGGTACCGGTCGTCGTTGAGCAGGGCGATCTCGTCGCCCATGTACAGCAGGGGGACGCCGCCGTAGGCGAAGGCGACGGAGTACAGCAGCACCAGGCGCCGGATGCCGGCCTCCACGGCGTCGTCGTCGCCGCGCTCCAGCGCTGCCTCGATCCCGCACAGCGACGCTGCCGACCCGGAGATGCGGGCGTCGCCGGTCAACGCGTTCTCCTGGAACAGCGCGCCCCGGGACGACGACGCCGGGTAGTGCCCGGCGAAGAAGTCGTTGAGGAACCGGCGGTGCGAGTGCCCGCCGACGCCGATCGCGGCGGCGTCCTCGTCGGTGACCGCCCAGCCGATGTCGTCGTGGCCCCGCACGTAGGTCACCCAGCTGGCGCGGGAGGGGATCGGCCGCATCCGGCGCAGAGCGGTGCGGGCCAGCCGGGCGTCCTGGGTGGCCAGGCTGCTCCACAGCAGGACCATGAGCTGGTTGTGGTAGGCCAGCTCGCACTCGGGCCGCTCCCGCTCGTGGCCGCCGAGGTAGGGCACCAGGTCGTCCGGCGCGACGATCGCCTCGGCCTTGAAGACGACGGCCGGCGCGGCCATCCGGGTGAGCCCGTGCAGCAGCTGGACCAGGTCGTGCACCTCGGGCTGGTTCTGGCAGCTGGTGCCCATCCGCTTCCACATGAACGGGATGGCGTCCATCCGGAACACCTCGACGCCCCGGTTGGCCAGCCAGGTGATCTCGCCGAGCATGGCCAGGGTGACCTCGGGGTTGGCGTAGTCGAGGTCCCACTGGTAGCTCCAGAACGTCGTCCACACCCAGCCGCCGGCGCCGCCGCGGGCCTCCGGTACCCAGGTGAACGACCCCGGCGCCCGGTCGGGGAAGACCTCGGGGATGGTCGCCTCGTAGGCGTCGGGCATCGCCCGGTCGGGGAACGCGGTGTAGAAGCCGGCGTAGGCCGGGTCCCCGGCCAGCCAGCCGCGCGCCCAGGGGTGCTCGGCGGCGGTGTGGTTGAGCACCAGGTCGATGCACAGGCTGATGCCGCGCTCGCGCAGCGCCGCCGCCACCGTCTCCAGGTCCGCCATCGTGCCCAGCCGCGGATCGACCTGGCGGTAGTCCGCGACGGCGTAGCCGCCGTCGTTCTCGCCCTCCCGCGGCCGCAGCAGCGGCATCAGGTGCAGGTAGGTGGTGCCCAGCTCCGAGAGGTGGTCCAGCCGGTCGGGCAGCTCGCCGAGCGTGCCGCTGAAGTGGTCGACGTAGCAGACGTAGCCCTGCATCCGCTCGTGCTGGAACCAGCCGGGGTCGATCTCGCGGCGTCGGTCGAGGCGCCGCAGCTCCGCCGGTCGTTCCGCGGCGGCGGCCAGGACGGTGCGCAGGGCCCGGGCGAGCAGCTGGTCGGGATCGGCCGGGTCGCCGTAGAGGGCGACGAGGGGCCCGTGCACGTCGGCCAGCGCCACCTGCACCCGGGTGAGGAAGACCTCGGCCTCGTCGGCGCCGAGCGCGGCGACCGCGTCGACGGCCAGCCCCGGGGACAACCGCTGCCACGCCTCGTCGGCGAGCTGCCCCGCCGACCGCCGGCCGGTCGGGGCCGGAGGATCGGCCGGCCGGGGCGGGGGCTGCACGCGGGCAGTATGCCGTCCGCCGGGCTCCGCCGTGACCTGGACCACGGTCGATGCGTAACAGGGCGGCCGGAAGGGGTAGGTCCGGGATCCCGTAGCCAGTGCGGGTGCCCTGCGACGAAGGAGATGGCCATGAGCACCAAGGTCGAGGAGTCGATCCAGGTCGACGTCCCGGTGAGCACCGCCTACAACCAGTGGACGCAGTTCGAGGACTTCCCCCACTTCATGAGCGGGGTGAAGGAGGTCCACCAGCACGACGACCAGCGCCTGCACTGGACGGCCGAGATCGCCGGCGTCCGGCGGGAGTGGGAAGCCACCATCCTCGAGCAGGTCCCCGACCAGAAGATCGCCTGGGCGGCCACCGAGGGGGCGACGAACGCCGGCGCGGTCCGCTTCGTCTCCACCGGACCGATGTCCACGACCGTGTACCTCACCCTCGAGTACGAGCCGGAGGGCATCGTGGAACAGGCCGGGGACAAGCTCGGCATCGTGGGCCGCCAGGCCAAGGGCGACCTGCAGCGGTTCAAGGAGCTCATCGAGAGTGAGGGCTACGAGAGCGGCGCCTGGCGGGGCACGGTGAACGCGGGCGCCGGCGTCGGGACCCCGGGCGTCGAGGCCGCCGCGACCTCCCGCGGGGACAGCGGCAAGGCGGGGATCTCCCCGACGGCGGTGGTCGCCGGCGCGGCGGCCGCGGCGGTGGCCGGCGTCGCGGCGGCGGCCGCGGCGAAGAGCGGCGGGAGCTCAGAGGGCGAGGCGTCGACCGAAAAGGTCGCGGAGTCCCGGCCGGTCACCGTCACCGAGGAGGTCACCGTCGTCGAGCAGCCGCCGCCGGACACCGTCCGCACCGACGTGCTCGTGGACGAGTCGGGGACGGCGGGCTACTCCACCCCGTCGTCCACGGAAGGCGTCGAGTCCGCGACCCAGCGCCCCGACGACGACCCGATGATCGGCGGCGGCAACCGCTGATCGCTCGCGGCCGGTGGGGGAGCCGCCCCCACCGGCCGCCGGCCTCAGACCAGCTTGAGGGTGAGGGCCCGGCGGCCCGCCTCGGAGCGGGCGGTGGCGAGCCGCTCGGCCGACGGGGTGCCGTAGTCGGTGGTGCGCTGCCGCGCCGGCCGTCCGATCGCGGCGGCCATCGCCTCCAGCTCGGCGACCGTCTTCAGCGAGCCGTTGCCCGAGCCGGCCATCCGGCTGATCGTCTCCTCCATCAGCGTGCCGCCCAGGTCGTTGGCGCCGCCGGTCAGCATCGCCCGGGTGCCGGCGTCGCCGAGCTTCACCCACGAGGTCTGGATGTTGTCGATCCGGCCGTGCAGCAGCAGTCGCGCGACCGCGTGGACGGCCCGGTTCTCCCGGTTCGTCGGCCCGGGCCGGGCCACGCCGGCGAGGTAGATGGGCGCGTTGTGGTGCACGAACGGCAGCAGCACGAACTCCCGGAACCCGCCGGTCTCGTCCTGCACCGCGGCCAGGGTGCGCAGGTGCGCCACCCAGTGGGCGGGGGTGTCGACGTGGCCGTACATCATCGTCGACGTCGTCGGCAGCCCCACCCGGTGCGCGGTCGTGACGATCTCCAGCCAGGTGGCGGTGGGCAGCTTGCCCTTGGTGAGCACCCAGCGGACGTCGTCGTCGAGGATCTCCGCGGCGGTGCCGGGCAGGGAGTCCACGCCCGCCTCCTTCGCGGCCAGCAGGAAGTCGCGGAAGGACAGCCCGGTGCGGGCCGCGCCGTTGACCACCTCCATCGGTGAGAACGCGTGCAGGTGGATGTCCGGCTGCCGTTCCTTCACCGTGCGGGCCAGGTCGAGGTAGGCGGTGCCGGGCAGGTCGGGGTGGATGCCGCCCTGCATGCAGATCTCGGTCGCGCCGCCGGCCCACGCCTCGTCGACCCGGTCGCCGACCTGCTGCATCGACAGCGTGTAGGCGTCGGAGTCGGTGCGCCGCTGGGCGAACGCGCAGAACCGGCAGCCGGTGTAGCAGACGTTGGTGAAGTTGATGTTCCGGTTCACCACGTAGGTGACGTCGTCGCCGTTGACGTCCCGGCGGACGTCGTCGGCCAGCGACGCGAGCGCGGCGAGGTCGGGCCCGTCGGCGCCCAGGAGCGCCAGGTACTCGGCGTCGCTCAGCCCGGCCGGGTGGGCCTCGGCGTGCCGCAGGGCGGCGCGCACCTCCGGATCGCCGACGGTCAGCGCGGTGGACCGGCCGTCCCGCGCGGCGACGGTCCGCTCGCGCAGGTCGGCCCAGTCGCCGTAGACCGCGTCGAAGTCGCTGCGCCGGTCCCCGGTCCGGCCGATCGTGTCGACCTCGACGTGCAGGTCGACCCGGCCCGAGGAGGTCCACGCCTCGTCCGGCTCCTGCCACGGCAGCCCGGTGGGGGTGCGGCCCTCGACGGCGAGCCCGTCGGGGCCGGCCAGCGCGGCGACGTGCGGGCGCACCCGCGGGTCCAGCCACGGCTCGGGCTGCTGCACGAAGCCGGGCTGGGCGGCCAGCCGCTCGCGCAGGGTGAACCCGGCCTCCGCGGACAGCACCGCCAGCTTGTCGATGTTCGGCCAGGGCCGCTCGGGGTTGACGTGGTCGGGGGTGAGCGGGCTGACCCCGCCCCAGTCGTCGACGCCGGCCCGCAGCAGCAGCCCGAGCTCGGTGGAGTCCGACAGGTTCGGCGGCGCCTGCACCCGGGCCCTGGGGCCGAGCAGCAGCCGGGTGACGGCCACGGCGGCGACGTACTCCTGCAGGTCCAGGTCGTCGTGCCCGGCCATCGCGGTGCGCGGCTTGGCCCGGAAGTTCTGCACGATGACCTCTTGCACGTGCTGGTGCCGCCGCGCCGACGCGCGGATCTCCAGGACGGCGTCGACCCGCTCGGCGTAGGTCTCGCCGATGCCCAGCAGCACGCCGGTGGTGAAAGGGACGGCGGAGCGACCGGCGTCCTCGAGCACCCGGAGCCGGACGGCCGGCTCCTTGTCCGGGCTGCCGAAGTGCGGGCCCCCCCGTTCCGACCACAGCCGGGTCGCCGTCGTCTCCAGCATCATGCCCATCGACGCCGACACCGGCTTGAGCCGCTGCAGCTCCTCCCACGACAGCACGCCCGGGTTCAGGTGGGGCAGCAGCCCGGTCTCCTCCAGCACCCGGACCGCCATCGCCCGCAGGTAGGCCAGGGTCGAGTCGAAGCCGTGCGCCTCGAGCCACTCGGCGGCCACCGGCCAGCGGTCCTCGGGGCGGTCGCCGAGGGTGAACAGCGCCTCCTTGCAGCCCAGCGCCGCACCTTCCCGGGCGATGGCCAGCACCTCGTCGGGGGAGAGGAACGGCGCCCGGCCGGCCGCGCGCAGCTGCCCCGGGGTGGTCACGAACGTGCAGTAGTGGCAGCGGTCCCGGCACAGGTGGGTGAGCGGGATGAACACCTTGCGGCTGTAGGTGACCACGCCCGGTCGGCCGGCCGAGGCCAGCCCGGCGTCCCGCACCCGCCCCGCGGCGACGAGCAGCCGGTCCAGCGGCTCGCCGTCGCCCAGGCCGCGGGCGTGCAGCAGCACCTCCGCCTCGGTGGCGTCCAGGGGCTGACCGCGCTCGGCGCGCACCAGGGCACGGCGCAGCGCGGACTCGGACGGGATCAGTGGCGCGTTCATCGAGAGCTGACGCTATCGCGGCCCCCTCGCAGGGTCCCGCCGCGAGCGTGCGAGCGGTGGGGGGCGAGGGGGTCCTCGTTCAGACGTCGCGGCGGGCGAACGACAGAGCGGCGAGCCCGCCGACCATGAGCAGCCAGAGGGCGACCCAGACCAGGTAGGCAGCGCTCAGCGACCCCGCGCTGAGGAACGGGAACGCCTCGCCGCCCGGGCCGATCTGGACCAGCGCGGTCGGGTCCTGGAAGGCGTGCATCGCGCCGCGCCACAGCCCGTCGGTGGGCAGCAGCATCCGGGAGACCTCACCGACGCGGGCGACGCCGTCGTTGTCCAGCGCCTCGCCGACGCCGCCCACGACCCCGGCCACCCAGGTCGCCCCGAAGAGCCCGACGGCCACGATGCCCGAGGCCATGGGGGACACCGCCGTGGCGAGCAGCAGCGCGAGGGTCATCAGCACCGTCGTCTGCACCGCGAGCAGCAGGACGCCGACGACGGGATCGGGTGGCCAGTAGCCGACGGTCGCCCGGACGACGAGGCACTGGGCGAGCCCGGCGGCGACGATGAACCCGCTGCCGAACGCCACCAGGCCCAGCCACTTGCCCAGCAGCACGGTCTCCCGGCGCACGGGCCGGGCGAGCACGGCCAGTGCCATCCCGGACTCGACCTCGCCGGCGAGCGTGGGGCCGGCCAGGAACGCCGTGCCCAGGGCGGCCACGAGGCTGTAGCCGAACATCACCAGGTTGAGCAGCTGCGAGCCGACCAGCCGCGCCTCGCCGCTGGTCAGCTGCCCGGCGCCGGTGTCGAAGGACGCCAGCTTCCAGAACCCCCAGGCGCTCAGGAGGAGCAGCACGACGGTGAGCACCGACAGCGCCCGCAGCAGCTTGCGGCGGGCGGCCTCGCGGAGGGTGAGGCCCGCGACGGTCAGCACCACGCGGGCGGTCGTGCCCGGTGCCGCCGCCGGGGCGTCCTGCGCCACCGCGGTCACGCCGGTGCCTCCTCGTGCCGCAGGATGCCCAGCAGCCGCTCCTCGAGGCTGATCCGCCCCGGCTCGACGGCGTGCACCCGCACCCCGAGGGCGACGAGGTCGGCGACCAGGGTGGGCACCGCCGTCCCGTCGTCGTCGGCGGGCAGGGTGACGGTGTACTGCTCGCCGCTGCGGGTGAGCGCGCCGGTGGCGGCCAGCCGGCGCTCCGCCGCGGCCCCCACCCCGCCCAGGTGCAGCCGCAGCTCCCGCTGACCGAGCAGCTCGCCCAGCGTGCCGGCGGCGGCCACCCGGCCCCGGTCGAGCACGACCACCCGGTCGCAGACCCGCTCGACCTCGCCGATGAGGTGGGAGTTGAGCAGCACGGCCACGCCGCGCTCCCGCAGCGAGAGCACGATGTCGCGGACGTCAGCCCGGCCGAGCGGGTCCAGGGCGCTGGTCGGCTCGTCGAGGACGACGAGCTCCGGGCGGGCCACCAGCGCGACGGCCAGGCCCAGGCGCTGCTGCATGCCCTTGGAGAAGCCGCCCACCCGGTCGCCGGCCCGGTCGGCGAGCCCGACCAGCGCCAGGCACCGGCGCTGCTCCTCCGGTGGGACGTGGCCGCCGGCCAGCCGCACGTGCAGGCCGAGCACCTCGGCCGCGGCCAGCCACGGCTGGTACCGGAAGAGCTCGGGCAGGTACCCGACGCGCTCGCGGGACCGGGGGTCGCGCCCGGGTCGGCCGAGCAGCAGCACCTCGCCGTCGTCGGGCCGCACCAGCCCGAGCAGCATCTTGATCACGCTGGTCTTGCCGGCGCCGTTGGGCCCCAGCAGGCCGACGACCTCGCCGCGGCCGACGGTGAAGGAGACGCCGTCGACCGCGGTCCGCCGTCCGTACCGCTTGCGCAGCCCCGAGCACCACACCGCCGGCGAGGGCGGCAGGTCCGCGAGCAGCTGCTCGGCGGCCCGGACGGCGGCGGTGTCCACGGTCAGCGCAGCCCTCGCGCGACGGTGAGCACCTCGTCCTCGCTCAGCGACCCGGCGACGCCGGTGACGACGCCGTCCTCGACCCACACCACCCCGGTCATCGCCCCGTCGCGGGAGGCCAGGACGGTGGCCTCCTGCCCGTCCACGTCGGCGGTGGAGGTGGTGACCAGCTCGGCCGGGACCGGGAGCGGCAGGGTGCTGCCGTCGGCCGTGAACGCGCGCAGCTGCTCGGCCAGGCCGTCGGGCAGGCCCGGCAGCTCCAGCAGGTAGTCGCGGACCGTCTCGAACGGAACGCCCGAGGAGTACGCCGTCGGGGCGGTGACCCGGGCGACGACCAGCGCGGGCAGCCCGGTCGAGCTGTTCCAGACCTCGGCCAGCCCCGGCCCGGCGACCAGCCGGAACCGGCTGCCGTCCAGTCCGGCCGGCGGGGGCGGCAGCGTCTGCCCGGCCTCGGCGGCGGCCTGGGCCGCGCGGTCGGCGGAGAAGGTGAACTCCGCGACGACCTGGCCGCCGGCCATGAACTGCGGCTCGCCGGTCACCCCGGCCGGCAGCGTGGCCACCTCGGGCGCGTCGAGCCCGGTGATCTCGGCCGCGGTCGCGGCGTCGGCGACCTGCTGCACCTCCGGCTCGTCGACGACCTGGAGGTCGCCGAACGCGGAGAGGTCCGGCAGCGCGACCAGGTCGCCGGTCTGCACCTCGACGGCCTCGACCTGGTCGACCTGGAAGATCTCCAGCCAGTCGGCGGCGGCCGCTGCCCCGGCGCCGCCGAGGACCAGGGCGACCCCCAGCGCCGCCGCGACCGGGCTCTGGCGCAGGGAACGGCGGCGACGCGACCGGGCCGGCACCGGGGCGGGTGGGGCGCTCCCGGCGGTGGCGGTGAACCGCCGCCAGGCCCGGTCGACGTCGGGGGTGGCGGGGGTGGACAGCGCCGCGGCCGCGGCGGTGGCGTCCGCGCGGGCGGCAGCCAGGCCGGCCAGGCAGGTCGGGCAGCCGGCGACGTGGGCGCGGTCGGCGTCGGGCACGCCGGCCGGCTCGTCGACCAGGCGGCGCAGCGTGCCGTCGCCGAGGTGACGGTCAGTTCGTGGACGCATCGGTGCTCAACTCCTTGCGAAGGGCGGACTCGGCGCGGCGGAGTGTCGTGCCGACGCTGCCGGGGGACAGGTCGAGGGCGGCCGCGACGTCGGCGTAGCTCAGGCCGCTGTGCCGCAGCACGAGGGCGACGGCCTGCGTGCGCGGCAGCCGGGCGAGCGCGGCGCGGACCCGGCCGTGCTCGTCGCGGGTGAGGACGGTGTCGGCGACGTCTGGGGTGACCGTGTCCCCGGAGGCGACGGCCTCCTCCCGGCTGGCGCGGCGCCGGTCGGAGCGGAGGTGGTTGAGCGCGGTGTGCGTGGCGGCCACGCAGAGCCAGCCGGTCGCCTCCTCGGCCGGGACGGTGCTCCGCCCGAAGGCCAGGAAGACCTCCTGGGCGACGTCCTCGGCCTCGTCGCGGGAGCCCAGCACGCGGGCCGCCACGCCGACGACCCGGGGGTAGTCCTCCCGGAAGACCCGCTCCAGGTCGGACCGAACGACCCCCGGCGAGCCGGTCACCGCGGCGCTGCCCCTCCGTGCGGTCCGCAGCGCGGCGAGGGGTGCCACCCGACCCTGCCCGACGACGTCCACATCCCTAGAGCACCACCGGCGCCCCGGATGTGACACCACCGTCCGGCAGAATCGCGACTTCGGCCGCACCGAACGGCTCAGGGACGGCGGAGCGGGCCCCCCGACCCGTCGGCCCAGCGCCCCCGCAGCCGCAGCAGCGGGTCGCCGTCCCCCAGCGCGGGCACTCCCTCCACCGCGAGCAGGACGACGACGTGGTCACCCGCTCCGACCACGGAGGCGACCCGGCAGTCGAGCGCGGCCAGCCCGTCGTCGAGCACGATCGCGTCGCTGACCGGGGCGCGGTGCCACGGCACCGACCCGAGCAGGTGCCGGGCGCTGGGCCGGCCCGCGGAGGCGAAGCGGCTGGCCAGGATCGCGTGCTCCGCGGCCAGCACGGTGACCGCGCCGGTGCCCACCGACTGCAGCACCTCCGCCGGGTAGCCGCCGGCGGCCAGCCCGATCGCGATCAGCGGCGGATCGGCGGAGACGCTCATCAGCGAGGTGACCGTCGTCCCGACGTCGTCGATGTCGTCCCGGACGGTCAGCAGCACCACCCCGGCGGCGTACTGGCGCAGGGCGGCGGCGAACTCACCGGGCTCGACGGGCACGGGTGCCAGTCGACCACAATGCCCAGGTGACCACTGCGGAGCAGACCTTCGACGTCGTCGTCCTGGGCGCCGGCTCGACCGGGGAGAACGTCGCCGACATCGCCGTCCGGGGCGGGCTGAGCACCGTCCTGGTCGAGAGTGACCTGGTCGGCGGGGAGTGCTCGTACTGGGCCTGCATGCCGAGCAAGACGCTGCTGCGCGGCAGCGAGGCGCTGGCCGAGGCGAGGTCGGTCCGCGGCGCCGCCGCGGCGGTCACCGGCGAGCAGGACGTCGCCGGCACCCTCGCCCGCCGGGACGGCGCCACCCATGACTGGGACGACGCCGGGCAGGCGCGGTGGGTCGAGGGCGCGGGCATCACCCTGGTGCGCGGCCGGGGTCGGCTGGCGGGGGAGCGGCGGGTCACCGTCCGGACGCCGGACGGCGATGTCGTGCTCACCGCCCGGCACGCGGTCGCCGTCTGCACCGGCTCGCGCGCCGCGATGCCGCCGGTCGAGGGCCTGGCCGAGGTGGACCCGTGGACGCCGCGCGAGGCGACCAGCGCCGGCGAGGTGCCGGGCCGGCTGCTGGTGATCGGCGGCGGCTACGTCGGCTGCGAGATGGCCACCGCCTGGCAGCAGCTGGGCTCGACGGTGACCCTGCTGCAGCGCGGCGACCGGCTGCTGACCGGTGCCGAGCCGCAGGCCGGGGCGGCGGTCGACGAGTCGATGCGCCGGCTCGGCGTCGACGTCCGGCTGGGCACGCAGGTGCGCGCCGCGCGGCGGGACGGCGCGGAGGTCGTGCTGACGACCTCCGCCGGTGAGCTGCGCGGGGACGAGGTGCTGGTCGCCGCCGGGCGGGCGGCCAACACCGGGGAGATCGGGGTGGACACCGTCGGCCTCGAGCCCGGGGAGTACCTGGACGTCGACGACTCGCTGCAGGTCCGCGGCCTGCCCTGGCTGTACGGCGTCGGCGACGTCAACGGCCGGCGGCAGCTCACCCACATGGGCAAGTACCAGGCGCGGCAGGCCGGCAACGCGATCGTCGCCCGCGCCCGCGGCGAGCGGGTGGACCTCACCGACTGGTCCCCGTTCGTGGCCACCGCCGACGCCCGGGCCACGCCCAGCGTGGTCTTCACCGACCCCCAGGTGGCCGCGGTCGGGATGACCAGCGCCGAGGCCGCGGCGGCCGGGCTGCCGCACCGGGTCGTCGAGTACCCGATCGGCGACGTCGCCGGCGCGAGCGTCTTCGCCGACGGCTACACCGGGACGGCGGTGGCCGTGGTCGACACCGAGCGGGAGGTGCTGCTCGGGGTCACCTTCGTCGGCGCGGGGGTCGCCGAGCTGCTGCACTCGGCGACCGTCGCGGTGGTCGGTGAGGTGCCCATCGCCCGGCTCTGGCACGCCGTCCCCTCGTACCCGACGATCAGCGAGGTGTGGCTGCGTCTGCTCGAGACGTGGCGGGGCTGACCGTGCGCGACGGCAACCGGATCGGCCTGGTGCTGCACCCGCAGCGCGACTGCTCCACTGCGGCGGCGCAGGTGGCGGGGTGGGCCGACCGCCACGACGTCGAGCTGGTCGCAGCCGCCGGCGACGTCGCCCGGCTGGGGCTGCAGGGGGTGCGGCCGGTCGGCGTGGAGGAGCTGGCCGGCAGCTGTGACGGGCTGATCGCCCTGGGCGGGGACGGCACGCTGCTCGGCGCGATGCGGCTGGTGGCGCGGCGTCCGGTGCCGGTGCTCGGGGTCAACTTCGGCCGGCTGGGTTTCCTCACCGAGGTGGAGGGGCGGGAGCTGACGGCGGCGCTGACCGCGATGGCCGAGGGCCGCTCGACGATCGAGTCGCGCAGCTGCCTGGTGGTGCGGGGACCGGGCTGGGAGACGGTCGCGTTCAACGACGTCGTCCTGGCCCGCGTGCCGGGGGAGGGCCTGGTCGACGCGACGCTGTCGGTCTCCGGACGCCGGTACGGGCACTACCGCAGCGACGCGCTGATCGTGGCCACGCCGATGGGCTCCACCGCCTACAGCTACGCCGCCGGTGGCCCGGTGATGTCCCCGGGCGCGGAGGGCGTGCTGGTCACGCCGTCCGCGCCGCTCAGCGGCATCGACCGACCGCTGGTCCTCGGTCCCGACGAGCCGCTGCACCTGGCCCTGCCCGCGGGAGCCGGGCGGCCGGCCGTGGAGGTCGACGGACTGGTCCACGGCCGGCTCGGACCCGGCGACGAGCTGCACGTGTCGACCCGCCGGGACGCCGGGCTGCTCGTCCGGCTCGACGACTGGGTGGCCGCCGACCGCAGCCGGGTCAAGCTCTCGCTGCTGGACCTGCCGCTGCTGCCCGAGGAGCTGCTCGAGCTGCTCCCCGAGGACCTGCGCCGCCGCCAGCCCGCCGGCGTCCCGGAGCCCGGCAGCGCGCCGGACGCACCGGGCCCCCGCTGACCGTCGTCAGAAGACGCGGACGGCGACCTCCGCCGGTGCCGCCAACAGCTGCTCGATCTCGTCGTCCAGCCGAACGAGGGTCAGCGAGGCGCCGGCCATGTCCAGCGAGGTGCAGTACTCGTTGACGTAGCTGCGCCCGACCGTGATGCCCCGCTCCTCCAGCTGCTGGTGCGCCCGGCGGAACAGGATGTACAGCTCGCTGATCGGCGTGCCGCCCAGGCCGTTGACCATCAGGGCGACCCGGTCGCCGGACCGGTAGGGCAGGTCGGTGACGACGGCCTCCAGCAGCTCGTCGGCGATCTCGTCGGCGCCGGCCAGGCTCCGCCGCTCCCGGCCGGGCTCGCCGTGGATGCCCACCCCGACCTCCATCTCGTCGGGGCCGAGGTCGAACAGCGGTGAGCCCTTCGCGGGGGGCGTGCAGGCGGTGAGCGCCAGGCCCATGGTGCGGGTGACGTCGTTGACCTTGCGGCCGATCCGCACCAGCTCGTCGAGGTCGGCGCCCGCCTCGGACGCCGCGCCGACCGCCTTCATCACGAAGAAGTTCCCGGCCACGCCGCGCCGGCCCACGGTGTAGGTGGAGTCCTTGACCGCGACGTCGTCGTTGATCGTGAGGATCTCGACCTTGATCCCCTCGGACTCGGCCATCTCCCGGCCCATGTCGAAGGCCATCCGGTCGCCGGTGTAGTTGTTCACCAGCAGCAGCACGCCCTTCGGCGAGGCGAGCAGCTTGGTGGTCTCGTACACGTAGTCCATCGGTGGGGCGGCGAAGACGTCGCCCGGGCAGGCGCCGTCGAGCATGCCGCGACCGACCACCATGACGTGCGCCGGCTCGTGCCCGGAGCCGGACCCCTGGACGATCGAGACCTTGTCCTCCCGCGGGGCGTCCGCCCGCATGATGAGGTTGTACTGCGGCACGTACCTCAGGGTGTCCGGGTTGGCACGCGCGATGCCCTCCAGCATCTCCGGCACGAAGTTCTTGGGGTCGTTGACGAACTTCTTCATGAGGACGCTCCCTGTGTCTCCCAGGCCTTGCTGACCCGATCGGTGATCACGGCCACCGCCATCGCCCCGGCGTCGACCGAGCCCCTGCTGCGCTCGCCCGTGTAGGACGCGCGTCCCCGCTTGGCGACCATCCCGAGGGTGGCCTCGGCCGCCTGCCGTGCCGTCTCGGCGGCGGCGGCCAGCGCCGCGGCGCCGTCGGCGCCGGAGCGCAACTCCTGCTCCAGCCGGTCGGTGAAGGGGATCAGCGCGTCCAGCAGGGTCTTGTCACCGAGGTCGGACTGGCCGCGGGCCTTGATCCCCTCGGCGGCCGCCCGGAACATGGCCACGACCTGGTCGCCGTCCAGGTCGGTCGCGTCGCCGGCCGCCATGCCGGCGCGCATGAACGCCGTTCCCCAGATCGGGCCGGAGGTGCCGCCGATCCGTGAGGTGATGACCATCCCGGCCTTCTTCAGGAACATGCCCGGGGTGCTGCGGTCGAGGTCGTCCCAGCCCTCCAGCAGCTTCTCGAAGCCGCGGGCCAGGGAGTAGCCGAAGTCGCCGTCGCCGACGACGGAGTCCAGGTCGCCGAAGTACCGCTCGTTCTCGACGGCGGTCTCGGCGATCGTGCGGACGACGATTTCCACCCGTTGCTGGGCGCTGGTCACGCGGGTCCTCCCTCTGCCGGTTCCTGCACCTCTCCGCGGGGCGGGCCGGAGCCGGTCGGCACCGCTTCCGGGACGAGGCACGCCCGGAGGTCGTCGAGGGTGATCAGTGCGCCCGGGTCCGCGGCGCCCCGGTTGGCGAGCACCTCCACCGTTGGCCGGCCGGGGTCCCCGAGCTCGGAGACGACGAGCACGGCTTCCGCGAAGTCCTCCTCGCGGGTGTAGCCGTTGACCGTGACCAGGCAGCGCAGCCCGGCGCGGGTGGCGGCCAGGAGCCCGTTGCGGGAGTCCTCCACGACCAGCGTGTCGGCCGGGTCGAGCCCGAGCCGCTCGACGGTGAGCAGGTAGATGCCGGGGTCGGGCTTCTTGGCCGGTAC
The DNA here is from genome assembly GCF_041028325.1 of Modestobacter sp. I12A-02662. Classification (NCBI taxonomy): domain Bacteria; kingdom Bacillati; phylum Actinomycetota; class Actinomycetes; order Geodermatophilales; family Geodermatophilaceae; genus Modestobacter; species Modestobacter sp. I12A-02662. The sequence goes on along the minus strand of NZ_JABGDE010000006.1, from coordinate 273,168 downwards.
CACGTCCCCGGCGAAGACCGGCACCTGCGCGGCGGCGTCCGCCCCGACGGCGTGGGCGAGCACCGCGCGCACGGACTCCTCGGCCGAGGTGGAGGCCACCGCCACCGTCCAGCCGGCGTCCAGGGCTCCCGCGATCACCCGCGCGATGCCGGGGCGGGCGGGGATCCGGCCGTCGGCCACCAGCTGCTTGAACTGGGCCGTCTTGTACCGGTGCCAGCCGGCCAGCAGCTCGGCTCGCGCCCTCTCGTCGTCCGGGACGCCCACCGCGCGGGCGAACTCCGGGTCTGCGAAGAGGCTGGCCATCCGCTCCTTGCCGCCGCCGATCCGCAGCTTCTCCGCGTAGTCGTCCTCGCTCCACCGCACCGGGAGCCCGAAGTGCTCGAAGGTCGCGTTGAACGCCGGCAGGTGCCCGTCCCGCTCGGTGTCGGCGAGGACGCCGTCGCAGTCGAAGACGAGCGCGGTCACCAGGCCCGCCCCGAGCTGCCGAACAGCCTGATGTGCGAGCGGGCCATCTCCACCACGGCGGCCCGCTGGTGCCGGAGGAGCGAGGGCGGGTCCCACTTGTCCTTCTGCTCGGCGCCCTTGAGGAACTCCAGCGCCGACTTCATGAACGCCTCCTTGAGGGCGGTGGAGATGTTCACCTTGGCGCACCCGCGGGCGATCAGGTCGGTGAACTGCTCGTCGGACAGGCCGGTCCCGCCGTGCAGCGCCATCGGCACGCCGGTGGCCTCGACCAGGTCGGACACCCGCTGGGCGTCCAGTGTCGGGGCGGCCTTGTACTGCCCGTGCGCGTTGCCGATGGCCGGGGCGAAGCAGTCGACCTCGGTGCGCTTGATGAAGTCGACGGCGACCTCGAGGCTCTGCACCCGCGAGGCGGCATCGGAGCCGACGCCGTCCTCGACGCCCTGGATCCCCTCGATCTCGCCCTCCACGTGCGCCCCGTACCGGCGGGCCTCGGCGACGACCTCCTGCGTCTGCCGCAGGTTCTCGGCGACGTCGAGCTCGTGGGCGTCGAAGAGCACGGAGTTCCAGCCGCCGGCGAGGCAGTCGCTGATCACCGACCGCTCGGGGCAGTGGTCGAGGTGGAGGGTGACCGGGACGGGGACGTCGTGCGCCAGCGCGGTGAAGATCCCGAACAGCTGGTCGCGGCCGTACTGGCGGACGGTCTTCACCGAGGTCTGCAGGATGACCGGGGCCCGCTCCTCGGTCGCGGCGGCGAGCACGGCCTCGACGGTCAGGTCGTTGAGGATGTTGAACGCAGCGACGCCGTACCGGTCGGCCAGCGCTCGGTCGAGCATCTCCTTCATCGGGACGACGGGCACCGCGGCCTCCTGGGTCTCCGCGGGCCGAGGTGCCTGGGGTCCGGCCTGGGCTCGGCCACGCAGCCCGGGACCGTATGACCCGGGTCACAGCCGGTACAGGTCACCGTCCAGCAAGGCGGACACGCTCGGCGCTGCGACAGCGCTGCGTGCCTGGGAGGCGACGGCGCGCCAGGGAGTTCGTCCTGCGGGGCTCAGGCCAGCGCGAACGGCTCGTCGCTGGGGGCGGGCAGGTCGCCGTCCACCGTGGCGGTGACGGTGATCGACCCGAACCGCGCCTGCCCGCCGAACAGGGACAGGAAGGCGGTGTCCGCCGCGTCCCGGCCGGAGCAGATGCGGACCAGGGACGACGTGGGCGCCAGCCGGGTGGCGTCGACGGTCTGCCAGACGCCGTCCACGTCGGCCTCCACGACCGCGTGGAAGTCCATCGGGTCCAGGCCCGGCGCGTAGACGGCGACCAGCCGGGCGGGCACCTCCAGCGCGCGCAGGAGGGTGATCGTCAGGTGCGCGTAGTCCCGGCAGACGCCCTGGCCGAGCAGCAGGGTGTCGACGGCGGTGTCCACCGGGCGGCTGGAGCCGGCGGTGTAGACCAGCCGGTCGTGCACCCATCCGGCCACCGCGGCGACCAGCTCGGCCCGCGGCCGGGTGCGGTCGAACTCGGCGGCGGCGTACCCCTCCAGCTGGTCCGAGGGGCAGTAGCGGCTGGGCCGCACGTACTCGGCCCAGTCGGCCGGGGTGACCTCCCGCGGGCGCCCCGTGGAGTCCACGCGGCCGGTGTAGGTGATGGTCGTGTCGCCGGCCGGCAGCCGGAGGCGGTGCACCCGGGCGCCGGGAACGGCGATCTCCTCCGCGTCGACCGGCCGGCCGTCGGTGAGGACGGTCAGCTGCTCGCGGTCGGGCGCGGCCAGCGCGACCTGCAGCAACGCGGTCGCCGGTGCGGGGGAGGAGACGGTCAGCGTGCAGGCCACGTCGGTGCGCATGACCGCCGATCCTGACGCCGTCGGATGTCGGGCGCGCGACGGGCGCATGTGTGTTCGCGCACGCTTGTGCTCTGAGTCGCCTGCCGACTCAGAGCACAAGCGTGCCGGACCCCACGTGCGGGGCCGGTCCGCGGCGTGGTGCAGTGGAGTCGTGCAACCAGGCAGTGACCGACGTTCGTGGCAGCGCTACATCGCGGTGGGGGACTCCTTCACCGAGGGCCTCAGCGACCCCGATCCCGGCACCCCGGACGCCTTCCGCGGCTGGGCCGACCGGCTGGCCGGGCACCTGGCCGCCGCCTCGCCGACCGGCACCGTCGAGTACGCCAACCTCGCCATCCGCGGGCGGCTGCTGGCCCAGGTGCTCGACGAGCAGGTGCCAGTCGCGCGCGCGGCGGAGCCCGACCTGGTCAGCCTGGTCGCCGGCGGGAACGACCTGCTGCGCCCGGGCGTCGACCCGGACCGGCTGGCCGCCGACCTCGAGACCGCGGTCGCCGCCTTCCGGGAGGCCGGGGCCGACGTCCTGCTGGCCACGGGGGTCGACCCGCGGCAGACGCCGATCATCCGGCGCACCCGGGGCCGGGTCGCGGTGTTCAACAGCCACCTGTGGTCGATCGCGGCCCGGCACGGCGCCGTCGTCCTCGACCAGTGGGGCGCCGCCTGGCTCCAGGACCTCCGGATGTGGGACCCGGGCGACCGCATCCACCTGACCAGCGAGGGGCACCGCCGCACGGCGCTGGCCGCCGCGGCCGCGCTCGGCGTGCCGGTGGCCGGGGACGACGGCTGGCGGACCCCGATGGAGCCGGCGCCGCCCCGGCCGGCCCGTGAGGTGGCCGCCCAGGAGCTCGCCTGGGTGCGCGGCTTCGTGCTGCCCTGGATCGGGCGGCGGCTCACCGGCCGCTCGTCCGGGGACGGCCGCACGGCCAAGCGGGCCACGCCGCAGCCGTTGTCCGCCGGGCTGACCGTGGAGGACGTGGTCCGCTGAGCCCGACGGTCAGCGCTCGTCGCCGGAGCCGGGGCCCCAGAACGGCGAGCGGGTCGGGCGCTGGAACGACGGGTCGGACCGGGGCTGCGGCTCTGCCTCACCGCGGTCGCCGGACTCCGCGGCGTCCCGGGGCTCCGGCACGCCACCCTGGCGCGAGGCCGCGGACAGCAGCGCCTGCAGCTCGGAGAAGGCGGTCGAGTCGGAGAACACCGTCGGGTCGAACGAGCGGGCCGGCTGCTCCGCGGTGGCCGGGGCGGGCAGCAGGTCCGGCACGACCCGCAGCCGGGGGAAGCCGGCCGGGGCGGGCCCGTCGGCGGGGTCGACCTCGTCCTGCGGCTCGGCGAAGTCGCGCGGCGCCGGCTCCGGCACCAGCCCGGCCGACACCGGGCCGAACGGGCTGGGCGGCAGGACGGCGAACGCGTCCAGCTGCGGCACCGCGGCGGTGCCCGGCTCGACGTCGATCTCGGCGTCCAGGTCCAGCTCGAGCTCGTCGTCGAGCTCGCCGTCCCCGTCGGCCGGGAGCTCGGTGACCGGGGCCTCGTCCTCGTCGTCCTCCGGCTCGTCGACCAGGAGCGCCGGCAGGTCGACCAGGTCCTCGAGGTCGGCGTCCTCGGTGATCTCGTCCAGCTCGCGGGCCGGCAGCGGCGCCGGGCGGCCGAACGCGTAGCCCTGGGCCATCGCGCAGCCGTGCTCCCGCAGCCAGCGGGCCTGCTCGCCGTCCTCGATGCCCTCAGCGATCACCTGCAGGCCCATCCCCTGGCCGAGCTGGAGCAGCCCCTGCACGAGCGCGGCGGTGGCCGGCTGGGTGACCACGTCGGCCACGAAGGACCGGTCGATCTTCACGGTGTGGATCGGCAGCCGGTGCAGCGCGGTGATCGCCGAGTAGCCGGTGCCGAAGTCGTCCAGCGCCAGGGTCACGCCGCTCTCGGTCACCGTGTCGACGGCGTTCAGGGTGGCGTCGGCGGCGAACAGCGCCGTGGACTCGGTGATCTCCAGCTCCAGCCGCTCCGGCGGCAGACCGGACTCGGCCAGCGCGTCGGCGACCAGCTCGGCGAAGCCGGGCTCGGCCAGGTGCCGCGCGGAGATGTTCACGTGGACGCGCAGGTGCGGCTCCCAGCCGGCGGCGTCCCAGCACGCCTGGTGCAGCACCCACTCGCCCAGCCGGGAGGTGAGCCGGTTGTTCTCGGCCGCGGACAGGAACGCCGCCGGGGGCAGCAGCCCCCGGCTCGGGTGCTGCCAGCGGATGAGCGCCTCATAGCCGAGCAGCCGCTCGTCGTCGAGGGAGACGATCGGCTGGTAGAACAGCCGCAGCTGCCCGGTCTCCAGCGCCTGCCGCAGCTCGGTCTCCAGCTGCAGCTGGTCGACGTAGCCCTCACCGAGGGCGCCGTCGTGCACCTCGACCCGGCCGCGACCGCCGCCGGCCTTGGCCCGCGCCAGGGCGCTGTGCGCCTGGCGCAGCAGCGCCTCGGGGGCGAGGTCGGAGCCGAGGGTGACCCCCACGCCGGCGGAGAGGATGACGTCGCGGCCGCCCACGTGGAAGGGCTCGTCGAGGACGCTGAGCAGCCGGTCGGCGAGGGCGCGCAGCCCGTCGACGTCCTCGATCTCCTCCGCCAGGACGAGGAACTCGTCGGCGCCGAACCGGACGGCGGTGTCCTCCACCCGGGTGCTCCAGCGCAGCCGGTCGGCGACCTGGCAGAGCAGCTGGTCGCCCCCCTCGTGCCCCAGCGAGTCGTTGACCGCGGTGAACCGGTCGAGGTCGAGGTGGAGCAGTCCGACGCTGGTTCCGCGGCGCCGGGCGATCGCCAGCGCGCGCTGCAGCCGCTCGGTCAGCGCCCGCCGGTTGGGCAGCCCGGTCAGCGGGTCGGTGTAGGCCCGCCGGACGAGGTCCTCCTCTGCCCGGCGCCGGTCGGTGGTGTCGACCAGGGACAGCAGGAGGAACTGGGGCTCGCCGTTGGTGCGGTGCACGAGCTCCTGGCTCTGGTGCACCCAGATGCTCTCGCCGTCGGCCCGACGCAGCCGCCGTTCACCGGTGACCTCGAGCTGGGGGTCGAGCAGCGGCGTGCCGGGCACGTGCTCGGTGGCCCGGTCCTCGAGGGGGACGTCGTCGGGGTGGGTCAGCAGGTCCAGGTGCCGACCGACCAGCTCGCCGGCGGTGCGGCCGGTGAGCTCGCAGAAGGCCGGGTTGACGACGAGCATCCGGCCGTCGGGGGCGACGACGGCCTTGGCGATGGGGGCGGCGAGGAACAGGGCGCGGAACAGCTGGCCGCGGTCGGCCAGCAGCACGTCGGCCGCCGTCAGCCGCTGTCCGGGGGCGCCGTGGTGCCCGGAGGCGCTCGGCGACTCGGGTGCTGAGGTCGTCACGCCCACAGGGTCGCTCATCGGACGCCCGGGATCGCGGAACCCGCACGGCGACGTCGTGTTCGTGCCGTCACAGAGGGTGAGGAAACGGGTCAGGCGGTGGCATTGCGGCGAGCGAGACGCATGGTGCGCTCGACCCGGGGATGCAGCTCGCGGCGGGCAGCCAGGTCGATCGCCGCCTGGGGTGCCTCCGTCCCGGTCAGGCAGTCGAGCCCGGCGAGGGCGAGCAACCGGCCGACGCACCGGCTGGCCCGCAGGACACGCAGGTCGCGTCCGCCCGCCTGCAGGAGCCGGCGGCCCACGACGAGCGCCCGCAGGCCGCCCGCGTCGCAGAAGGTGACGTCGGCCGCGTCCACGCCGAGCTCGCGATGGCCGGTGACCGCCAGGGCCTCGAGGGCGTCGAGCAGGTGGTGGGCGGAGTCCCGGTCCAGTTCGCCGGACAGCAGCACGACGCCGCGGGGCCAGTCGACGGTGACGGCCAGCGCGGACGACGCGGACGTGGTCGGGATGTGCACGGCATTCCCCCTGGAGCGCATCGGAGGGGAACGGAGCGGCGAGCCCCGCACACCGACCGACGCCTTGGCGTGCGGTGTGAGGCCGGAGCTTCGACCTGTGGCAAGACGCTAACGCGCTGTGCCCGGCCTTGTCGAGACCTCCCAGGGTCAGGCGGAGCTGGGTCCGAGGTGGCGTGTCGCCGGGAACACGGAGGCCGGCGGCGACGCTGCCCCGGTCCGGAGCGAGAGAGGTGAGGGCCCATGGAGAAGCGGATCGGCTTCCTGTCCTTCGGGCACTGGCAGCCCGTCCCCGGGTCGCAGGTGCGCACCGGGCGGGACGCACTGGTGCAGAGCGTCGAGCTGGCGGTGGCCGCCGAGGAGCTCGGCGTCGACGGGGCGTACGTGCGGGTGCACCACTTCGCCCGGCAGCTGGCGTCCCCGTTCCCGCTGCTCGCGGCGATGGCGGCCCGCACGAGCCGGATCGAGTTCGGCACCGGCGTCGTGGACATGCGCTACGAGAACCCGCTGTACATGGCCGAGGAGGCCGCCGCGACCGACCTGCTCGGCGACGGGCGGCTGCAGCTCGGGGTGAGCCGTGGGTCGCCGGAGACGGCGCTGCGGGGCTCGGAGGCGTTCGGCTACGTGCCGGCCGAGGGCAGCAGCGACGCCGAGCTCGCCCGCGAGAAGACGGCGCTGTTCCTCGCCGTCATCAGCGGGGCCGCGGTGGTCGACGCCGATCCGCGGATGACCGGTCAGCGCGGCGGCCGGCTGGCGGTCCAGCCCCAGTCGCCCGGGTTGCGCGAGCGGATCTGGTGGGGCTCGGGAACCCGCGGGACCGCGGTGTGGACGGCGCAGCAGGGGATGAACCTGATGAGCTCCACGCTGCTCAGCGAGGACACCGGGGTGCCCTTCGACGAACTGCAGGCCGAGCAGATCGCGCTCTTCCGGGCCGCGTGGAAGGAGGCCGGCTGGGGATGGGAGCCGCGGATCTCGGTGAGCCGGTCGGTCCTGCCGATCACCACGGACCTGGACCGGCAGTACTTCGGCGACGACCGGGAGAGCCGCGACCAGGTCGGGCTGCTCGAGGGCGTGCGGGCCCGGTTCGGGAAGAGCTACGCCGGCGAGCCCGACCAGCTCGCCGAGGAGCTGGCCAAGGACGCCGCCGTCCGGGAGGCCGACACGCTGCTGCTGACCGTGCCGAACATGCTCGGCGTCGAGTACAACGCCCGCCTGCTGCAGACGATCACCGAGCACGTCGCCCCGGCGATCGGCTGGGTCCACCCCGCGCGGCGGACCGCGGGCTGACCTCCCGCTCCGCCCCGGGGTCAGCCGGCCGGGAGGTCGCTGCAGACACACGCGGTCGATAGCCTGCCGGGGGTGGTGGCCCGCGAGCTCGTCGTCCTCGGCACCGCGAGCCAGGCGCCGACCCGCCACCGCAACCACAACGGCTACTTCCTCCGCTGGGACTCCCTCGGCCTCCTGTTCGACCCGGGGGAGGGCACGCAGCGGCAGATGCTGCTGGCCGGGGTGCCGAGCAGCGCGGTCGACCGGATCTGCCTGAGCCACTTCCACGGTGATCACTGCCTCGGGCTGCCCGGTGTCGTGCAGCGCCTGTCCCTGGACCGCGTGGCCCACCCGGTGCACGCGCACTACCCGGCCTCCGGGCAGGAGTTCTTCGACCGGCTGCGGCACGCGTCGGTGTTCCACGAGGTCGCCGACCTGCGCCCGGCGCCGGTCGCGGACGACGGGACGGTGGCCACCGGCCGGTTCGGGACCCTGGAGGCGCACCGGCTCAGCCATCCGGTCGAGTCCTTCGGCTACCGCCTCGTCGAGCCGGACGGGCGGCGGATGCTGCCCGAGCGGCTCGCCGCGCTGGGGATCGCCGGTCCCGACGTGGGCCGGCTGCAGGCCGCCGGCTCGCTCGCCGTCGGAGGCCGCACGGTGCGGGTCGAGGAGGTCAGCCTGCCCCGGTCCGGGCAGCGGTTCGCGTTCGTCATGGACACCCGGCTCTGCGACGCGGTGTTCGCGCTGGCCGACGGCGCCGACCTGCTGGTCGTCGAGGCGACCTTCCTCCAGGAGGACGCCACGCTCGCCGAGCAGTTCGGCCACCTGACCGCCCGCCAGGCGGGCCGGGTCGCCGCGCGGTGCGGGGTGCGGCGGCTCGTGCTCACCCACTTCTCGCAGCGGTACCGGGACCCGGCACGGTTCGCCGAGGAGGTCCGGGCGGAGTTCGACGGGGACGTCGTCGTCGCCGAGGACCTGCAGGTCGTGCCCGTGCCGCGCCGGGTCTGACGCCGTCCGCAGTCCGGGTCAGCCGGCGCCGGCCAGCCGGACCGGCGTGCCGCAGCGGGCAGACCGGTCGGCGGCCTCCGCCAGCGCATGGGTGCGCAGCGCCTCGTCGTAGGAGACGCGGACAGCGCTCCCGACGCCGCGCAGCACGTCGAGGAACTCCTGGTCCTCGCGGGCCACCGGGTCCTGGTCGGACGGCAGGACCTGCTCACCAGCAGGCGTGCGCACCCGCAGCTCGTGGTCACCCAGGCCCCGCTCGAGCAGCTCCACCACGACGTCCTCCGCGACCAGGTGCAACCCCACCCGGTGCCGCCAGGCGAGCGCGCAGGTCGAGGAGATGGTGCCCAGGGCGCCGGAGGAGAACCGCAGCGTGGTCGTGCTGGCGGTCGGCACGTCGGCGTCCGGCAGGCGAGCCCGCGGGACGGTCACCTCGACCGCGGACACCGCCTCGACCTCGCCCACCAGCACCCGGGCGAGGTCGAACAGGTGCGTGGTCTGCTCGACCACCTGGCCGCCGGACCGGTCGCGGCGCGCCCACCACGGCGCGGCCGGCGTCCCGTCGAGCCAGTGACCGACGGCGAGCTGCACGGTCCGCCCGGCGAGGGCGTCGGCCGCCTGCTGCACCACGTCGAGGTGCCGCCAGTGGTAGCCCACCGCGGTGAGGAGGCCCGTCTCGCGGACGCGTGCGGCGATCGCCGTCGCGGTGTCCAGGTCGGTCGCGAGCGGCTTCTCCACGAAGAAGGGCAGCCGCCGGGCGATCGCGGCCTCCTCCAGCGCGCCGTGCGCGAAGGGCGGGACGCACAGCCAGACGGCGTCCAGCTCCTCGTGCGCCAGCAGGTCGAGCCCGTCCTCGTACGCCCGCGCCCCGTACCGGTCCGCGGCCTCCCGGGCCCGGCCGTCGGCCGGGTCGGCCACGGCGACGACCTCGACGTCGGGGAACGAGGCGAGCGCCGCCAGGTGCCGGCCGGCGATGAACCCGGTGCCGACGCAGCCGACCCGCAGCCGGCTCACCCGCGGTCCACGGACACGCCGGCCAGCGCCTCGTCGTACACCGCGAGCGTCTGGGCAGCCATCCGCGCGCTCGTGTGGTGCCTCAGGTAGTGCTCGCGCCCGGCAGCCGCGTACCGGCGGCGCAGCCCCGGATCGGCGAGCAACTCGCCGATCGCCTGTGCCAGCGCGCCCGCGTCCTGGGGCGGGACCAGCAGTCCGGTCTCCCGGTGGACGACGACCTCTGCGCTGCCGTAAACGCGGGTGGCCACCACCGGCAAGCTGGCGTCCATGGCCTCCAGTGCGGCCAGCGGCATCGCCTCCTGCCGGGAGGGCAGCGCGAAGACGTCCGCGGCGTCGAGCAGCATCCGGGCGTCGGCGCGGTAGCCGGGCAGGTGCAGGTGGTCGGCCACGCCGAGCTCCGCTGCCTGCTCGCGGAGCCGCTCCCGAAGGGTGCCCTGCCCGATGATCACGACGGCGACGTCGGGGAAGCGGCGGACGAGCTCGGGCAGGGCCTCGACCAGGTAGCGGTGACCCTTCTGCCCCATCAGCCGGCCGATGGTCAGCACGACGGGCCGGGTGTCGTCGAGGCCGAGGGAGCTCCGGGCGGCGGCGCGGCCGGGGCCGGGTCCGCGCGACCGGATGCCGTTGGGCACCGTGCGGAGCAGCTCCCGCGGGACGCCGATCCGCTCGTACGTCCGCCGCTGCAGCTCGGAGACGGCGATCAGCCGGTCGACGGGCTCGATGGAGGCGAAGAAGGGGACGCGGTGCTTCGGGCTGCCCATCGCCCAGGGCAGGTGCACCGTCTCCACCACGGCGCCGACGCCGGCCGACCGGGCTGCGCGGGCGCCGTCGAAGTCCTCCCGCCCGGTGCCGACGTGGAGGTGGAACACGTCCACCGGGTGCTCGCGCAGCCGTTCCTCCACCGTGCGCCCGAACGCGGGGTCGCGCGGGTGCGGGAGCGGGACCGGTGTCGCGCCCACCGCCGACGCCTCGGCCAGCAGCCGCTCGCCCGCCGGCGTCCGCCACGCCATGACGGTCACGACGACGTCCGGCTGGTACTCCGCGGCCAGGTCGACCATGTGGGAGCCCATCCCCGAGGGGTCCACCGAGGGGGTGTAGAGGCACACCGACAGCCGCCGGCGGTGGCTGCCACCGGGAACGGGCCGCCCGTCCTGGGCTCCCGCCGGAGCGGACGGCGGTACGAGCACGGCGGCACCCGTGGACGGTGGCGGCACCGGACCCCCTCTCCAGGACCGCACCGGCCGGATCGCGGCGCACTCGTCGGTGGACCTCGACGGGGGTGCCGTCCAGGTGGTGCGGTGATGGTGGTCGGTGCGCCGCGGTCGGGCAAGCCGGGCGCCGCGGTGGACCCGCGACGGGGAGCCCTCATCGTCCCGTCCGCCCTGCGCGCGCGGCTCGGCGGTGCGGTGGGTGTGCCGACGGCAACGCAACGTGAGCCGGCGGCGGGGCTGTCAGCGCGCCCGGCAGGGATCGAACCTGCGACCAAGTGCTTAGAAGGCACCTGCTCTATCCGCTGAGCTACGGGCGCTCGGCCCTGATCATCGCACCGGCTCCTCGGCGCTGTGGGGCAGGTGAGGCCTCATCGGCCCGGTCTGCCGCGCTCCGCCGGGCTGCGGCGCGGCGGCCTACCGGAACGCGGCGGGGGAGGGCCGGTCGCCGTCCACAGCCGGGGGCGGTGTCCACAGAAGCCGTCGTCGGGCCCCGTGGAGGAGGTCCGGCCAGCACGGTGGTCGCAGCCCGGCAGGCGCCGCGGCACCCACCGCACCCGAGGAGCACCGTGTACGAGACAACCATCCACGTCGTCGGCAACGTCGTCGACGTCCCCCGCCGCACTCGGACGAGCAACGGCACCGTCACCAACTTCCGCATGGCCTCCACGAGCCGCCGCTGGGACGAGGACGCCAAAGGCTTCGTCGACGGTGCGACGCTCTGGATCGACGTCGCCTGCTGGGGCGAGCTCAGCGGCAACGTCTCCCGCAGCGTCAGCAAGGGCGACCCGGTGCTCGTGGTCGGCAACCTCGCGACCGAGTCGTGGGACAGCGAGTCCGGCCGGCGCAGCGCCAACCGCATGAAGGCCATCGCCGTCGGGCTGAACCTGGCCCGCGGGTGGGCGGAGTTCAAGCGGCCCGCCCGCGCGGAGCAGGCGCCCGACGTGCCCGGACCCCAGGAGTCGGACGGGAACCCGTACGCCGCACGGTCGACGGACTACATCGGGGGGGAGGAGACGTTGCACATGACGGACTCCGACGTCAGTGAGCAGGAACCGGCGCTGACGTGAGCCTCCCGAACTGGGAGGATCGGAGGTGAGACCGCCGGGGGCGGGGCCGGTACGCACACGGCTGCGCCGGCCCGTCCCCGATCGCGACCTGACGGAAGGCTCGACACCCCAGTGGCCCAGTACATCTACTCGATGGTCCGTGCCCGCAAGGCGCACGGCGACAAGGTGATCCTCGACGACGTCACCCTGGCGTTCCTCCCGGGCGCCAAGATCGGTGTGGTCGGCCCGAACGGCGCCGGCAAGTCGACCGTCCTCAAGATCATGGCCGGCCTCGAGCACGCGTCCAACGGCGACACCACGCTCGCCCCGGGCGCGACGGTCGGCATGCTCCAGCAGGAGCCGCCGCTCAACGAGGACCTCGACGTGCGGGGCAACGTGGAGGAGGCCGTCAAGGACCTCCGCGCCGCGCTGACCCGCTTCGAGGAGGTCAGCGCTGCCATGGGCGAGCCCGACGCGGACTTCGACGCGCTGCTCACCGAGCAGGGCGACCTGATGGAGGTCATCGAGAACGCCGACGGGTGGGAGCTCGACAACCGCATCGAGCAGGCGATGGACGCCCTGCGCTGCCCGCCCGGCGACGCCGACGTGAAGGTGCTCTCCGGTGGTGAGCGCCGCCGCGTCGCGCTGTGCAAGCTGCTGCTCGAGGCGCCGGACCTGCTGCTCCTCGACGAGCCCACCAACCACCTGGACGCCGAGAGCGTCGCCTGGCTGGAGCAGCACCTGGAGAAGTACGCGGGCACCGTCATCGCCGTCACCCACGACCGGTACTTCCTGGACAACGTGGCGCAGTGGATCATGGAGCTCGACCGGGGGCGGGCCCACGGGTACGAGGGCAACTACTCGACCTACCTGGAGACCAAGGCCGCTCGGCTCAAGGTCGAGGGGGCCAAGGACGCCAAGCGCGCCAAGCGGCTGGCCGACGAGCTGGAATGGGTGCGCTCCGGCGCCAAGGCCCGTCAGGCCAAGAGCAAGGCCCGTCTCGCCCGGTACGAGGAGATGGCCGCGGAGGCCGACAAGTTCCGCAAGCTCGACTTCGAGGAGATCCAGATCCCGCCGGGTCCGCGGCTGGGCAGCGTGGTCATCGAGACCCGCAACCTCGCCAAGGGCTTCGGCGACCGCCTGCTGATCGACGACCTGACCTTCACGCTCCCCCGCAACGGCATCGTCGGGATCATCGGGCCCAACGGCGTCGGCAAGACCACGCTGTTCAAGATGCTGGTCGACGAGGAGAAGCCCGACGACGGCGAGATCAAGGTCGGCGAGACCGTCAAGATCAGCTACGTCGAGCAGAGCCGTGGCGGCATCGACCCCAACAAGTCGCTGTGGGAGGTCGTCTCCGAGGGGCTGGACCACATCAAGGTCGGCAACGTCGAGATGCCCTCACGCGCCTACGTGTCGGCGTTCGGGTTCAAGGGCCCGGACCAGCAGAAGAAGGCCGGCGTGCTCTCCGGTGGCGAGCGCAACCGGTTGAACCTGGCGCTGACCCTCAAGCAGGGTGGCAACCTGCTGCTGCTCGACGAGCCCACCAACGACCTGGACACCGAGACGCTCACCAGCCTGGAGAGCGCGCTGCTGGAGTTCCCCGGCTGCGCCGTGGTCGTCAGCCACGACCGCTGGTTCCTCGACCGCGTGGCGACGCACATCCTCGCCTACGAGGGCGACTCCAAGTGGTTCTGGTTCGAGGGCAACTTCGAGGACTACGAGAAGAACAAGGTCGAGCGGCTCGGTCCCGAGGCGGCCCGCCCGCACCGGGCGACCTACCGCAAGCTCAGCCGCGACTGAGGAAGGTAGAAGGACCCCTTGCCCCCGGCACTCGCGAGCTCGCGCCGGGACCCTGCAAGGGGGCCTTGCCCACGCCTCGCAGGCCCGCGGCGGGACCCTGCGGAGGGGCCGTTCCAGGCCGTCACGATGGCCGGTCGGAGCAGTCGCTCCCGCCGGCCGTCGGCGTGTCAGGGGGTGAACCGGACGACGAAGCCCCGCTGGGCGGGGGTCTCGACCGCTCGTCGCCGGTAGTGCTCGCGCACGAAGGCCACCGCTTCCCCGGGCGGGACGCCGTCGAGCACCGCCAGGCAGGCCAGCGCCGTCCCGGTGCGCCCGGTGCCGCCCCCGCAGGCCAGCTCCACCCGCTCGCCGGTGGCCCGCTCCCACGCGTGGTGCAGCGCGGTGCGCAGCTCGGCCGGGTCGGCGGGCAACCGGAAGTCCGGCCAGCGCACCCAGCGGCTCTCCCACGGCTGGGGATCCGGCCGGCCACCCAGCAGGTACACACCCAGCTCCGGCACCGGCCCCGGCGGCAGCGGATCCCGCAGCCCGCGGCCGCGCACCCGCCGTCCCGAGGGGAGGGTCAGCACGCCCGGTGCGCCCGGGTCCCAGGCCTGGCCCATGCCCGCGAGGGTAGGGCCGCGTGCGGCAGGCCACGCGGCGGTAGGGCAGGGTGACCGCGTGAGGCACACCGTCGCCGTCCCGATGCGCTGGTCGGACATGGACGCCTACCAGCACATCAACAACGTCGCCTTCCTCGGCTACTTCGAGACGGCCCGCGTCGACCTGTTCTTCGACCACCCCACGCACGACGCGGCGACCGGCCTCCGCCGCGGCCTCGTCGTCGTCGCGCACGAGATCGCCTACAAGCGCTCCGTCGAGTACGACGCCGAGCCGCTGCAGGTGCAGATCTGGGTCTCCGACGTGCGGGCGGCGTTGTTCCAGTGCCACTACGAGCTGTTCGACCACGGGGTGCTGGCCGTCACCGGCAGCACGCGGCTCGCGCCGATCGACTTCGCGCTCAACCGCCCGCGCCGGCTCACCGTGGAGGAACGGGACTTCCTCGCGAAGTACCACGACGACTGATCGCCGTTCCAGCCGGAACGGCGATCAGGTGGGCAGCGGGACGACCCGGGGCACAGGTCGGTCGGCTCCGGTCGGCGCTCCGCGGCGCGCGGCCTCGGCGTCGTCCACCGGCCGGACGGCGTCCCCCTCGGCGACCGTCCCCCCGGTGAACACCGCCGCGTTGATCCCGCCGCGCGGGGCGAGCGGCTTCACCAGCCGCATCCCGGTCAGCCGCTCCAGGTGGGCGCACGGCGGGCAGCGCTTGGTGCCGAACAGCAGCACGTCCCCCACGAGGAACCAGCGCCCCACCAGCGCGGGCAGGTCGATGCCGCGGGTGACCACGTTGCGGCGGGTCTGCCCGGGGGACAGCTCGACGCCGGCCACCCGGGCCACCTCGGCCACGTCGTCGGCGTCGATGAGCGTCACCTGCTTCTCCTGCGCCGGGTACCCCGCCCACGTGCCGCCGCCCAGGGCGTAGCGGTCACCGGCCAGGCCGCTCCCCGGCAGCGCCGCCACCGCGGGCCGCCGCACCATCGGCGCCGCGGCGGCCGGCGCGGTCCAGATCTCCAGCACGGACCCGGTCACCCGCGCATCCTCCCCGACCGGGCCTCGTCGTCGTCGGCGCCCCGCGCGTCCAGCGCCTCGGCCGTGGTGTGCGCGAGCTGCAGCACCTGCACCAGCAGGGGCACCACGAGCGTGACCAGCCCGCGCACGCCGCGCACCCTCCCGCCACGGGCGGCCTGGGCCTCCCGCACCCGGTCGGCCCGCTCGGCGACCAGGGGGATGAACCGCAGCGTCAGCGCGATCAGCAGCCCGATCCGGGCGGGTCGCACGCCCACCAGCCGCAGCGGCGCGCACACCCGCTCCACGACCGCGACGAGTTCGCTGACCCGCGACGTCGCGGTGACCACCGCGGCGGCCAGCACCAGCGCCAGCAGCCGCAGCGTCACCAGCGCCGCGCTCGCCACGCCGCCCACGACCGCGGTGACGACGGCGAGGGCGACCAGCCACACCCACACCGCCCGCACCTGCCGGGCCAGCACCGACACCGGGAGGCGGGCGGCGACCACCCCGACGGCCAGGACGGCGGCGAGCGCACCGGCCGCCACCGGCACCGTGGGGACGGCGAACAACAGGACGCTCAGCCCCGCGAGGGCCAGCAGCTTGAGCCCGGCGGGGGACCGGTGCACCGGGCTGGTGCCCCGCACGTAGAGCGCGAGCGCCGTCACCTCGGGGTCCCGTGCGGTGCGCTCACCGGCCGGCCATCAGCGCCCGGTAGGCGGCCACCGCGGGTGCCGGGGCGTCGTCGGCGACCACTCGGCCGCCGTCGACGACGAGCACCCGGTCGAAGCCGTCGAGCAGGTCGAGCTGGTGGGTGACGACGACGACCTGCTGCTCGAGCTCGGCGACCACCTGCGCCACCCGGCGGGCGTTGACCAGGTCCAGCAGCGTGGTCGGCTCGTCGAAGACGATCCGCGCCGGCCGCATCACCAGCACCCCGGCGATGGCCAGCAGCTGCTTCTGCCCGCCGGAGAGCAGGTGCGCCGGGTGGTCGGCGTGCCCGGCGAGCCCGTAGCGCTCCAGCACGGCCGCGACGCGCTCGGTCCGCTCGGGCGGCGGCACCCCCTGGTTCTCCAGTCCGTAGGCGACGTCCTCGGCGACCGTGGGGTGGACGATCTGCGCGTCGGGGTCCTGGAAGACGAACCCGACCCGGCGGCGGACTGCCCGCACTTGAGTGGCGGTGTCCAGCCCGTCGACCAGCACCTGCCCGGCGCTGGGCTGCACCAGGCCGTTCAGCAGCCGGGCGAAGGTGCTCTTGCCCGATCCGTTCGCGCCGATGACCCCGATCCGGTGCTCGGTCAGCTGCAGGTCCAGGTCGGAGAGCACGGTCCGCTCGCCGTAGCTGTGCCCGACCCCGCGCAGCTCGATGCCGCGTGCCGGGTCCGCGATCGGCTCCGCCCGCCGGCCGGGCAGGCGGCGTCTCACGAGGTCGCGGCCGCCCCGCGGGGCCGCTCGATGACCGGGTAGGCGCGGCGCACCTGAACGGCGATCAGCGACGCGACCGCGACCTTGATCGCGTCGCCGGGCAGGAAGGCCAGCGAGCCGGTCAACGACTGCGCCAGCGTCACCTCGTCGGCGTACACGGCGACGAACGGGATGCCCACGGCGTAGATCACCAGCACCCCGCCGACCACGTTGGCCAGCGCCGCCCACGCGAGGTTGAACCGCCGCCAGGCCAGCTCGGTCACCAGGCCGACGACGAACGCGCCCAGCGGCCAGGCGTACAGGTAGCCGGCCGTGGGGCCGACGAAGACGCCGAGCCCACCCCGGCCGCCGGGCAGCAGCGGCAGGCCGACGGCGACCAGCAGCAGGAACAGCAGCAGCGCCAGGAAGCCCCGCTTGGCACCCAGCACCGAGCCGGCCAGCATCACCCCGAGGGTCTGCGCGGTGACCGGCACCGGGCCGACGTTGATCGCCGGCAGCAGCCCGAGCACCGCCGTCAGCGCGGCGAAGACGGCGATGTAGGCGAGGTCACGGGTCTTCACGACGTCTCCTCCACGGGCCACGGGCCACGGGCCGGTGCCCGCGCGTCCCGGCGGAAGGTACCCGAGGCCGGCGGACGGCCTCCCGCTCCGGTACCGCCGATCACGTGGCGGTCGGTGTCTGCTCGCTCACCAGGAGGAACGCCCGTCGGTTTGCCTGCCCTGCCCGGGACGTGTTGTCTGGGGTTCCTGAGCCCCTCGGCGAAGGCGGATCAACGGCATGGCAACCGGGTGGTGGGCGTCGCTGTGGTCGCGGGGGCGCTCGCAGCCGCAGGACTCCTCCCCGGAGCCCTCACGGGAGCGGGAGCCGGAGCGGGAGCCGGACAGGGTGCCCGACGACGGCTCCCGGTCGGCGGAGCAACCCACGCCCGACCCGTCACCCGCCGGAGGCCAGGCGGCTCCCGACCCCCCGGCCGGTGCGACGCACGCCAGCGTGGCCCTGCCGGAGCGACGGAGTCCCGTGTCCGCCCGGACCTCCGGGCCGACGCGGCCATCAGGGTCACACCCCGACCCGGTGCGCAGCACCCCGCTGCGTCCCCCACCGAGAACGACAGGAGACCCCACCGTGGCACAGCTCGACAACGTCATCGCCGACCTGCTCGCGATCGAGGGCGCCACCGGCGCCGCGATCGTGGACGTCGACAGCGGGATGGCCCTGGCAGTCGGCGGCACCCCCGGCTTCGACCTCAACGTCGCGGCGGCCGGCAACTCCAACGTGGTCCGCGCCAAGCTGCGCACGATCTCCGACCTGGAGCTCAAGGACGAGATCGAGGACGTCCTGATCACGCTGCAGGGCCAGTACCACCTGATCAACGTCCTCCGCGGCCAGGGCAACGCCGGCCTGTTCATCTACCTGGTGCTCAACCGCGTGACGGCGAACCTGGCGCTGGCCCGGCACAAGCTGCGGGCCGTCGCCGGTACCGTCAGCGTCTGATCGAGGCCCCCGCTCTCCCCACCCCTCGCAGGCCCGCGGTGGGCCCTGCAGCGGAGCCGGCCGCGCCGGCGCCCTTCCCGGAGGGCGTCGGCGCCCCGCCTCAGGCGGCGGTGGCCGCGACGATCCGGTCCCGCACGGTGTCCAGGGCCTGGTCGCCGGTGTCGATCCAGCGCTCCACCCGGCCGCCGGACACGACGCCGATCCGGTCGCAGCACTCGGCCAGCTCGTCGGGGTCCACCGACACCACCACGACGGCCTTGCCCAGGGCGGTCGCGTCGTCGAGCAGCTGGCGCACCTGCTGGCGGGCGCGGACGTCCAGGCCCCGGGTGGGCTCGTGCAGGACGACGACGTCCCGCGCCGCGTTCGCCATCCACCGGGCCAGCGCGAGCTTGTGCTGGTCACCACCGGACAGCGCGCCGACGGCGGTGCGGATGCTCAGCGTCTTCACGTCCATCCGGTGGACGGTGCGGATGACGCCGCGCAGGGTGTCGATCTCCTTGCGCAGGTCGGTGAGCGCGCCCCACCGCTCCTGGCTGAGCGTCCGGGCGATCGTCTCGCCGGGGTCGACCCCGTAGGCGTCCTCGTCGGGGCGGTAGGCGGGCAGTCGCAGGGCGTCGTCCTCGGGCCGCGCGGCCAGCAGCCGGGGCTCGCCGTGCAGCAGCACCTCGTCGGTGATCGCGGGCAGCTCCCCGGACAGGGCGGCGGCGATCTCGGACAACCCGGAGGACCGGGGCCCGGTCAACCCGACGACCTCGCCGCGGTGCACCAGCAGGTCCACGCCCTCGACCGCGCCGGGCACCCGCAGGTTGCGGACCAGCAGCGCGACCTCGTCCGAGCGCGCCGGTCGGGGCACGGCCGGTGCGCCGGCGTCCGCGTCCCCGATGGGCTGCGGCACCGGGGCCATCCGTCGCGCGGGCGGCGCGACCGGCCCGCCCACCGTCTCCGCGGCCAGCCGGACCGGGTCCAGGGCGCCGGCCGGGCTGTCCAGGGCGATGCGGCCCTCGCGCAGCACGAGCACCCGGTCGACCACCTCGAGCATCTCCGGCAGCCGGTGGCTGATGTAGAGCACGCCGCGGCCCTGGCGGCTGAGCCGGCCGGCGACGGCGTGCAGGCCGCTGACCTCCCCGGGCAGCAGCGCCGCCGACACCTCGTCGAGCACCACCAGGTCGGTGTCCTCGGCGAGCATGCGCGCGATCTCCACCAGCCCGTGCACGAAGTGCGGCAGCTCGCCGACCGGGGTGTCCGGGCCCAGGTCGAGACCGACCTCGGTGAGCAGGACCTGCGCCTGCTCCCGCAGCTCGGCCTGGGGCCGCCCGGCCTGAGGCGTGCCCCGGAAGACGGCCTGCGCGACGGTGAGCCCTGGGTCGATCCGCACCAGCTGCTCGATCCCGCCGACGCCGAGGTGCCGGGCGTCCGCCGCCGACAGCGGCGCGTACGGGTGGCCCTTCAACGTCATCGTCCCGGCGTCGGCGGCGGTGATGCCGGCGAGGATGTCGCCCATGGTCGACTTGCCCGCCCCGTTGGTGCCGACCAGCCCGACGATCTCCCCCTCGTCGATCCTGAAGGAGACGTCCCGCAGGACGCGACGGGCACCGAAGGACTTCTTCAGGCCGTCGACCTGCAGCACCGTCATGGGCGCGCGAGCCTCCCCGGAGAAGGTCCCCGACACCGGTCGGCGGACGACGATCCCAGCGTCCGCACGACGCTGTGTCACCGGCCCGATGCTACCCGCAGCCCGGGAACGGGGCTCCCGGGACGGCGAGTCGGAGCGCGCGGAGAGCTGGGTCAGATCGGGGACAGGTCCCCGCCGGCGGCCTCCGCCCAGCGGTTCTGCATGCTGCGCGCGGCCATCTCGAGGTAGCCCCACAGCGTGGCGTCCTGCTCGGGGGTCAGCTCGAGCGAGTCGACGGCGTCGCGCATGTGCCGCAGCCACGCGTCGCGCGCCGCCTCGTCGACCGCGAAGGGCGCGTGCCGCATCCGCAGCCGCGGGTGCCCGCGGTTCTCCGAGTACGTCCGCGGGCCGCCCCAGTACTGCTCGAGGAACAGCCGCAGCCGGGTCTCGGCGCCCTCCCAGTCGTCGGCCGGGTACATCGGCCGCAGGATCGGGTCCTCCCGCACGCCTGCGTAGAAGCGCGTGACGAGCGCCCGGAAGGTGGGCGCGCCGCCGATCTCGGCGTAGAAGGTGCTCGCCGAGGGCAGCGACCGGCTCGTCTCGCTCATGTCCCCGATCGTCCCTCAGCGCGGGCCTCGGCGGCCACGTGTCCCAGGTCTCCCCCCGGTCCGGGCTGCCCGCCGGCCGGCCGGGTGCGGTCCAGTGCCAGCAGCGGGCCGACCACGGCGACCAGCCCGAGCGCCCCGCACAGCACCACCACGGTGCTGGGCAGCAGCCGCTCGGCGGCGAGGCCGGCCAGGATCGCGCCGACCCCCTGGACCCCGGACAGGCCCGCGACCGCCACGCCGAACGCGCGCCCCCGGTAGGCCGACGGCACGGCCTGCACGAAGGCCACGTTGAGCGGGATGGAGCAGGCGCTGCCCACCCCGCCGAGGAAGAGCAGGCCGAGGACGACGGCGAAGCCGGCGCGGCCGGTGCCCAGCACCAGCGGCGCCAGGCCCGCCAGCAGCACCGCGCCGACGGACAGCACGACCAGCGGCGGGAGCAGCCGCTCGCGCATCGCCGGCGGGCAGAACCGGCCGACCAGGATCCCGCCCACGGTGGCGCCGGCCGGGTTGGCGGCCAGCAGCAGCCCGGTGGTGCCGATCCCGCCCAGCAGCTGGACGGCCAGCGGAGCGGAGATCGCCTCCGGCGCGCTGCTGAAGAGGGCGGCCACCCACAGCACGCCGACGATCGCCCGCAGGCGGGGAGCGCCGGCGACGAAACGCAGCCCGGCCGCGGTGTCGTGCCACAGGGACCGGCTCTCCCCGCCGGTCGGCGCCGGGGCCGGACGCCGCCGCAGCCGGGCGGTCAGCCAGGCGGCGGAGACGGCGAACGTGGCCGCGTCGATCAGCAGCGCCGCCGACGGCGACAGCGCGATCAGCAGCGTGCCGCCCAGCAGGTAGCCCAGCAGCTGCGCGACCTGCTGGGTGACGCCGGTGACGGACGTGGCCACCGCGTAGCGGTCGCCGTCGAGCACGTCGGCCATCAGCGCCGACCGCGCGGCCTCGAACGGCGGCGCGCACATCGAGACGATGAGCAGCAGCACGAGCAGCACGCCGAGCGGGACGCCGGGCAGCGCCATCACGGCCACCAGGACGGCGCGCACCACGTCGCTGGCGATGAGCACCCGGTGCCGCGGCAGCCGGTCGGCCAGCGCGGCCAGCACCGGCCCGCCGAGCAGCCAGGGGAGGTAGCTGATCGCGAAGGTGACCGCCGACAGCAGCGCCGAGTCGGTGCGCTGGTACACGAGGATCGTGAGCGCGACCCGGGCGAGCTCGTCGCCGATCGTGGACAGCAGGTAGGAGCCGAACAGCGGCCGGAACTCGCCGACGGCGAAGACCTCGCGGAACGTGGCCGGGCGGTCGGCCACGGCGCGGGTCAGCGGGCCCCCGCGTCGGTGCGGGACCCGGGCGGGCCGGCGGTGCCCCGGACGAGGACGGCGACGTGCCAGACGGCCGCGGGCACGACCGGTGCGCTGTCCATGGCGCGGTAGTCTCCCAGGTTTTCCGTGACTGGTCGATCACTCCACGCGTTGACCCGCACACGATCGGGCGTGTCCGGCTCCCCGCGCACGTGCGGTCAGCCCCGCGACGGCTCCAGACCGGTGTGTGCGGCGAGGAAGGCCAGCTGGTCGGCGGCCAGCCCCACGGTCCGGCTGACCGCCCGGGCACCGTGACCGACGGCCAGCTCGCGGCGGAGCACGATCGGCGCCTCCGCCGTCGTCGCGTGCTGCAGCGCCGCGGCGAGCTTGCGGGCGTGCAGCGGGTCCACCCGGGTGTCGGACTCGAAGGTGGTGAACAGGACGGCGGGGTACGCCGTCCCCTCGACCACCCGGTGGTAGGGCGAGTACCCGAGCAGCCAGCGCAGCTGCTCGGGATCGGCGGCGGTCCCGTACTCGTCGTTCCAGGTGCGGCCCAGGCCGAACAGCTCGTACCGGACCATGTCCAGCAGCGGCGCGCTGCAGACCACCGCGGCGACCAGGTCGGGGCGCTGGGTGGTCAGCGCGCCGACCAGCAGGCCGCCGTTCGAGCCGCCCATCACCGCCAGCCGCGGCGGCGTCGTCCAGCCGTCGGCGACCAGGTGCTCGGCCGCGGCGGCGAAGTCGTCGAAGACGTTCTGCTTGCGCTCCCGCATCCCGGCGCGGTGCCACTCCTCGCCGTGCTCGGAGCCGCCGCGCAGGTTGGCCACGACCCACACGCCGCCGGCCGCCACCCAGGCCAGCGCCTGCGCCGAGTAGGCCGGGGTGAGGGGGACGTTGAACCCGCCGTAGCCGTAGAGCACGGTCGGGCGCGGGGTGTCGGGGGTGCCGGCCGAGGACAGCACGAAGAGGTGGACCGGCGTCCCGTCCGGAGAGGTGGCGTGCGTCTCCACCACCCGCACGTCCGGCACCTCCCCGGCCACCGGGGCCTGCTCGTAGGAGGCGAGCGCCGCCGGGTCGGCGGCGTCCCACCGCAGCACCGAGGGCGGGGTCGCGTGGTCGGTGAAGCCGACCCACGCCGAGGTGCCGCCCTCCGGCGGTGCGCTGACCGCGGAGACGCTGCCCGGGCGCAACGCGGTCACCTCGGCCAGCCGGCCGCTCCCGTCGCCAGCCCACAGCGAGAGCCGGTCGGTGGCGTCCACCGCGTGCACGGCGAGCACGCCGAGGCCGCCGTCCGGGCCGTCGACCAGCGCGACGTCGGACAGCACGCCGTCGGCCTGCTGCGGGACGACGTCCCGCCAGGCCGCCGGCACCCACGTCGCCGGGTCGGCCGGGTCGGTGACCGCCAGCCGCCCGCGCGGCGCGTCCCGGTCGGTGTGCAGCCACAGCCGTCCGTCCCGGGCGACCCAGGCCGACAGCTGCGCGTCGACGCCGACCTGGAGCTCGCGGAGCACGCCGTCCCCGGCCAGGTCGGCCAGCCACACGTCGTCGCGCGGCGCGGTGCCCACCGACGCCGAGACCACCAGCCAGCGGCCGTCGGCGCTGGTGCGCGCGCCGAAGTAGGTGGCCGGGTCGGCGCCCTCGCCGTGCACCAGCACGTCGGTGTCCGGGTCGGTGCCGACCCGGTGGCGCCACACCCGGCGGTGGAACTGCTCCTCGCCGGCGGGCACGAGGTCTGGCGCGAGCCGGCGGACGTGGAACAGCTCCTCACCGCCGGGCAGCCAGGCGACCGGGGAGTAGCGGCACCGGTCGATCGGCCCCTCGAGCACCTCGCCGGTGGCGACGTCCAGCACGTACAGCTGAGACTCCTCGTCCCCGCCGACCGAGAGCTGGTAGGCCAGCCGGTCCCCCTCCCACGACGGTGACCACGCGTCGAGCGTGGTGGTGCCGGCCGGGTCGAGCGCCATCGGGTCGACGAGCACCCGGACGCTGCCGTCGGGCTCGGTCACCCGCAGGACGGCGTGCTCCTGCCCGGGGTCGCGGCGGGTCGAGAACGCCCGCCCGGCGCGCCAGACCGGGACGCCGACCGCGCCGGAGCGGACCAGCTGATCCAGCCGCGCGGCGAACGCGGGGCGGCCGGGCAGCCCGGCGAGCAGCCCGGCGGCCAGCTCGTCCTGGGCGGCGGCCCACGCCTGGGTGCGCGGGTCCTCGGCGTCCTCCAGCCAGCGGTACGGATCGGCGACCCGGAGGCCGGAGAGCTGCTCGACGAGGTCCAGACGGGGGGCGTCGGGGTAGCGCACGTGCCGACCGTAGCGCCGCTCGCCGGGCCGCCTCCCCGGGTCCCTGCGATACCACACCGGTACGGTGCACGATGAAGGGGCCCGGGAGACGTCGAAGCCGTCGGCGTGCCGGGCGCTCGGAGGTGTCCCGTGTCGATCACCGTCCTCGGGTCCCCGTCCGTGCCCGGCCGTCCGGGCACGCACGCCGACCCGTCCCCAGGTCCGTGCGCGCCTGCCCCGCCGCCGGTGACCACCGCCGCCACCCTGCTCCTGAACGCCACCTACGAGCCGTTGTGCGTGGTCTCCAGCCGCCGCGCGATCGTGCTCGTGCTCGGCGCGAAGGCCGAGGCGGTCGACGTCACCGAGGACTACGTCCACGCCGAGCGGCTGGCACTGGCCGTGCCGGTCGTGGTCCGGCTGACCCGCTACGTCCGGGTGCCGTACCCGGTGCAGGTGCCGCTGTCCCGGCGCGCGGTCTTCACCCGCGACGGGCAGACCTGCGTCTACTGCGGGGCCTCGGCCACCAGCATCGACCACGTCGTGCCGCGCAGCCGGGGCGGCACCCACACGTGGGACAACGTCGTGGCCGCCTGCCGCCGCTGCAACCACCAGAAGGCGGACCGGTCCCTGGCCGAGATGGGGTGGTCGCTGCCGCACCCTCCACGGGCGCCCAGCGGCGCCGCGTGGCGGCTGCTGGGCCACCGGACCGTCGACCCCCGCTGGCGCGAGTGGCTGGGCGTGCCCGACTCCGTGAGCGCCTGAGCGGGTGAGCTCACCCGCGACCGCCCGCCGCCTGTGGGCGCTGGGCGAGCCCTTCCATGCGCTGACCTACTTCGCGGCCGAGGCCCGGGAGGCCTTCGCGGCAGTGGGGCTGCCCGGCTTCTGGGCCGGCTACTTCGCCGGCCGCGCCGCGCCGCTCGGTCCGGTGGGCGCCGCGGTGGTCACGGCGACGTTCGGCTCCTTCGCGCCGGGATTCGTGGCGCGGCGTGTGCCGGAGGTGTGGACGGCGGTGACACCGGCCGGCGCCCTGGCCGCTCGGCTCGCCGGGGTGGACGCCGCGGTGCAGCGGGTGCTGCCGGGGTGGGCGGGGTCCAGCGACGCCCGGGAGGCGGCGGCCCTGGCCCGGAGGGCCGCGGAGGCCGTCGACGTCCTGGGACGACCGCTGGCCGCGGCGAACACCGCGGTCGGCTGGCCCGGCGAGCCGCACCTGGTGCTCTGGCAGGCGCTCACCACGCTGCGCGAGCACCGCGGCGACGGGCACCTGGCCGCGCTGCTGCAGCGGGAGTTGCTCGGACTACCGGCGCTCGTCCTCGCTGCCGTGGCCGGCACGACCTCGGCCGAGTGGCTGCAGCGGGCGCGGGGCTGGACGCCGGAGGACTGGGCCGTGGCCGCCGAGTCGCTCGCCGAGCGCGGGCTCCTGGCCGACGGGGAACTGACCGCGGAGGCGCTCGCCGTCCGGGCCGCCGCCGAGGCCGACACCGACCGGCTCGCGCTGCGTCCCTGGCGGGTCCTCGGCGACACCGGCTGCGCGCGGCTGGCCGAGTTGCTGGTCCCGGTACGCCGGGCGGTGGTGACCGCCGGCGACTGGCCGGCCGGCAACCCGATCGGCGTCCCCGACCCCCCGTGACCTGATCGCCATTCCAGCTGGAATGGCGATCAGGTGACGCGGCTTCGCTCGGTCGGGTACTGCTGCCAGCTGCCGTCCTCGAGGAGCGCGCGCAGCCGGTCCATCGCGTCCCAGACGTCGACGAACCGGGTGTAGAGCGGCGCGGGCCCCAACCGCAGCCGGTCGGGCGTGCGGAAGTCCGGCACCACGCCGCGGTCGATGAGGGCCTGGGTGAGCTGCCACGCCCCCGGGTGCCCCAGGCTCACGTGCGAGCCGCGGCGGCCGGCGTCCCGCGGGCTCGCGACCGTCACGCCGTGGCCCGCCGGCCAGGCGTCGGCCAGGCCGACCACCAGGTCGGTCAGCCGCCGGCCCTTCTCCGCCAGCCGCTCGACCCCCGCCTCCGCGGTGAGCCGCGCGCCGACCTCCACCGCCGCCATGGCGAGCACCGGAGGAGTGCCGACCGCGAACCGGTCCACCCCCTCGGCCGGGTCGTAGGCCGCGCCCATGGCGAACTGGTCGCGCTGCCCGAACCAGCCCCAGATCGGCTGCCGCAGCTGCGGCTGCAGCTCCCGGCGGACGTAGAGGAACGCCGGCGCCCCGGGCCCGCCGTTGAGGTACTTGTACGTGCAGCCGACGGCGAGGTCGGCCCCGGCCGCGGTGAGGTCGGCGGGAACGGCGCCGGCACCGTGGCTGAGGTCCCAGACCACCAGCGCACCGGCGTTGCGGGCCAGCCGGGTCACCGCCGCGATGTCGACCAGCGCGCCGGAGCGGTAGGCCACCTGGGAGAGGACGACGACCGCGACCCGCTCGTCCAGCGCCCCGGCCAGCACGTCCAGGTCCAGCCCGGCGTCGATGTGCGCCGCCACCTCGCGGACCGTCATGCCGCGAGCGGCGGCGACCCCGGCGGTGACGTACCGGTCGGTCGGGAAGTCGTCGGCGCAGCACACCAGGACGTCGCGTCCCGGCCGGGCGTCCGCGGCCGCGACCACCAGCTTGTAGAGGTCCACGGAGGTGCTGTCGCCGACCAGCACCTCGCCGGGCCGCGCCCCGAGGACGCCGTCGGCCAGCAGGTCGCCGATCCGGCGGGACTGCTCCACCCAGGTGTCCCAGGAGCCGACGAGCCCCCGGCCCCACTCCTGCTCCACCACCCGGGTGATCGCGGCGGGGGTGTCCACCGGCAACCGGCCCAGCGAGTTGCCGTCCAGGTAGAGCAGCCGGTCGGGACGGTCGTCGTCGGCGCCGGTGAAACGGGCGCGGAACGCGGCCAGCGGGTCGGCGTCGTCGGCGGCCGCGGACGCGGCTCGGGTGAGGTCCACACCGCGATCCTGCCGGGGCGGCGCTAGCGTCCGGCGGTGACCTCTCGTCCCGGCACGCACCTGCACGACCTCACCGCCCTGGAGCAGGCGGCCGCCGTCCGGGCGCGGGAGGTCAGCCCCACCGAGCTCGTGGAGCACTCCCTGGCCCGGATCGAGGCGCTGGACGCCGAGCTGGGCGCGTTCCTCACCGTGACCCCCGAGCGGGCGCGGGCCGCCGCGGCGGCGGCCGACCGGGCGGTCCTGTCCGGCGGTGAGCTGCCCGCCCTGTTCGGCGTCCCGACGGCGATCAAGGACCTGAACAACACCGCCGGCGTGCGCACCACCTTCGGGTCCGCCGTCCTGTCGCAGTTCGTGCCGCAGGTGGACGACGTCGTCGTCACCAAGCTCGCCGCGGCCGGGACGATCAGCCTGGGCAAGACGAACACCCCCGAGTTCGGCTTCCCCTGCTACACCGACAACGACCTCGTCGGCCCGGCCCGCTGCCCGTGGGACCCGTCGCTGCTGGCCGGCGGCTCCAGCGGCGGCGCGGCGGTGGCCGTCGCGGCCGGGCTGGTGCCGTTCGCGCAGGGCTCGGACGGCGGCGGCTCGATCCGCATCCCGGCCGGCGTCAACGGCCTGTTCGGCATCAAGACCAGCCGGGGGCGGGTCAGCAACGGCCCGCTGGGCAGCGAGGTCACCGGGCTCGGCGTCCAGGGTCCGCTGGCGCGGACGGTCCGGGACGCCGCCGCGATGCTCGACGCGATGGCCGGTCCGGTGCCCGGCGACCCGTACTGGGCGCCGCCGCCCCCGGCGGGGGAGACCTTCCTCGGGTACGCCGACCGGCCGCCCGGGCGGCTGCGGATCGGCCGGTACCTGGAGTCGGGCATGCCCGGCGCCGAGCTCGACCCCGAGGTGCGCGCGGCGTTCGAGGACGCCTCGGCGCTGCTGGCCGCACTCGGGCACGACGTGGAGGACCTGCCCACCCCGCCGATGACCGAGGGGGTGTTCCCCGCCTTCGAGACGGCGTGGGCGCTGTCGGCGACCACGCTGCCGGTCCCCGCCGACCAGGTGTCCCGGCTGCGGCCGCTCACCCGGTTCCTGCGCGACCGCGGCCTGGCGCTGCGCGCGAAGGACGCGATGGAGGCGATGTTCACCCTGCGCGCCTTCGCCCGCCGGTTCGTGCAGGCCACCAGCGGCTACGACGTGCTGCTCGCGCCGCTGTGCACGCTGCCGCCGCGCCCGGTGGGCTGGTTCAGCGCCGACGGCGCCGAGGACTTCGAGCAGCAGAAGCGCTACGCGGCGTTCCCCGCCGTCTACAACGTCACCGGTCAGCCGGCGGTCAGCGTCCCGCTGTGGTGGACGGCGTCCGGGCTGCCGATCGGCACCATGCTGGTGAGCCGCCCGGCCGACGAGGCGACCCTGATCTCGCTGTCCGCGCAACTGGAGGAGGCGCGGCCCTGGGCGCACCGGCACCCGGCGCTGTGGTGACCCCGGCTGGCCGGGCCGCCGGTCGCCGGTCCCGGTAGATTCCCGGGCATGCCCTGGTACGAGACCGTGCTCATCTACGGCGTCATCCCGCTGGCGGTCTTCCTGCTGCTCGCTGCGGCCACCCTGCTGCCCGGCCGCGGGAAGGACAGGACCCGTTACCGCCCTGGTCAGCCCTGGGAGCACGAGACGGTCTGGTACGAGCCGCACCCCGGCGTCCCGGGCGTCCCCGGTGGGCACGGGGACGACCACGGCGACTCCCACGGCGACTCCCACGCCCCCAGCCTGGGGGCCACCGCCGCGGCCCTGGCGATCGGCGAGCACCCGCACGCGACCGATGCGCACCGGCGCACCGCTGCCGGTGGCGCCCGCGGCACCTGGTGAGCCACGTGCCCGTTCCCGCCGCACCGACCCGTTCGACGCCGACCGGAGGCACCCGCTGATGACCCAGCAGCTCGAGCACGGGCCCAGCGCCACCAAGGACACCCGGAACACCGCGGTGACCGAGCCGGGGTCCGGCCCGTTCAGCTACCGCGACCTCGCCCGGATCGACGAGGCCCTCACCCTGTCCTCGAAGGAGACCGGGCTCCGCTTCACGCTGTACCTCGGCGACCTGGGCCGGGACACCCGCGCCACCGCCGAGGACCTGCACTCGCGGTCCGGCGGCGACCCGTCGAACACCGTGCTGCTGGCGCTGTCGCCGGGGCAGCGGGTGCTGGAGATCGTCACCGGGACGGCGGCGGCCCGCCGGCTGCCCGACCGGGCCTGCGCGCTCGCCGTCCTGACCATGACCGGCCGGCTCGGCGCCGGCGACCTCACCGGCGCCATCGTCAACGGCCTGCGCCAGCTGTCGGACTCCGCCGGCCACCCCTCGCGCCGCCGCGCCCACTGAGGAAGGACCCCTCCGGAGAAGGACCCCGTCCTCCCCACCCCTCGCAAGCTCGGGGCGGTGCCCTGGACGGGGCCGCTCCAGCACGTCACCAGGCTCGGCGCGGGCCCCTGCGGAGGGGCCGTTCCAGCACCACCTTCAGGCGCCGGCGGCGTCCCGCTTGCGGGCCCAGAGCGCGCGGGCCACGCCGTCCCGGCCCTCGCTGACCAGCCGGCGCAGCGGCGCAGGGGCGTCCCGCTCGCCGGCCAGCCAGGCGTCGGCCGCCTGCAGCGTCTCCTGCTCGACGACCTTCGGGAACAGGTACTCGACGGTGTTCTTGGCGACCTCGCCGGGACGGCGCTCCCAGATGCCGCGGATCTCCGTGAAGTACCGCGGCACGTAGGGGGCGGTGACCTCCTGCTGAGCGGGGTGCCAGAAGCCGGCGACCATCGCCTCGTGCACCGCGTTGGGGATCGACTCGTCGGTGAACGCCCGCTCCCAGGTCTCCGCCTTCGACTCGGCGGTGGGGCGCAGCGCCCGCGCGGTGGCCGCCCGGCGGGCCCCGGTGGCGGTGGCGTCCCGCTCGGCCTCGGCGTCGATCTCCGCGTCGCCGGCCGCACCGACCGCGACCAGCCCGTGCAGGAAGGCCCAGCGGGCGTCCGCGTCCACCGCCAGCCCCTGCACGACCAGGGAGCCGTCGAGCAGCCCCCGGAGCGCGGCCACGTGCTCGCCGGTGCGGGCCGCCGCCGCCAGCGTGCGGGACCACTGCAGTTGCATGTCGCTGCCCGGCTCCGCGGAGCGCAGCGCGGCCAGCGCCTTACCGGCCAGCATCGACCAGCCGGTCGGGGACCACGCCGGGTCGACGTAGGAGGACAGCGAGGTCTGCACCCGGGCCAGCAGTGACTGGACGACGCTGATCTCGCTCTCCGCGTCCACCCCGGCGAGCACCAGCTGCACCCAGTCGCGGGCGCGCGCCTCGCCGTCGCGGGTCATGTCCCAGGCCGCCGACCAGCACAGCGCGCGCGGCAGCGAGTCGCGCATCGTGCCGATGGCGCTGCCCAGCGTGGCCAGGGACCGGTCGTCGAGCCGGAGCTTGGCGTAGGTCAGGTCGTCGTCGTTGACCAGCACCAGGTCAGCGGCCGGGTGACCGACCAGCTCGGCGACCTCCGTGCGCGCGCCGTCGACGTCCAGCTCCACCCGGTGGGTGCGGGTGAGCCCGTCCGGCCCGGAGCTGTACAGCCCCACCGCGAGCCGGTGCCGGCGCAGCACCGGGTGGGCGGGCACGGCGCTCTGCTCGATGGCGAAGGAGAGGTAGCGGCCGGCGTCGTCCAGCTCGTACGCCGGGCGCAGCGTGTTGACCTGGCTGGTCTGCAGCCACTGCTCCGCCCACGCGGTGAGGTCCCGGCCGGTGGCCTCCGACAGCGGGCCGAGCAGGTCGGCGAGCGTGGTGTTGCCGTACTCGTGCTTGCGGAAGTACCGCCGCACGCCGGCCAGGAACTCGTCGCGGCCCACGTAGGCGACCAGCTGCTTGAGCACCGAGGCGCCCTTGGCGTAGGTGATGCCGTCGAAGTTCACCTCGACGGCGGCCACGTCGACCATGTCCGCGGCGATCGGGTGGGTGGTGGGCAGCTGGTCCTGCGCGTACGCCCAGGCCTTCTCGGTGTTGGCGAACGTCGTCCAGGCGGTCCGGTACTCGGTGGCCTCGGCCTGGCAGAGGGTCGAGATGTAGGTGGCGAACGACTCGTTCAGCCACAGGTCGTCCCACCAGCGCATGGTCACCAGGTCGCCGAACCACATGTGGGCCAGCTCGTGCAGGATCGTCTCGGCCCGGCGCTCGTAGCGCGCCCGGCTGGTCTTGGACCGGAAGACGTAGTCCTCCAGGAACGTCACCGCGCCGGCGTTCTCCATCGCCCCGGCGTTGAACTCGGGGACGAACAGCTGGTCGTACTTGTCGAACGGGTACGGGTAGTCGAAGACCCGGTGGTAGAAGTCGAACCCGGCCTTGGTGACGGCGAAGATCGCCTCCGGGTCGAGGTGCCGGGCCAGCGAGGCGCGGCAGTAGATGCCCAGCGGGATGCCGTCGTGCAGGTCGGTGACCCGGGCGTACGGGCCGGCGACGAGGGCGACCAGGTAGGTGGAGATCCGCTTGGTCGGGGTGAAGTGCACCAGCTGGGAGCCGGCCTCGCCGGCCTCGATCGTGCGGTCCCCGGTGTTGCTGACGACCTGCCAGTCGAACGGCGCGGTCACGTGCACCGTGAAGGTCGCCTTGAGGTCGGGCTGGTCGAAGCAGGTGAACATCCGCTTCGCCTCGGCCGGTTCGAAGTGCGTGTAGAGGTAGACCTGCCCGTCCTCGGGGTCGACGAAGCGGTGCAGGCCCTCGCCGGTGCGGGAGTAGCGGCAGTCGGCGTCGACGACGAGCTCGTTGGTCGCGGCCAGGCCGGGCAGCGGCAGGCCACCCTCCTCGGTGTAGGTGCTCACGTCGAGCTCGACGCCGTTGAGCGTGGCGGAGTGGACGCGCTCGGCGACGAGGTCGACGAAGGTGCCGGCCCGGGGGTCCCGGGCGTCGAACCGGATGGTGGTGACCGAGCGGAAGGTCTCCTCGCCGGGACGGCCGTGGCCGTCGGTCACGTCGAGGGAGAGGTCGTAGCTGTGGACGGCCAGCAGCGCGGCGCGGGCCGCGGCGTCGTCACGAGTCAGGTTGGGAACTGCCACGCCGGGCAGCTTCCCATGCGGGTCCAACAGGCTACGCCCGGTGTGCCCTCGAGAACAGTGGGGAATGAGTGAGGCAGAGCGCAACTTGCTCTCACTGAGTGCCGACGCCACGGCGCACCGAAACGACCGAGGAGCACCCGTTCATGACCGAGGCAGTGCAGAGCGCGCCCGTCAAGGCCCGCGTCGACTTCTGGTTCGACCCGCTGTGCCCGTGGGCGTGGCTGACCAGCCGCTGGGTCCTCGAGGCGGCGAAGGTCCGCGACATCGACCTGCACTGGCACGTCATGTCCCTGGCGGTGCTGAACCGCGGGCGTGACCTGTCCGAGGACTACCAGGAGATGATGGCCAAGGCCATCGGCCCGGTCCGGGTGGCCATCGCCGCGGCGCAGGAGTTCGGCGACCGCGTGCTCGGCGACCTCTACACCGCGATGGGCACGCTGCGGCACCACGAGGGGATCGACATCGAGGACGTCATCGTCCCCGCCCTCGAGCGCGTGGGCCTGCCTGTCCGCCTCGCCGACGCCGCCGGCTCCACCGACTTCGACGAGGCCCTGGAGGACAGCCACGCCGCGGGCATGGACCCGGTCGGCGAGGACGTCGGGACGCCGGTCATGCACATCGACGGCGTGGCCTTCTTCGGCCCGGTGATCAGCAAGGTCCCGACGGGCGAGGACGCCGGGCGGGCCTTCGACGGCGCCGTCCTGCTGGCCAACCTGCCGGACTTCTGGGAGCTCAAGCGCACCCGCACCGCCGGCCCGGACATGTCCTCGGTGCCCGCGGACACCCTGGAGCTCACCAACCCCCGCTGACGCTCCGGCCATGTTGGCCAACATGGCCGGTCTCGCCCACCGCCGGCGGGGACGCTCGGCCATGTTGGCCAACATGGCCGCCCTTGGGGTCGGGCTTGCGGCACGATGACCCGGTGCCGCACCCCGTCCGTCAGCGGATCTTCATCACCGGTGCCAGCGCCGGCCTCGGCCGGGGCATGGCCTGCGAGTTCGCGGCCCGCGGCCGTGACCTGGCGCTGGTCGCCCGGCGGCTGGACCGCCTGGAGGAGCTGCGCGCCGAGCTGGTCGGGCGGCACCCCGGCATCCGGGTGGTCGTCGGGCAGCTGGACGTCGACGACCCGGACGCCGTCGCCACCGTCGTCCCCGCGCTCGCCGCGGAGCTCGGCGGCATCGACCGGTTCATCGCCAACGCCGGGCTCGGCAAGGGCACGCCGGTCGGCAGCGGGCACCCCGGGCCGAACCGGCAGGTGCTGGTCACCAACGTGCTGGGCACCCACGCCTGCTGCGAGGCCGCCGTGGCGCTGTTCCGCGCCCGGGGCGCGGGCCACCTGGTGGTCGTCTCGTCGGTCGCCGGGGTGCGGGGGATGGGTGGCACCCGCACCGCCTACGCCACCTCCAAGGCCGCCGACGCCGTCCTCGCCGAGGGCATCCGGGCCGACCTGCTGGGCGACCGGCGCACCCGCGGGATCCGGGTGACCACGGTCCACCCGGGGTTCATCGCGACCGACATCAACGTCGGCCGCCGCGGCCCGTTCACCGTCGACCTGCGGACCGGCGTCACCGCGCTGACCTCGGCGATCGAGCGCGAGCCGGTGCGGGCCTACGTGCCGGAGTGGCCGTGGCGCCCCGTCGCCGCGCTGCTGCGGGTGCTGCCGCTCCCGCTGGTCCGCCGCCTGGCCTGAGCCCGGGGCGCCGGCTCAGTCGGGCCGGACCCCGCGATCGGGAGCGCTCATGTCGCCCGTGCCCGGGGTGCCCTCCGCGAGCCCGTAGCGCAGGTACACGGTGCCCGTCGGACTCGCCACGGGCGGTTCGAGGAGCGTCACGTTCGTGGGCACCGCGCCCCCGTCGAACACCTTCTTCCCGACGCCGAGCACGATCGGGTGGACCCACAGGTCGAGCCGGTCGAACAGCTTCTCCCGCAGGAGGGTCTGCACCAGGTCCAGGCTCCCGACGACCTTCACGTGCTCGTGCCGGTCCCGGACCTCGTGCACCGCGGCGGGCAGGTCCGGGCCCAGCTGCGTGGACCCGGCCCACGAGAGGTCGGGCCGGCCGCGGGAGGCCACGTACTTCGGGACGCTGTTGAACAGCCTGGCGATGTCGTCGTCCTCACCGCCCTCCTGGTGCGGCCAGTGGGCGGCGAAGATGTCGTAGGTCCGCCGGCCGAGCAGGAGGGCGTCGGTGCCCTCGTACGCGGCACCCACCTGCGCTCCGGCGGCCTCGTCGAGCAGGGGCGCCTGCCAGCCGCCGAACGGGAACCCCTCCGGGTCCTCCTCGGGGCCGCCGGGTGCCTGCCCGACGAGGTCGAGGGTCGCGAACAGCTCGATGTGGATGAGGCCCATGCCCTGCTCCCGGTGGTCTGGTCGTCCCTGTCAGGAGGTAGACCGCTGGACGCCGCCGGACTCAGCGCTGCGACGGCAGGCGGGCACGGGCGGTGGCCCGGGTGACGTCGTCGAAGACCGGCGGCGACCCCGGCTCGGTGAGCCAGCGGGCCAGGCCGGCGAGCTCGTCCCGCTGGGTCGCCACGTAGCCGGCGTCGACGACGGCGCCGTGCCCGGGCACCACCGGCCCCCGCACGTGCGCCAGCAGCGCGGTCAGCGTCGCGGCCCACTCCAGCGGGAAGGCGTCGTCCATCGCCGGCGGCGCCCCCTCCTCGACCAGGTCCCCGGCGAACAGCACGTCGTCGACGGCGACGACCAGGTCACCGCCGGTGTGCCCCCGGCCGAGGTGGCGCAGGGTCACCGCACGCCCGCCGACGTCGAGGACGGCGACGTCGTCCACCAGCCGGTCGGGCGGGTCGATCGGCGCGGTCGCGACCAGTTCCGCCGCCGGGTCGCCGTCCGCCAGCAGGCTCGCGACGACGGCGGCGCGCTGCATCTCGCCGGTGGCCGCCAGCTCGTCCGCGCAGGCGCGCGAACCCCAGATCGGGGCCGGCCGGAAGGACGCGTTGCCGAAGCAGTGGTCGTGGTGGGCGTGGGTGTTGACGACGGTCCACGGGTGCGGGGTCACCGACCGGACCGCCTCGGCCAGCGCCCGCCCCTCGCCGAGGTGCGACCGGGTGTCGACGACGAGGCAGCCGCCGTCCCCGACGACCAGGCCGCAGTTGAGGTCCAGCGCCGCGTGCCGCCGGACGAAGACGCCGTCCCCCACCTCCCGCCATCCGGCGGCCTGCGCGCCGCTCACCAGCAGATCCGCATCGGTCGGCCCAGGCGGTCGGTGGACCCGTTCCCGAGGCACTCAGCCCGCCCCCCGGCGAGCCGCCGCGCGGACCACGCGGCGGCGCAGGCGTCCAGCGCGTCGGCGGCCGGCACCCGCGCCGGGGCGTCGGCCAGCGCGTCCAGGACGTCCATCACCGGCTCCAGGGCCCGGATCCGCTGGGCCAGGCCCCGGGCCGTCGCCTTCGGGGCGACCACCCGCGGGTCGAGCGCGCGGAAGGCGAGCTCCGGGTGCACCTCGACGACCCGGTCGTCCGGCGGGACGCCCAGGGCGGCGTCCAGCGAGCGGACCGCCGGCACGAGGTTCCAGGCCTGCACCGACAGCGCCCTGCCCGAGGCGGCGCGGGAGACCGCGCAGGCCTCGGCGTAGCTGCCGGCCTGCAGCACCGGGCGCACCGGCGCGGGGAAGACCGAGCTGCCGGCCCGCGCGAGCCGGCGGCGGGCGAGCACGTCGCACTCGCGGGCGCCGTCGTCCGACAGGCCGATCGGCATGTCGATCGCGACCAGCTCGACGTCGGCCTCGGCGAGCACCGCGGTCGCGTCCGGCAGGACGAGCAGGGTGACGCGGCGGCCGTCCAGCCGGGCGCCGACCCACGCACCCCGCCACCCGTCCACGCCGAGCACTGCCACGGGGGCAGCCTGCCAGGCGGCCTGCGAGGATCGGGGCATGCGCGTCTTCCTCGGGACCGACCACGCCGGCCTGGAACTGAAGTCCCACCTGCTCCGGGTGCTCGCCGACGAGGGCTTCGAGCCGGTGGACTGCGGTGCCCACGAGTACGACGCGGAGGACGACTACCCGCCGTTCTGCTTCGCGGTCGGGGAGCGGGTGGTCACCGAGCCCGGCTCGCTCGGCGTGGTGATCGGCGGCTCGGGCAACGGCGAGCAGATCGCGGCCAACAAGGTGCCCGGGATCCGCGCGGCGCTGGTGTGGAACCAGTCCACCGCGAAGCTGGCCCGCCAGCACAACGACGCGAACGTCGTCTCGGTGGGCGGCCGGCAGCACTCCGTCGAGGAGGCCACCGAGCTGGTGCTGACCTTCCTGCGGGAGCCGTTCAGCGGCGAGGAGCGGCACGCGCGGCGGATCGCGCTGATGGCCGACTACGAGCGGGACCGGCACCGCCCCGCCGGGGGCCTGCCGACCCGCACGCCGTGACCGTCGGCGGGGCCGAGGTCCGCGCCGCGCTGCGGGCCGCCTCCGGTGTGCTGGCCCGCGACCCGGACGGGACGACGGCGTTGCCGGCGACGGGCCTGGCCCCGTCCGGAGGCTCGGCCCGAGCCTGCGAGGGCTGAGGGGAACGGGGTCCTTCGACTGGTACGCGCAGGACCTGGTCGTCGGGCCGGTCGAGACCTCCGGGTTCGAGCTGTCCCACCGTCCGGGGGCGGACCGGGGTGAGCTGCGCCGCCAGCTCGCGGCCGCCGCCGAGGTGCTGGCCCGGGTGGTCGACAGGTCCGGACCGGCCGACCGGGGCGTGCACGAGTGGGGCCTGGCCGACGCGCCCGGGTTCGCGGCGATGGGCTGCGCGGAGCTGCTGCTGCACGCCGCCGACGTGGCCGACGCGCTGGGACTGACCGGGTGGGCGCCGCCGGCCGACGTCACCGGGCCCAGGCTCGCGGCTTGTTCCCGTGGCCCCCGGCCGACCCCGACCCGTGGACCGCGCTGCGCTGGGCGACCGGCCGGGGCGACCTGCCCGGTCGGGACCGGGTCACCTCCTGGCGCTGGCACTGCGCCCCCTCGACGACTGGGACGGCCACCAACCTCCGTGACGTGCTGGAGCGGCCCAGCCGCAGGGTCCCGCCGCGAGCCCGCGAGTGGCGGGGGGAGACGGCCTCCCTGCAGGGGCCCGACGCGAGCTCGCGAGCGGTGGGGGGCAGGGAGGTCCTTCCACCTTCTAGAACTCGTCGGGGCACCACGGGGTCACCGGCCAGCGGAACCCGGTGGAGGCCTGGACGACGGCCCCCGGGCTGACCTCGGTGACCCGCCCGGCCGCCTGCAGCGTGGCCAGCGAGACCCCGCCGAGGAAGGCGGCGCTGAGCGCCTCGACGTCCAGGACCAGGTCCGGGTCGCGATCGGTGCGGTCGCAGAATGCCCCGGCCGGGTGGCCCCACAGGTGCCAGCGCCCGTCGTTCCAGTCACAGAACCGATCGCGCACCTCGAGCACGAGGTCCAGCGGCGCGGGGTAGCGGCGCGCGGAGAGCGCGGCCCCGACGTCGACCAGACGCACCCACAGCGCGTCGACCGGCCGCGCGTGCCACGCGCGCGGGTCGGCCAGCAGGTGCCGCAGCGGGTCGTCGGCCGAGGCCATCGGCGCCTGCACCGTGCGCACCAGGTCGTGGGAGAGCAGGAAGCGCCACAGCGCGGCGTAGGCGGCCGGCGTGGTGGACCGCACCTCCCCGACGGTCAGCGTGCCCGTCGGCTCGGCGGTCTCCGACCAGGAGGCCTTGAGCCGGTAGGTGGCGTAGCCGGTGACCGCCCCGTCGGCCTCGCGGTGCAGCACGAGCTGGCGGGGGGTGCCGCCACCGTGCTGCTCGGGGTCGTCGCGGAGCACCCGGTCCCACCACCGCTCGTCCCGGGCGAGGTTGCCGGGGACCCAGCGGCGCACCTGCTCGTACAGCGCGACGGCGGCCGGCCGGAACTCCGCCACCTCGACCAGCCGTACCGTGCCGGTGCCGCAGTCGACGTCCGGGCGCAGCCGCAGCCGGTCCGTCGTGCCGGACCAGCTGCCGCGCCAGGACGCGGGTGCGTAGCCGAACCGGCCGTAGATCGACGACTCGGCCGCCCACAGCGCGGCGACCGGCTCGCGGCCCGCCGCGCGGACCTCGTCCAGCTGCCGCCGCATGATCGCGGTCAGCACGCCGCGGCGCCGGTGGGTGGGGGACACGGTGATCCAGGTGATGCCGGCGGTGGGCACCACGGCGCCGGGCACCGCCATCTCCAGGCTGTAGATGCCCGCCGTGGCGGCGACCCGGTCGGCGTCGAACAGACCCAGCGACCGGTCGAGCTCCGCGACCGGCGAGGGCTCGTCGACGTACGGGCCCCGCGCCTCCTGCCCGAAGGTCGTGCTCATCGCCCGGATGAACCGCGGCCACTCGTCGGCGGTGATCGGGCGCAGCTGGTGCTCGAGCTCGGACACGGGGGATGTCTACCGGGTGGGGCCGACGGTCCGCCATCGAGTTGCGATCATGACGGGATGACCACGCGCAGCTGGGCGGAGATGCTCACGGCGATCGAGGAGCGGCTGGTCGCCGGTACCGGCGACGGCGTCGCGGCCTGGTCGGCGCGGGTGCGGGAGACGGGCCTGGGCACCGAGCCGGAGGTGCGCGCCTGGCTGGCCGAGCGGGGCATCACCGGCTACGGGCAGATGCTGCTGGTGATGGAGCGCTTCGGGTACCCGGACTTCCTGACCGCCACCGCGGACCAGCTGGTCGACGGGCAGTACGCCGACCGACCCCAGCTGCGCCCGGTCTACGAGGCGGTGGCGGCGGCCGCGCTGGGCCTGCCGGACGTGCACCTGCAGGCGCGCAAGGGCTACGTCTCGCTGGTCGGCCCGCGGCGCACCTTCGCCGTCCTGCAGGCCTCGACCCGGACCCGGCTCGACCTGGGGCTGCGGCTGCCCGGCCGCGAGCCGGGTGGCCGGCTGCTCGCCGCCCGCAGCATCGGCAACGGGGACTGCTCGGTGCGGGTTCCGCTGACCACGCTGGACGACGTGGACGACGAGGTGCTGGACCTGCTCGCCGAGGCGCTCGCGGCCAACCGCTGAGCGGTCCGCCCGCGGGCGGCCGGTCCGACCGGCAACGGCGACGTCACCTGCCGACGCTCGTGCTCTGGGTGCGCTGCGCACTCAGAGCACGAGCGTGGCGGGAACAGGTCCCGACGGGCCGGCAGCGGGGTGGGGAGCGGTCAGCCCGCGGAGACCCCGTCGGCCTCCAGGTCCAGGTCCCCGCAGGTCACCGACCGGGCCATCTGCTGCCGCACCTCGTCACCGGCCGGCGCCGCGAACGCCGCGCCGGGGCGGGCGACACCGCCGTCCAGCTCGACGACGGTCTGCTGGACCACCGCCTCGCTGGTCGCGTCGGTGGGCGGCTGCAGCAGCAGGCCCAGCAGGTCGCGGGTGCCGTCGTCGTCAGCGTCCTCGCACGCCACCCCGGTGCCGGAGCCGGCGGATCCCAGGTCGAAGGCGAAGGGCCGGCCCTGCTCGTCGCGCACCGCGGTGAGGGCGCAGTCGGCGACGGTGTAGAGCAGCACCTGCCGGCCGTCGCTGGCCAGCGCGACCACCTCGCCGTCCCCGGTCACGTCGGCGAACAGCACCGACCGCTCGGCCGGGCTCACCGAGGCGAACAACGCGCCGGCCGTTGCCCCGGAGGCGGTGGTCACCCCGAACGGGACGCCGCCCTCGCCGGTCGACCCGTCGGCGATCCAGGCGGTGTCCGGCGCGCCGTCCCCGTCGACGTCCACGGTCGGCGCGGTGGAGACGTCGGTGGGAGCCGGGTCGTCCGTCGCCGGGCAGCCGCCGGACGGGGAGGGCGACGGCGACGCGGACGAGGACGGGGCGGACGACGAGGTCCCCGGGGCTGCGTCGTCCTCCTGCCCGTTCCCCGCGCAGCCGGCGAGCAGCAGCGGGACGAGCCAGAGGACGACCGTCGGTCGGCGCATGGGCCCACCGTCGTCCGGCCGGTTGCCGGCGGCAACCGCGCGCCGCTCAGCTGCGCAGGTACGCCAGCGTGGCCAGCACGCGGCGGTGCTGGTCCTCGTCGGGGGCCAGGCCGAGCTTGGCGAAGATGTGCTGGGTGTGCTTCTCGACCGCGCCGGGCGTGACCACCAGCTGCCGGGCGATCGCGGTGTTGCTGTGCCCCTCGGCGATCAGCCCGAGGACCTCCCGCTCCCGCGGCGACAGCGCCTGCACCGGGTCGTCACGGCGGCGGCGGGCGAACAGCTGGGCGACCACCTGGGGGTCGAGCACCGTGCCCCCGGCGACGACGTCGTCCAGCGCGGCGAGGAACTGGTCGACCTCGGCCACCCGGTCCTCGAGCAGGTAGCCGACCCCGCCGGCGCCGTCGGCGAGCAGCTCGTCGGCGTAGGCGACCTCCACGTACTGGGAGAGCACCAGCACCGCCGTCGACGGGACGGCGCGGCGGGCCTCGACCGCCGCGCGCAGCCCCTCGTCGGTGTGCGTCGGCGGCATGCGGACGTCGACGACGGCGACGTCGGGACGGTGCTCGACCACCGCCCGCACCAGCGACGGGCCGTCGGCGACCGCGGCGACGACCTCGGTGCCCACCTCGCCGAGCAGCCGCACACCCAGACGACCAGCAGGCCGGCGCCGACGGCGAGCCCGGTGACGGCCAGGACGAAGGACGCCAGCGCCAGCGGGAAGCCGACCAGCACGTACCCGGTGTCGATGCCCAGCTGCCGCCACCACGGCCGGTGGACGGTGTCCTCGGGCCGGACGGCGGGGAGGACGGCGGTCTCCGCGATCATGCCGACCAGCCTGCTCGCGGGGGGCGGCGCACCCCAGCCCGCTGGCTGGCCAGTGCGACTTCGGGCTGGCCCGACCTCTGCTCATCCATCTCACCGGTGGTCGTCCCGGCCCTGCGCGGCCTCGTCCAGCACCGCGGCGGGAGGTCGGGCGGACGCCACCCGATATGGTCGCCCGGGTCCGTCGCGGGCCGGGATCCGGACCGCCGACCACCTCCCGGAGGGATGGCGCCGATGCGTCCCATCGCCGTGCACGGAGCCGCGCTGGCCGCCCTGGTGCTGGTCGCCGGGTGCACCTCCGACCCGCAGGCCGCGGCGGAGGACGAGGCGCCCCCGGCGGTCGTGGCCACCACCGCCCCCGGCTCGCCGCGCACGGTGATCGCCGACGCCGACCCGGTCGCGGCGTCCGTCTCGGCCAGCCGTGCCCTCTTCGCCCGGTCGCCGGTGGTCGTGCTGGCCGACGCGGCGGACCCGGCGGCCGGGCTGCTCGGTGCCTCCGCCGCCGTCGGTCTCGGCGTGCCGCTGCTGCTGGGCGGGGAGGCCGCGGGCGACGTGCTGGCACCGGAGCTGGACCGGCTGGGCGTCACCACGGTCCTGGCGGTCGGCGAGGAGGTCGGCGCCGTGGACGGCGGGCCCGAGGTGCGGACGGTGCCGGCCGAGCCCGACGCGGTCGCCGCCGTCACCGGGCTGGACCTCGTGCCGGCCGACCCGGTGGCGGAGGACGCCCGGGTCGCAGCCGTCGCGGCGCTGGACCCCGCGGCGCCCTCCGCGCTGAGGCCCGCCGGCGCCGCGAGCCCGTCGTCGACGCCCGCCCAGGACGGCGCCGCGCTTCCCCAGGTGCGGCGCGGGGAACCGCTGGCCGGGACGCTGGTGGTGACCAGCGGCAGCGCGGAGACGCTGGCCGGGGTGGCGTCCGCGCGGGCAGCGGGCGCCGAGGTCCAGGTCACCGGCGGGGCCACCGACCCCCGGGCGTCCGCCGAGCTGGGGCAGCGGCTGGGCGGGGCCGCGTCGGTCGTCGTCCTGGGTGCCGACCTCGCCGCGGAGCCCGGGCTGGACTGGAAGCTGGACACCGCGGCCACCGGGACGCAGCTGCCCGGCGGGGGGCAGGTCCTGTTCCCCGGCCGGATGATGGTCGCGCTCTACGGGATCCCGGGCAGCGCGGCCCTCGGGCTGCTCGGCGAGCAGGACCTGCCGGGCGCGATCCGCCGGGCGCAGGACATGGCCGCCCGGTACCAGCCGCTGGTCGGCACCCCCGTCGTCCCGGCCTTCGAGATCATCGCCACGGTGGCCTCGGCCAGCGCCGGGCCCGACGGCAACTACTCGAGCGAGGGCGACGTCGAGACGCTGCGGCCGTGGGTGGAGGCGGCCGGGCAGGCCGGCCTGTACGTCGTCCTGGACCTGCAGCCGGGGCGGACCGACTTCCTCACCCAGGCCCAGCTCTACCGGCCGCTGCTCGAGCTGCCGCACGTCGGCCTGGCGCTGGACCCCGAGTGGCGGCTGGGGCCGGGCGAGGTCCACCTGACCCAGATCGGCCACGTCGGCATCAACGAGGTGAACGCGGTGGCCACCTGGCTGGCGGACCTGACCCGCGAGCTGCGGTTGCCGCAGAAGCTGCTGGTGCTGCACCAGTTCCAGGTCCGGATGATCCCCGACCGCGAGCAGCTGGACCTCTCCCGCGACGAGCTCGCGGTGATGGTGCACGCCGACGGGCAGGGCGGGCAGGCCGCCAAGCAGGACACCTGGCGGGTGCTGCACCAGCAGGCCGACCAGCCGGGGCTCGCCTGGGGCTGGAAGAACTTCATCGACGAGGACGTCCCGATGCTCACGCCGGAGGAGACCGTGGCGCAGGTCCAGCCCACCCCGCAGCTGATCACCTACCAGTAGCGCGGGCCCTTGGTTCTGTCAGAGGCCTCCGGCAGGATCGCCCGGGTCGGAGGGCAGTCGGAGGGAGTCGCGCGATGACCGGTGTGATCGTCGAGAGGCCGGAGGCCGGCGTCCCCGCGCCCGGTCAGGCCGCCGAGCTCGAGCCCCGGCTGGCCGAGCACCGCCGGGAGCTCACCGGCTACTGCTACCGGATGCTCGGGTCGTCCTTCGACGCCGAGGACGCCGTGCAGGACACGATGGTGCGGGCCTGGCG
The DNA here is from genome assembly GCF_041028325.1 of Modestobacter sp. I12A-02662. Lineage (NCBI taxonomy): Bacteria > Bacillati > Actinomycetota > Actinomycetes > Geodermatophilales > Geodermatophilaceae > Modestobacter > Modestobacter sp. I12A-02662. The sequence goes on along the minus strand of NZ_JABGDE010000006.1, from coordinate 230,570 downwards.
GTCGCTGGACCGGCTGGAGGGGGCCGGGGCGCTGCGCTCGTGGCTGTACCGGATCGCCACCAACGTCTGCCTCGACCAGCTCGACGGCCGCAAGCGCCGGGCGCTCCCCGTCGACCTCTCGGCCGAGCCGTACGCCCCGGTCGAGTCCTCGCTTGACGGCGTCCTGCCCGACAGTGCGTGGGTGGAGCCGGCGCTGGACCGGCAGCTGATGCCGGTCGGTGGCGACCCGGCGGAGCTCGCGGTGCAGAAGGAGTCGGTGCGGCTGGCGTTCGTCGCCGCCCTGCAGCACCTGCCCCCGCGGCAGCGGGCGGTGCTGATCCTGCGCGACGTGCTGCGCTGGAAGGCCGACGAGGTGGCCACGCTGCTGGAGACGTCGGTCGCGGCCGTGAACAGCGCGCTGCAGCGGGCGCGCGCCACGCTGGCCACCCGCCAGGGCGAGGACGCGCCGGCCCCGGCCGTCGCCGACGAGCACGCCGAGCTGCTCGAGCGCTACCTCGACGCCTTCGCCCGCTACGACATCGACGAGCTGGTGCAGCTGCTGCACGAGGACGCGGTGATGGACATGCCGCCGTACGCGATGTGGCTGCGCAGCGCGGCCGACATCGGCGCCTGGATGCTCGGCCCGGGGCACGGCTGCCGCGGGTCGCACGTGGTGCCGCTGTCCCTCAACGGCAACCCGGGCTTCGCGCAGTGGCGGCCCAGCGGGCCGGGCGGGTCCTTCGAGCCGTGGGCGATCCACGCGTTGGAGGTGGTGGACGGCAAGGTCGTCCGGCAGACCGCGTTCCTCGACACCCGGCTGTTCGAGCTCTTCGGCCTGCCGCGGCACCCGACGCCGTAGCGCTCGACCTGCCGCGAGGACGGCCCTGGACGGGGGTGGGCGAGGGGGTCACTGTGGTCCCGGGTCCACGGCCCGCCGGCCGGGGGGCCGGGCCCTCGCGAGAGGAGGACGGCTGTGGCCAGGAAGACGATGGACTGCCGGTCGCTGCCGAGCGAGCGCAACTGCACCGTGGTCATCTCCGGCGAGGAGGACGAGGTCCTCGAACTGGCCGCCGCGCACGCCGTGGCGGCGCACGGGCACACCGACGACCCGGAGCTACGGGAGGGTCTGCGGGCCGCGCTGCGCGACCAGCAGGACCTGGACCTCGAAGAGGGTGCGTTCGTCCAGCTCATCGAGTTCCACGCCCGGGACCTCGGCGGCTTCCAGGAGCTGACCGAGCAGTGGCGGGAGCGGATCGGGCGGGAGGGCACCGCCCGGTGGGCACTGCTCAGCGCGGACCGGGACCGGCCGGACACCTTCGTCCAGCTGGTCGCGTTCCCGGACTTCGCGGCAGCGATGCGCAACTCCGAGCACCCGGTCACCACCGAGTTCGCCAAGCGCATGCAGGAGGTCACCGAGGGCGAGGCGGGGTTCCGCAACCTCGACGTCCGGCAGGTCATGCGGATCTGAGCGCTCCCGCGGGGTGCCGCGCCCACGGCACCCCGCACTCCCGAGCGATGAGTCCGGCGCGTGCGGCGGGTCTCCATGGCATGACCTCACCCCTGGCCGACAGCCATGCGTTCAGCGGCTTCTCCGTCGACGACCTCGACCGTGCCCGCGCGTTCTACGAGGAGGTGCTGGGGCTGCGCACGTCCTCGGAATCCGGCGGGATCCCGGGGATCCTGCGGCTGCACCTCGCCGGGGGCAACGACGTCCTGGTGTACGCGAAGGGGGAGGGGCACACCCCGGCGACGTACACGGTGCTCAACTTCCCGGTGCCCGACGTCGACACCGCGGTCGACGAGCTGGTCTCACGAGGGGTGGAGTTCCTGCGCTACGACGACCCGCCCACCGACGAGAAGGGCGTCATGCGCGCGGGTGGCCCGCTGATCGCCTGGTTCGCCGATCCGGCCGGCAACGTCTTCTCGGTGATCGCCCAGGACTGATCGCCCTGGACGGCAGGCGCTGCGCAGCCGGGGGGCTCAGGCGGCCAGCGCGTGGTGGTGGCAGCGCCCGCCGGTGGTCCGGGCGCCGCACGGGGCGCCGGCCTTCGTCCGGCCGCCGCTGTCCCCGCACCGAGCCGGCGACGCCGGCAGCGGCTGGAGTGCCGGTCCGGCGACGACCGGGCGGGCGAACGGCAGGACGACGGCGTCCTGGGTCCCGGTCGAGAGGAGGGCATCGGTGGCGATGGGCGCGGTCGCGGGCAGGCGGCCGGCGAGGCGGCGCAGGGCGGCCGCAGTGGTCAGGCCGGCGATGAAGGCAGCGAGCGCGGTGGTGGCGTGGCTGGTGCGCATGCGTGTCGTATCGGCAGTCGGGGAGTCCGACGGGACCCTGACCGCTCGATCGTCCCGCTGAGCGCCGGGCGGAGCTGTCGGGTTGCCCGCGTGCCGTGGTCTCGGCGACCATCGCGGGGACGCCGTCCCAGGGAGTTCTGATGCGCGGTCGCGAGCCCGGTGACGGTCCGCTGCGCCGGCCGTGCGGGCCCGGCGACACGGTGCAGGTGCCGGGCGCGGAGTTCTCCGTCACCACGTGCCTGCCGGACCTCACGACCGCCGGGCTGCTGCAGGCACCCGAGGGGCAGTTCACCGACCGGACGGACTGGATCACGCTGCACGCACCGGGCACGACCAACCCGAGCGGGGTGCCGGGGCTGCAGGTCGACGGCTACTTCCCGGACAGCTCCACCTTCAACACGACGCACGGCTGGGACCACGACAGCCAGTTCGTGGTGCGCATCCCGGACGACTGGAACGGGAGCCTGGTGGTGGCCGGCGCGCCGGGCGTCCGCAAGCAGTACGCCTGCGACTTCCTCTTCTCCGACTTCGTCGTGGCGCGGGGCTTCGCCTACGCCTGCACGGACAAGGGCAACAACGGTCCGGACTTCTACCGGGACGGCGACCGGCCCGGCGACGCGGTGGCCGAGTGGCACGAGCGGGTGACCCAGCTGACGATCGCGGCGCGGGGCGCGCTGGGGGAGCGCTTCGGTCGCCCGCCGCAGCGCACCTACCTGGCCGGCATCAGCAACGGCGGCTACCTGGTGCGCTGGCAGCTGGAGAACCGCCCGGAGCTCTACGACGGGGGCGTCGACTGGGAGGGGACGCTGTTCACTCCCGACGGGCCCAACCTGTTCACGTACCTGCCGACGGCGGTGCGCTACACCCTGGGCCTGGCGACCGCCGAGGACATGTACGCCGCCGGCTTCGCGCGCGGCTCGGAGCCGCTGTGGCCGTACCACCAGAGCTTCTACTGGGGGGTGACGCAGAAGACCTACCGGGCCGGGTTCGACCCGGAGTTCGACCCGGCCTGCCCGGGGGCGTCGGCGGGCGCGAGCCTGCCCGAGATCTTCGCCCCGTGCCCGAGTGACGCGGCCTACGACGCCTGGTTCGCCGACCCGCGGTCCCAGCCGGTGCACGAGGCGCTGGGCCGGATCAGCCTGACCGGCGCGATCGGCAAGCCGCTGCTCACCCTGCACGGGACGCTGGACACGCTGTTGCCGATCGGCCTGCACGGTGACGTCTACACCCGGATGATCACCGACGCGCAGCGGGCCGACATGCACCGCTACTACCGCATCGAGGGCGGCAACCACGTCGACAGCCTGATGCACCTCGACCCGGAGCACCTGCGTCCGATGCTGCCCTGCTTCCGGACCGCCTTCGACGCCCTGACCGCGTGGGTGGAGGACGGCGAGGAGCCGCCGCCCAGCGGGACCGTCCCGCGCCCGGCCGGCAACGGCGCCACCGACCCGGCCCTGCTCGACACCTGCTCCCTGCGCCCTGAGAGTTGACCGCGGACTGCCCGGCACGGCCGACGCGGAGGGCGTCCCGGTCGACGTCCGCGGGTCGGTGCGGTCAGCGTCCTCGCCGCAGGCCGCGACCGGGCAGGGCCCCCGTGTGCCGGCCGCCATCGAGGACCACGGTGCCGTTGACCACCACGTACTCGATCCCCGTGGACAGCTGCCGGGGGTCGTCGTAGGTGGCCAGTGCGCGTACCCGGTCGGCGTCGAAGACCGTGATGTCGGCCATGGCGCCGTCCCGGAGGGTCCCGCGGTCGGTCAGCCCCAGCCGCTGCGCCGGGAAGGAGGTGAACTTCCGCACCGCCTCCGGCAGCGACAGGAAGGACTCCTCCCGGACGAACTCCCCGAGGATGCGCGGGAAGGAGCCGTAGGTGCGCGGGCTCGGCTTGTCCCCGATGAAGGTGGAGTCGGTGCCGACCATGCCGAGGGGGTGGCGGACGAACTTCGGCAGGGTCGACTCCGTCGGCCCGGGGTGGACCTCGGTGATCCCCAGCTCCTCCTCGATCAGCAGGTCGAAGAACGTGTCGACGACGTCGGCGTCCCCTCGGACCCGGGAGATCCCGGACACGAGCATGCTCTCCCAGCGGTGGTTGGCCGGGGTGCGGAAGTGCCCCACCCGGACGCGGTCGAGGAACCGCCGCCACTGGTCGGTGGAGTCGGTAGCGGCCAGCTCCTCCTTGAAGCGATCCCGGCAGGCCGGGTCGGCCAGCCGGCGCAGCAGGTGCTGCGGGCCTCCGCGCTGGATCCACTGGGGCAGGAAGATGGTCAGCCGCGTGCTGCTCCAGGGGTAGGGGTAGCCGTCGAAGGTGACGTCGGCTCCCGCGTCCACCTCGGCCTCCAGCAGGTCGAACAGCGGGCCGGACCCGGTCCCGTAGGCCGCCTTGTAGTAGAAGTGCGTCAGGTGCAGCGGGCAGTCACCGATCCGGGCGATGGTGAACGCCTCCCGGAAGGGGTCCAGCACCCTGTCGCCGAGGTCGTAGCGCACGTGGGTGTGGTAGATCGCGCCGACCCGGGCCGCCTCCCGGCTGAGCTGGCCGAGCTCCTCGGTGGAGGCGTAGCTCCCGGGCGGGTAGTCCAGCCCCGTGGACAGCCCGAAGGCGCCCTCCTCCAGCGCCTCGCGCAGCATGCTCCGCATGCTGGCCAGGGCGGCCGGCGACGCGGGGTCGTCGTCCCAGCCGACCTGCGCGATGCGCAGCGCCGAGTTCCCGACCAGCAGCGCGAGGTTGACCGAGGTGGTGCCGTCGAAGCGCCCGAGCAGGGAGGCCACGGTGTCCCAGTCGTAGGGCAGGTCGGGACGGCCGTCCAGGCCGGCGTTGACCGTGGCGAAGTCGAGGAGGTCCTGCCGGGAGGGGAAGGGGGCGTAGGAGTTGCCGTCGACGCCGATGACCTCCGTGGTCACCCCTTGCGTCACCTTCGGCAGGTGGGTGGGGTCGGAGAGGATCATCAGGCCGCTGTGCGAGTGCATGTCGATGAAGCCGGGCGCCACGACCAGCCCCGAGGCGTCGATGGTGCGAGCTGCCTCGGGTAGCTGCCCCGTACCCCGGAGGAGGTGCACGCGCCCGTCGCCGACGCCCACCGCCGCACGGAAGCCGGGGTTCCCGGTGCCGTCCAGCACCTTGCCGCCGTGGATGATCAGGTCCAGCATCGCTGCTCCTCCGGTCCGGCCCGGCCCGCTGGCATGATGGCGGCGTGATGCCGCCTGCGGCCACCACCGGCCACGGGACGGGACCGGCGGGCCCCGCGTACACCGGTGCGACGATCGCCGACGTGCTCGCACGCGTGGGCTCCGGGCTGCTGCGGCCGGTGACGACCTCGGTGGCCCTGCTGAGCCGCCGGGTCAGCGGGGTGTGCATCCACGACGGGGCCACGGCCGACGCGCTGCCCGGCGAGCTGCTGCTGGCCGTCGGCATCGAGGCGACCGAGGCCGCCGTGGCCGAGCTCCTGGAGCGGGCGAGCGCCCTCGACCTGGCCGGCGTCGTGCTGCGGACCGGTCGCCCGCTGGATCCTGTCCTGGGGGCGCACGCGGAGGCGCAGGGCGTCGCCCTGCTCGTGGCCGCTGCGACGCCGTGGGCCCACCTGGCGATGCTGCTGCGCGCCGCCGTGGCCAGCGGGTCCCCTGGCCCGGCGGACCGACCCGACCGGGCAGTTCTCGGCGACCTCTTCGCGTTCGCCACCGACCTGGCGCGGCGGGTGGGCGGGGCCGTCACGATCGAGGACCCCGGTTACCGGGTGCTGGCCTACTCGAGCATCCGCGCGGAGGTCGACGAGCCACGCAAGCAGACGATCCTCGGCCGGGCGGTGCCCAGCCCGTTCGTGACCCTGCTCGAGCAGCGGGGCGTGTTCCAGGTGCTGCGGTCCACCGACCGGGTGGTGCACACCGAGCCGGTCCCCGACCTCGGCCTCGGGCCGCGGTGGGCGACCGGGATCCGTGCGGCCGGGGAGTTCCTGGGCTCCCTGTGGGTGGCCGAGTCCGGCGGGCCGCTGCGCGAGGACCACGAGGCGGTGCTGCAGGAGGCGGCCCGCACCGCGGCGCTGCACCTGCTCTACCACCGGCTCGAGCTGCAGGCCGACCAGACCCGCGTCCAGGACGTCGCCCGGGAGCTGCTCGCCGGCGGCAGCCCCGCCGACCTGCTCGCGACCAGTGCCGGCCTGCGCCTGGACGACGACCACTGGGTGATGGTCCTGGAGTCGCAGGAGGCCCTGCCGGCCCGCGCGCGGCTCGCCCGGGCGGTGACCACGTACTGGGCCACGCTGGGCCGCCGGGGACTGGTCGTGGAGCAGGGGCCGCGGGTCTACTCGGTCGTCCCCGCCGGCGGGAAGGGGCGGGCCGAGGCAGCGGCCGAGGCCGCGGCCGCGCTGCGGGTGGCCGCCGACGCGGCCCGGTACGCCTCCCGCGCCACCGGCCTGGAGGTCCTCGCATCGGTGGGCTCGCTGGCCACCGAGCCACGGGAGATCGCCGTGTCCCGCCGCCGGGCCGACAGCGCGCTGCGGGTGCTGCGGCACGGCATGGTCGAGCAGTCCGTCGTCACGTACGCCGACGTCCGGAGCCAGGTGACCCTGCTGGACCTCGTGGACCTCGTCCGCGAGCGCGCCGACCTGCGCGGGGGCAAGGTCCAGACCCTGGTGGAGGCCGACCGCAGCGGCGTCCTCGTCGGCACCCTTGCGGCCTACCTGGACTGCTTCGGGGACGTCCGCGCGGCCGCCCAGCGCCTGGGCGTGCACCCGAACACCTTCCGGTACCGCCTGCGCCGGCTGCAGGAGCAGGTGGGGCTGGAGCTGTCCGACCCCTCCGAGCGCATCGTCGCGGCGCTCCAGCTGCGCGCGCTCCCGCCCGGCTGACCGGGCCGGCGTCACCCGGCGGTCAGCTCCTCCCGGCTGGTGGTGACCTCGTCCAGGAAGTCCGTGCGGGGTGCCACGCCCAGGCCCGGCCCCTGCGGGACGGCGAGCTGCCCGTCCTCCAGGACGAACGGCTCGGTGATGTCCTCGACGTAGAAGCGACCCGAGCCGGAGGTGTCACCGGGCAGCGTGAAACCGGGCAGCGACGCCAGTGCCACGTTGGCCGCCCGGCCGAGCCCGGTCTCGAGCATGCCGCCGCACCACACGGGGACGCCCAGGGCCGTGCACACGTCGTGCACCCGGGCCGCCTCGAGGTAGCCACCCACCCGCCCGGCCTTGATGTTCACCACGCTGCAGGCACCGCGCCGGATGGCGTCCGCGGCCGAGGCGGCGGACACCACGGACTCGTCCAGGCAGACGGGCGTCCGGATCGCCCGGCTGAGGACGCGGTGGGACTCCAGGTCCTCCTCGGCGAAGGGCTGCTCGATGAGCAGCAGGTCGAACTCGTCGAACCGCGCGAGCCGGCGCAGGTCCGTCGTCGTGTACGCGGTGTTGGCGTCCACCTGCAGCAGCAGGTCCGGGCCGAACTCCGCCCGCACGGCGGCCAGGGGCTCGACGTCCCAGCCGGGCTCCACCTTGAGCTTGATCCGCCGGTACCCCTCCTCGACGTACCCGCGGACCTCGTCGACCAGCTCCGGGACGGAGGGCGCGATGCCGACCGAGACGCCGCAGTCCACCCGGTCGCGGACGCCGCCCAGGTAGGTCGCCAGTGACATCGACGCCGCGCGCAGCTCGGCGTCGAGCAGCGCGGTCTCCAGGGCCGCCTTGGCCATCCGGTGCCCGATGACCGCCGACACCCGGTCGGCCATCCGCCGGGCCGAGGCCAGCGGGGCGGCCAGCACCTGCGGCGCCAGGTACTCCCGGAGCACCTGCTGGGCGCCCTCGACGTACTCGCTGCTGTACACCGGGTCGGCCAGGGCGACGCACTCGCCCCAGCCCTCGCCGATGTCGGTGACCACGCGCACCAGGAGGATGTCGCGCCGGGTCTGGGTGCCGAACGAGGTCCGGAAGGGGCGTCGCAGCGGCATCGCGATGCGGCGCAGCTCCACCATCTCGATCTTCACGTCGGGTCCTCCGGGGAGTCGTCTCGGGTGAGTGCGCGGATGAGGGCGGCGACCAGGACGGCGCGCTCGGGCAGCGCCGCGACCGACGCGCGCTCTCCGCGGGCGTGTGCGCCACGCCCCACCGCCCCCAGTCCGTCCAGGGTGGGGACGCCGATGCCGGCGGTGAAGTTGCCGTCGGAGGCGCCACCCACCGCCTGCCCCGCCGGCAGCGGGATGCCCAGCTCCGCGGCGCAGCGGGCGGCACGGGCCATCAGCGCCGCGGAGGCGGAGGACTCCAGCGGCGGCCGGTTCACCCCGCCGAGCAGGTCGAGCGTGGCGCCGGGGAGGGTGGGGGTGAGCGCGCGCAGCCCGGCGTCGACGCGGTCCTGCTCCTGTGCCGTCCACGCGCGGACGTCGACGGCGACCTGGGCCTGTGCGGGCACCGTGTTCGACGTCGTCCCGGCACGAGCGACGGTCGGGGTGACCGTCGTGCCCGCCTCGGGCGCCTGCAGCGAGTGGATGGCGGCCACCTGGGCGGCCAGCTCCACCAGGGCGTTGACGCCGGCTTCCGGTTCCAGGCCGGCGTGACTGGCCCGGCCGTGCACCCTCAGCGTGTACATGGACACGCCCTTGCGGGCGGTCTTGGGCGCCCCCTCGACGCCGGGTTCCAGCACGAGGACCGCCCGGGCCCGGGCGGCTTCCCGCTCGATGAGGAGGCGCGACGTCGGGGAGCCGATCTCCTCGTCGCTGGTCACCAGCAGGTCCACCCCGTCGGCCCCCGCCGCCCGGGCTGCGTGCAGCCCCTGGACCAGGCCGGCCTTCATGTCGAACACGCCGGGGCCGGTGGCCCAGTCGCCGTCGACGGAGAACGGCCACTCCGCCGTCGTACCGGCCGGCCAGACCGTGTCCAGGTGGGCGAGCAGCAGGACCGGGCGTCGAGCGCCCGAGCGCAGCAGCAGGTGGGTGCGCCCCTCGACCTCGAGCCGGTGCGGTCGCTCGCCGAGGACGTCGTGCACCAGGTCGCCGACGAGGTCCGCGCACCGCGTGGTGAGGGCGGTGTCGTCGCTCGGCGACTCGGTCATGACCAGGCGCTCGACCTGCTCCAGCATGGTCGCGCCATCGGGCCGGACGAGGACGTCGGGTGCGGGCTCATGCACGGGCGCGCTCTCCTCCCTGGGGGGCGGCAGGCCGGAACACGTACCCCTCGCCCGAGGCCGCCCACAGCGGGCGCAGCCCGGCGTTCCAGTGGGCGGCCAGCTGGGCCCGCACGCGCTCCCGCCACCGCCGCGCCGTCGCGGGGTCCGTGCGGCGGAGGGCGTCGTAGTCCTCGGGGAGTACGACGAGGCCCGCGGGACCGGCCAGGACGGCAGGCGTCCCGAGGAGGGCGGCGGCGACGTCGTCGGAGTCCAGGAGCCAGCTGACCTCGAAGCGGTCGCTGTGGTCTCCCGCGTTGACGATGTCGTCCATCTCGCCGTAGAAGTCGGGCCGGTAGTCGATGACCCGGGCTCCCAGCTTCACCAGGTTGAAGTAGGCGTTGCGCCGCACCAGCGGGTCGAAGGTCCAGCGGATCTCCGCGATGCCGTTCTCCAGGCAGGTCGCCCGCTGCCACAGCTTCATGGCGTAGCCGACCCCGGCGGTGCGCGCCTCGGCGCGCACCGCGGCCATGTGCGAGTGCAGGTGCACGCCGCGGTTCCAGCCGAGGAACCCTACGCAGGCGCCGACCGGCTCCCCGCCACGGACGGCGGCCGCCACGGTGCCCCCTGCGTGCGCCATCGCCCTGAGCAGGTTGGCCTGCAGTCGCTGTCCCGGACCCCAGACGGTGGCCACGATCTCCTGCACGGCCTCGACGCCGCCCAGCGTGGCCGGGTGGATCTCGACGCCCGCCCCCCGGGCGGCCGCTTCCGCGTCCCGCCACGCGGCCTCGACCAGGGAGCCGGCGACCCCGGTCGCCGAGCCGTTCACGGCCCTGCCGGCGTCAGCCGGACGCCGTGCCGCTTCCCCACGTAGGTCCCGCCGTCGACAGCCGGCCGGCCTCCGACGAAGACGTGGCGGATGCCACGGGCGGGGCGGACCGGATCGGCGTAGTCGGCCTCGTCGTGGACGACGGCGGGGTCGAGGACCACGAGGTCGGCGACCGCACCGGGCCGGAGCTCCCCGCGTCCCTGCAGGCCGAACCGCCGCGCGGGCAGGGAGGTCATCTTGCGGATCGCCTCCTCCAGCGACAGCACCCCCGTCTCCCGGACGTACCGGCTCAGCACCCGGGGAAAGGTGCCCCACATGCGGGGGTGGGGCTTGCCGCCGCCGCCCGGGGGCAGCCCGTCGGAGCCCACCATCGTCAGCGGGTGGCGGAGCGCCTCGACGAGGTCCTCCTCCTGCATCGAGAAGATGATCATGCTGGCCTCGAGATCCTCCGCGCGCAGCACGTCGATCAGTGCCTGGAGGGGCTCCACCCCGGTGTCGTCGGCGATCTGCTGGAGGCTCTTGCCGTCGTGGGTGTGGCTGCGCGTGGAGGCCACCACGATCCCGCTCCACCCGCAGGCGGTGACGTGGTTCTCCCAGGTGCCGTCGTCGGACTCGATGTCGCGGCGCAGCCGGTCCAGGCTGGCCGGTTCCTCGAGCCGGCGCAGCACCGCGGGGTTGCCGCCCTCCTGGAACCACGGCGGCAGCGTGGCGGTGAGCATGGTGCTGCCCGCCAGGTACGGGTAGACGTCGTGGGTGACGTCGACGCCGCGCTCCCGCGCGGCGTCCAGCAGGCTGAGCGCCTCGCCCATCCGGCCCCACACCGCGCGCCCCGCCGCCTTGAGGTGGGAGACCTGCACCGGCCGACCGGCCGCCTCGCCGATGCGGATCGCCTCGGCGATGCTGTCCAGCAGCATCCGCCCCTCGCCGCGCATGTGCGTGACGTAGGGCCGGTCGGCCGGCATGACCTCGGCGAGCGCCTGGATCTCCGCGTCGGCGGCGAACAGCCCCGGCGGGTAGATCAGGCCGGTGGACAGGCCGAACGCCCCGGCCTCGAAGGCCTGCTCCGTGGCCCGGCGCATCGCCGCGAGCTGCTCGGCGTCCGGTGCGCCGTCGGCCATGCCCATCGCCGCCACCCGGAGGGAGTGGTGCCCCACCAGGGGGGCGTAGTTGGTGACGTAGCCGGCGGCGTCGGTGGTGGCGAACAGCTCCGGCAGCGTGCTCCAGTCTGCCTCCAGGGGCGGGAAGATCCGGCCCATCAGCCCGCGGAGGGCGTCCCGGTGGGCGTCGGAGATCGGCGCCAGGCTGAACCCGCAGTTGCCGACGACCTCGGTCGTCACGCCCTGCGTGATCTTGGACTGGTCGTCCTCGGTGAGCAACGGCGCGTTGTCCGCGTGCGAGTGCACGTCGATGAAGCCCGGGCAGACCACGGCGCCGCCCAGTTCGCGCACTTCCGCGGTGTCCTCGCTCAGCCGTCCGGGCGCCTCCACCGCGGCGATCACGCCGTCCTCGAGGAGGACGTCGGCCGGGGTGGCGGGGCTGCCCGTGCCGTCGACGACCAGCCCGCCGCGAAGCAACGTCCGCTCGCTCATCGCGACCCCACGCGGGCCTCGTAGGCGGTCGGCACGACCGGCGGCGGACCGGCGTCGATCGGCCACCAGTGCTCGACCAGCGCGCGCCCGACGAGACCGTTGAGGACGGCGCCCTCCGCTTCGGGGAGGAAGGAGACGTCGGAGGCCTCGTGGTTGGCCACGGCGTAGACGAACCCACCGCCGGCACCGAACCGGACGATGCCGGCGTCCACGCGGGTGCCCGTGAAGAAGCCGGTCTTGCTGGCCACCGACAGCGGCGCGACCAGGCCCAGCTCGCGGGCGTAGGGGTTGGCCAGCGTGTACCGCATGGCCTGGTCCAGGTACTGCTGGGTCGCGAGGATCTCCTCGGCCGTGGCGCTCACCTCTTCCCCGAACGCCTGCCGGGTGGCGATGAGCCGGCCGAGCTCGCAGAGGTCGCGCACGGTGGCCTCACCCAGCCTGCGCACGTCGTCCCCGATGAGGTCGAAGTCGACCGCGTTGTGCAGCCGGATGCTGTCGAGCCGCAGTTCGGTCATCGCCCGGTTGACCGGCTCCGGACCGCCGATCAGGTCGAGCACCATGTTGGTCGCGGTGTTGTCGCTGACCGCGACCATCAGGGTCGCGACGTCCCGGACGGTGGGCTGCAGCCCACCGTCGAAGAGCTTGAGGACACCGGAGCCGCCGACCCGCTCGGAGGCCTCGAGGGTGACCCGGTCGGCCAGGTCCACCGCGCCGGCCTCGACCGCCCGCAGCAGGGCGATCAGGATCGGCTCCTTGATCACGCTCGCGGTGGGCAGCAGCAGGTCCGGCTGCCACTCGATGCGCTCACCGGTGGTCAGGTCCTCCGCCGAGACCGCCAGCTGGCCGGTGAAGTCCCCGGCCAGGTCGGCGATGCGGGCGACGACGTCGCCGGCGCTGGTCACAGGCCCGCCACCTCCCGCACGTACTGGAGCACGCCGCTGTCCTCGAGGAACTGGTTGTCGTCGACCAGCGGGGGCAGCTGGGAGACCTCGACGCTGCCCGGCTCGTGGTACTGGTCCACCGTCTCCTTGTCGAGCACGATCTGCGGCAGCGGCGTCACGTCGGCCGGCGGCTCGGCGCCCTCGGCGACGGCCTTGGCCATCGCGGCGGCGTAGGCACCCCACCACGAGACGAAGATGTCCCCCTCGGCGACCCAGCGCGGGTCGTCCCGGAGCGCCGTGATGCCGGTCTCGTCCCCGCCGAGGCCGCCGATGAGCAGCGTGTCCTCACCGCCGCGGCCGGCCTCCTCGAGGGCCCGCAGGGCGCCGGCCGTGGAGTCGTTGTTGACCGTGTACAGGATGATGTTGTGGTCGGCCGGGATGCTGGGCAGCAGGTTGCTGACCGCCTCGAAGGACGGCTGCAGCGTCGAGGCCCCGTCGAACTGGATGGCGTTCGCGCCGATCGACGTCGTGGTGGGCGTGATGCTCTTGGGATCGACCTCCTCCATGCCCAGGATCGGGGCGATGGTCGTGTAGAAGTACCGGACGCAGTCGTTGACCTGCTCACCCGAGGCCGCGTTCTGGCCGATGATCACGGTGGTGTTCGACGCGTTCCAGCCGCGCTCGGCGGCGGTCCGGCCGACGATCTCGGCGGTCTGCTCACCGAGGGCCCGGTTGTCGATGTTGAGGAAGTCGCACGCCTCGGTGTCGAGGTTGACCGAGACGCAGGGGATGCCGCTGTCGCCGAGCACCTGGGAGATGCCCTGGGTCGCTGCCGAGACGGGGTACATCACGATGGCATCGGGCTGGGCCTGGACCATGAGCTGGGCGTTCTCGGTCATCTTGGCCGGGTCGCCGGCGTTGTCGTACCAGGAGACCTCGAGGCCGGAGTCCCCTTGGGCGAGCACGTCGTCGAGGTTGGTGTGGATGACCCGGAACAGCGGCGCCGCCTCGGTGAAGTTCGCGAAGGCGATCTCGAAGGTGTCGCCGCCTCCGGATCCGCCGCCGGCACCACCGGAGCCGCCGGAGTCCCCGCCACCGCATGCGGTGAGCAGCAGCAGGAGGGATGCGGCGGATGCCGCCGTCGTCCGTGTACGGGGGGCACGGCTCATGGTGCGGTCCTCTCGGTTGGGGGATGGGCGGGTGTGGTGGCGCCTGACGGGTGCAGGTCAGGAGGCGCTGCGACGGGAGCTGCGGAACTGGCTGATGCCGACGGCGAGCAGGAGGACGGCCCCGGTGGCCATCGTCTGGTAGAAGGACGGCACGGTGAGGATGGCCATCCCGTTGGACAGCGCACCGAGGATGAGGACCCCGATGAGCGTCCCGGGGACACCGCCGACGCCTCCGGAGAGGCTGGCGCCGCCGAGGATGACCGCCGTGATCGACTGCAGCCCGCTGCCGGTGCCGGCGGTACCGGACCCGGTGAGCAGCTGGCTGGCCAGCACGGCGCCGGCCAGGGCGGCGAGGGCACCGGAGATCACGTAGACGCTGATCGTGACGAGATCGACCCGGATGCCGGCCAGGCGTGCGGCCTGCTTGTTCCCGCCCACGGCGTAGAGCTGCCGGCCGTAGGAGGTGTAGCGGAGGACGGCGAACATCACGAGCGCCAGCCCCAGGAAGATCCACACGTGGTTGTTGATGTCGAACAGCGACCGCCGGGTGAGGATCCCGTCCGTGACGTCCTCGAAGGGCACCTGGACGCCGTCCGCGAGGGTGAGGGCGAGCCCGCCGGTCACCGACAGGGTGCCGAGGGTGGCGATCAGCGGGTTGATCCGCGCCTTGGCGATGAGCAGACCGTTCACCACACCGCACACGGCGCCGAACGCGATGACGACCAGCAGCGCCGTGGGCACGGAGTAGCCGGCGTTGACCAGGAGGGCGAATGTCACCGCGCCGAGGGGCACGATGCCGCCGACCGAGAGGTCGAAGCCGCCCGAGATGAGGGCCAGCAGCTGCCCCATCGAGACGATGCCGATCACGCCGACGTTGACCAGGATGTTCAGCCCGTTCCTCGTGCTGAGGAAGTCGGAGTCCTGCGAGGTGAAGTAGGCGGCGATCAGGACGAGGAACGCGAAGAGCAGCAGCGTCTGCAGTGCGCCGTCGCTCATCGACAGCCGGCGCGTGCGGCTCGCGCCCTGCGTGCCGGTGGCCGCACCGACCTCCGGGGCGGGGGTGTCGGTCGTCGAGCTCACTGGGGACCTCCTGCGGCATGCAGCGCTTCGGACTGGGACGCGAGGCTGGGGCGGGCGATCTCGTGGACGACCTGACCGTCCCGGATGATGAGCAGGCGGTCGCTGAGTCCGACGGCCTCCTCGATGTCCGAGGTGACCAGCAGCTGGCCGGTCCCCTCGTCGGCGAGCGCCCGCAGCAGACGGTGCAGCTCGAGTCGGGCGCCGACGTCGACGCCGCGGGTCGGCTCCTGCAGGACCAGCACCTTCGGCTTGACGGCGAGCCGGCTGCCGACCAGGACCTTCTGCTGGTTCCCGCCGGAGAGCTCGCCCACCGGCTGGTTGAGGCTCCGGGCGCGCAGGAGGACCTGCTGGGCGAGCCGGGCGGCCAGGGCGGACTCCCGCCGGCGCCGGACGATGCCGAACCTGGTCAGCGAGTGCAGCACCGTCAGGGACAGCGAGGAGACGATCGGCATGATGGAGACCAGTCCCTGCGACTTCCGGTCGGCCGGGACGTAGGCGATGCCGGCGCGGCGGGTGGTGATCGGGCCGGTGATCCGCTTGATCTGACGGCCGTCCACGACGGTCGAGCCGCTGACGTCGTCGTGCAGGCCGCCGAGCGCCTCCGCGACGGTCTCGGCCCCCGACCCGCGGACCCCGTAGAGCCCGACGATCTCGCCCGCGCCGACGGTGAGCGACACGTCCCTGAGCGTCGGCGTCCGTTCCCGGTTCCATGCGGCGAGCTCGAGGACCGGGCGGGTTGCGGGGCGGTCCTCCGCGGTGAAGTCGGCCTCCTCCGGGGGGCGCCCGAGCATCTGCTCGATCACCTCGTGCGGTGAGGTGTCCTGCACCGGGGTGGACTGCACCAGCCGGCCGTTGCGGAGGACGTGCGCGGTGTCGCACGCGCGGAACACCTCGTCGAGGCGGTGGCTGATGTAGAGGATGGCGACGCCGCGGGCAGCGAGGGTGCTGGTGAGCTGGAGGAGCTGGTCGCTGTCGCTCGAGGAGAGCGCGGCGGTGGGCTCGTCCAGGAGCAGGATGCGGGAGCGCCGGGCGAGCGCCTTGAGGATCTCGACCTGCTGCTGCTGCGCCAGGGGCAGGGAGTCCATGTCCCGGTCCAGCGGCAGGTCGAGGTTGAAGGTCCGGGCCTCCTCCTGGGCCCGTCGGCGGATGGCCCGCGGGCTCGTCGCCCCCAGGCGACCGGGCACCCGCCCCAGGCAGATGTTCTCCGCCACGGTCAGCCGCGGGACGTAGATGAGCTCCTGCGGCATGAAGGAGATCCCGTGCTGGATCGCCGCGCGAGGGCTGCTCAGCGGGACCTGCCGCCCCTCGACGGCGATGGTGCCCCCGTCCGGGGTGATCGCACCGGCGAGCAGCTTGGCCAGCGTGGACTTGCCGGCGCCGTTCTCCCCGAGGAGCGCGGCGACCTCACCGTGGCGGAGCGAGAACGAGACGCCTTCGAGCACTCGCTGGCGGCCGTACTGCTTCATGAGTCCGTCGACGGACAGCGCGGCGGCTTCGCTCTGCATCGCACCCCCTGTGGCTCGATGGGGCAAACGTAGGGCTGGCGGTTCGACCCGATCTACGTCGAGTCGGACGAAGGTCGTCCATCTGATTCGTCCTGCCGGACGAAGAACGTGGGGCTGGGGTGACGTGGAACGTAGGCGAAGCACGCCTGCAACACCCGGCATGAGGAGCTCGCACGGCACCGCTCCTGATGGCAGCGCCGGAACCAAGTGACCACGCAGCTGATCGGCGGGGGTGGCGTCCCCGTCTGGGGTGTCGGTCCAGGTCACCGTTCGCGTGGCTGATCACGCGAGGGGGCCATCGCGTGATGGTCTTCCGCCTCGGCCACGAGAAGGTCAACGGACGACGGGTCGGTGTGTGGAGCGGGTGACCGGGATCGAACCGGCATGGCCAGCTTGGAAGGCTAGTGACTCCTGGGGCCATACTCGCTGGTCAACGGCGATTCAGGCGGGTGTCGTGCCTTCCGCGTGCCTCACAGCGCCACATGGCCGGTCATGGGACTTGCGGCTCGCCTGGGCGGCCAGGCGGTCCCCGCGTGGCGAACGTCGATCCGGCGGATCGTGCGTGGCATGGGGTTCATGGTCGCGGCCGAGGACGGAGGATGCGCGTATCGTTGTGATCGCCGGCATGCGCCGGATCGCGGCCTTCATGCCCGCCCTTCCTCGACCAGATGGAAGCCGAGGCGGTCGACGCTGCGGGCGGTGTTGGACAGGACCACCGCCGCGGTGCCCCGTTCCGGAGCGAAGCCGGCGAAGGCGCGGAAGCCCCACGTCCCGCCGCTGTGCCAGACCACCCGCGGGTGCCCACGTCTCGCCAGGACGACCCAACAGAGCCCCATCTGCAGTCCTCGCCCCAAGGGTGCGTGAGGCCGCTGGGCGAGGTCCAGGGCGCGGCCGAGCGAGCCCTCGGGGGCCTGCAGGCAGGCGCCGAGGAAACGGAGCATGTCCTCGACGGTGGAGCGAAGGGCGCCCGCCGCCGGCATGAAGTCCTCGATCGGCGGCCGCGGGCGGCCGCGGGGGGAGTGCCCCTGGAGAAGGCTGTGCGCCCGGCCGGGCGGAACGGTGACCCTGGTGTCGCTCATCCCCAGCGGCGTCAGCACGCGCTCGGTCACCAGTTGCTCGTACGACGTCCCGGCGCGGGCGGCCAGCGCGTCACCGAGCAGGCCAACGGCCATGCTGGAGTAGCCGACCCGCCCCCGGGGGCGCGTCGCGGTGACTCTCGAGCCACCAGGGCGTGGTAGTCGGCCTCGCTGATCCCGGCCCACGGATCCCGTCGCCCGAAGCCGAGGGCATAGGTCAACTCACGGCGCGACAGACCTTGGGGGTATTTGGCAACCCGCTGCGGTGAGTCGCCAGTTCCAGCAGCGTGGGTGCCCGGTGCCGCCACGCCGGCTGCGGGCCGGGAAGGTGCTGGGACAACGGGTCCTCCAGGGATACGTCCCCGCGCAGGACCATCTCGGCGAGCAGCACCCCGGTGACGGCCTTGGTGACCGAACCGATCTCGAACAGCGCCGAGTCGTCGGGCGCGCTGCCCTCACGCGCCCATCCGCGGGAGAGTCGCCGGCCATCGGCGAGGACGCCGGCCACCACCGCATGGTGCCCCTTGCGCCCCAGGTCCTGCAGGCGACGGTCGAGGTCCGCGACGACCGCGCTCACGGCTCGCGCCCCGTCCCGAGGAGGCCGCGGCCGCGGTGCTTGTGGTGCACCGCCTGCTTGGAGACCCCGAGCTGCGCGGCGACCTCGGCCCACGAAAGGCCCTGGTTGCGGGCCCGGCGGACCAGCTGGGCCTCCATGCGCTCACTTGTCCGGCGCAGCTCAGCGGCCGCCCGCAGAGCCACCCGTGCATCCCCGTCACCGGCAGCCTGCGCCGAGGCCATCAACTCGTGCACCACCATGGCAAGCACCTCGATGAGCGTCGTCACCCAATGTTGACGACAACGTAGATCCGGCAAGACGGTCCGAGCTCCGCTTCCGGCTGCCACCCCCGGCCGTAGCTCCCGCCGTGCCTGTGCCGCGAGTGCCCGAGGCGGCCCCGTCGTCGGCGTGGGTGACGGTCATCGACACGGGCGGCCGCCGCTGTGGCGCAGCAGCATGTAGCGGTAGAGCTGGGTACCCGGCGGCGGTCCAGGTGATCGTCGGGAGATGCAGCCTCAAGTGCACGCGCGGCGGGGCGTCCCCGAAGGTCGGCCTCGTCGAGGAGCTCGTCATGCGATTCTTCGCCGACTTGCTCGTACCTCGGAGGCTCGTACACCTCCAAGCGGCCTCGGCGGGTTCGCGGGGCGGATGCACTGCCGAAGCTGGGCGGCGACCCGCTGCGGTCCTTGTAGTTGACCCAGCGCAGGCTGGCGCGGGTCAGGTTCACGATGCAGGTCTGCACGATGGTGTCCGGCCGGACGGCGGTGATCGCCTCGGGCAGCCGGGTGAGGCCGTCGCCAGACCACGATCGGGACGCGTCCGACGCCGCGGACCTTGAGTTCGTTCATCACCGGCAGCCAGACCTTCGCGCCGTCGGTCGCCAGCCAGATGCCAGGACTTCCTGCTGGCCGTCGGTGTCGCCCCCGACGGCCAGGCGCGCGGCCTGTTGCGCACGGTGCCGTTGTCGCGGACCTCGCGGACCACCGCGTCGAGGAAGCTCACCGGCCACATGCGGTCCAGCGGGCGGGACTGCCACTCGCCGACTCCTCGAGCACCGAATCGGTGATCTTGGAAATCGGGTCCGGGCTGACCGTCACGGCGTAGATCTCGGGAGGCGTGGGCCCTCGGGTTCTCGCCCTGGCAGGTCGTCAGCAACTACGCGCTGAGGGGGCCGATACGGGCCGTACTCCTAGGTGTGGGGAGGGGCTCAGGTTCCCTCACTTACCAGGCGTCCCGAGGGTCATGCGCCCAGCTGCGTGTACTGGTCCCCCTGGAGTCATTCGGGACTCAACGACGCACTTTCCGACCACCGGTTGACCTTCTCAACACGTTCTTAGAGCTCCGCGTCGATCCACTCCTGCCGTTCCGGATTTGCTATCCCCAAGTCGTCGACGGCTTCGACGATGGTGTCGTTTTCGCAGATTTTGTCGACGAAGAAGTCCCTCCAGAACGCGCCACGCACCTTGGCTCGTTGTTCCGGCGGAGAGTTGACGACCAACTGCTTGATGTCCGGATACCGCACCGGGGTCCACGAGGCACCCGGCAGCCTGTCCAGAAGCAGCAATTGCCGTGCGAGATCGATCCGCCAGGTCACCACAATCTCCAGCATCGTCGGCCACAGTGGGTTGACCAGGCGCCTGAGTCGGGTGCCGAAACGTTCGTGATCGATGAACAGCGCTTGTTCGTGAGGAGTGAGGCGACGCAGCGTCTCGACGATCGGTCTGTTCTCCTCGACCGAGCCGTCGGTCAGCGCCTCAAAGCTGTGCAGATTGGGGCGTGTATTGACGGCGGCGAGCCGTGTGCCATCGACGTACCGCGCCGCCGGCGGCGGCGGCTCTGCCGGGATCTCCCCGGTCACCTGCAATGTGCTGAAGAGGGCACCCAGTCGCATCCCGTAGCGCCAGCGATCAGCGGGAGTCACCAGGTTGCCGGTGAAAGGCGGAACGTCGTTGACTCGACGGCCCGGGCCGCTGAGCGCGCGCTCGGTTATCTCGTCCTCGACCCACCAGGCGCCGACGCCACTGCGGAAGTTCGCTCGGCTCGCCAAGCTGCGCGCGAGTTGCAGATCGCGTGCCGGCAACAGCTCGTAGAGGGGCTGAATGAGCGACTGCTCCTCGGACAAGATCTGCGAATCCCAGTCGATGGCGGCCTGATCCTTCAGCTTGTCGGACCTGATCGACAACGCATGAAGTTTGGGTAGCACATCGTCGAAGATGACCTGGTTGCCCAGACGCAGCATGCTCTGGAACCCATCGGTCACCAAACCCAATAGCTTTCCGGATTCGCTCGACGGATTGCTGCCGATGTACGCCTGTGTCGCGACGACGCTGGCCGCCAGCGGCCACCGCACCTCGTGGCCGAGCCGTTGGCATTCGTCGTAGAAGAATCGGTAGAAATCTGCACGCTCCCCGACCTCCCAGTAGACCCCGGGAGTTAGATCGGCCAGGACCTTGCGGTGGGCTTCGTCTCGAGCGCGCTGGCTCTGCTTGGCGGCCGCCAGAACGACCTGCTGTGTGCTGATGGCCGCGGCGAGCGCAGGGTTGGTCATGGTGACCCCTTCATGTTCCGCCGTCCGGCCCGACGGGTCGCTGTGTGCCTTGGTGCTGTCCAGCCCTTCAGTTTTTTTCGGTCCCGTGGTTCAGTCAAGGCCCCGTACAGTCGGCAGGCAGGGGCTCGCCGATGACCGAGAGTGCGCAGGCGCGCCTGTTTGCCGAGCTCGCGAGGTGGGCCCAGCCGCTGCGCCTCGTCGCCGATGATCCTGTCTCGGCCCGCGGTGAAGTGTTCGCCGCGTTGGGTTGGGCGCTGGATGGCCAGCCGACCGAAGTGTTGGAGCAGCTCGACGAAGCGCTCGGGGCGCTTGCGACGGCGGCTGAGGTAGCCGGCGAGCTCGCCGAGTCGCCCCCCGAGAGTCTGGAGGACCTCGCCACCGCGCTGCATTCCGCGGCAGGACTGGCAGGCTCG
This sequence comes from Modestobacter sp. I12A-02662, assembly GCF_041028325.1. Taxonomy (NCBI): domain Bacteria; kingdom Bacillati; phylum Actinomycetota; class Actinomycetes; order Geodermatophilales; family Geodermatophilaceae; genus Modestobacter; species Modestobacter sp. I12A-02662. Next base: position 209,579 of record NZ_JABGDE010000006.1, on the reverse strand, counting down.
CTGTCGGATCTACCCGCCCTGCTGACGCGACTGCCCTCCGAGCTCATCACGGATCTTCCTCAGCGGCTGTTGGAGCACCTCACCCTGCGGTGGCTGTACAGCGCTCATCCGCTGGCTGCCGCTGTCCTCGAGGTCCTCACCTTGATCGAGCCGGGCGGCCAGCGGCCCAGCGAACCCGAGCTGCGTGACGGAGCCCGCCTGATGCGCATCTCCGGCTCCCGGGCGCGGCTCGCCCTGGACCAGGTCGGAGACCTGCTCCGTGATCCGGCCGACCATTTTCGTCGCTATTATCTTGCCCCGGGAACGTCCGGTGAGTGGGACTCGGCCGCGGCGGCGGCACGCCTGTTCCCGCGCCTGGCCTCCCTTCTTCGCGCCTTGCACTTCAATGCCTGGTACCCGCCGCCGTTGGCGGCCGGGGCACCGCCCGAGGAGGGTGCCTTCGCCGCCCGCAGCGTCCTGACCACCGGCATCTCGGGCTTCGACAGCGCAAGCTTGATCGTTTCGCTCGCGGGACCGGACGCGGGTGACCTGGGCGTCGTCTGCGCTCCGTTCGGTATGGCGACGCGCGATTTCGAGGCGCGCGACTGGCAGGTGCGTGTGACCGTGGGTGTGTCGGTTGCGGGATTCGCCTTCGGACGCAATGGACTCGTCCTGCCGGCCGGCGACTCCGGCACGGTGCAGGTGGAGGTCGAGGCGGCCAAGACATCGGCGGCGAGCATTCCGGCCGTGCTCGTCGGCAGCACGACCGGCACCCGCTTGGAGATCGGTTCACTCACACTGGGAGCGGCGGCAAGGCTCGGCGACGGAACCGATGACGTGGCCCTGAGAGTGGAGATCAGGACAGCGGCCATCGTCATCGCCGGCGGCGACGGTGACGGCTTCCTCGCCCAGGTGCTCCCCGCGGAAGGGCTACGGGCCGCCTTCGAACTGGTGGTCGTCTGGTCGCGCCGCACAGGACTGCACGTGCGCGGAGCGGCTGGGCTCGAGGCGACCCTGCCGGTTCATCTGGACCTCGGGCCGCTGAAGGTCCCCTCGATCTTCGTGCGGCTGAGCGCAGGCGAGGACGGGATCCGGGTCGCGGCGGCCGCCACGGCAAGCGTGATCCTCGGCCCGGTGCGGGCCACCGTCGAGCGTGTGGGCCTGGAGGCCCTGGTGACGTTCCCCCCGACCGGCGGCAACCTCGGACCCGCTCAGTTGGAGCCGGGGTTCAGGCCGCCGGACGGCGCCGGGCTGGTGATCGAGGCCGGACCGCTCGTCGGCGGCGGGTACCTGTTCTTCAGGCCCGCGGCAGGCGAGTACGCCGGTGTCCTGCAACTGGAGTTCAAGGGCATCGCGCTCAAGGCCGTCGGGATCATCACGACCCGGATGCCGGACGGGTCCGAGGGCTTCTCGCTGCTCCTGATCATCTCCGCCGAGTTCACGCCGATCCAACTGGGCTACGGGTTCACCCTCAACGGCGTCGGCGGGCTGGTCGGCGTCAACCGCACCGTCGTGATCGACGTGCTGCGTGCGGGTATCAAGACCGGCGTCCTGAACTCCATCATGTTCCCCACCGACCCCGTGGCCAACGCCCCCCAGCTCATCGCCGATCTCTCCGCGGTGTTCCCACCCGCGCCGGGGCGCTTCGTCATCGGCCCGATGGCGCGGCTGGGCTGGGGCGCGCCGACGCTGCTGACCTTCGACCTCGGGGTGATCCTCGAGCTGCCCGCTCCGGTCCGGCTGGCCGTGATGGGCCGGCTGCGGATGGCGTTGCCCCGGGACGAGAGCGCCATCGTCGAGATCAACATGGATGTGCTCGGCGTCGTGGACTTCGAGCGCGGCGAGGTCTCGATCGACGCATCCCTGTACGACTCACGGATCGCCGGGTTCACCCTCACCGGGGACATGGCCTTGCGGGCCGGCTGGGGGGACCGGCCCGGCTTCGCCCTGGCCGTGGGCGGGTTCCATCCCCGGTTCCAGCCGCCGCCGGCCTTCCCGAAGCTGGCCCGGCTGGCCCTGAGCCTGTGCACCGGGGACAACCCCCGGCTGCGTCTCGAGTCCTACCTGGCGCTGACCTCGAACTCCGTGCAGTTCGGCGCCCGGCTGGAGCTCTACGCCGCGGCGCTCGGGTTCAGCGTCGAGGGGATGCTCGCGTTCGACGCGCTGTTCCAGTTCGACCCGTTCCTGGTGCTGGTGGACATCGCGGGGTCGGTGTCGCTGAAGTTCGGATCGCGGGTCCTGATGGCGATCAGCGTCCAGCTCAGCCTGTCCGGCCCGTCGCCGTGGCGGGCGGTCGGCCGGGCCCGCTTCCAGATCCTGTTCCTCTCGGCCGAGATCGGCTTCGACGTCCGGCTCGGAGCCGGCGCACCGCCGCCGCTGCCGGCGTCCACCGACGTCGAGGCCCTGGTCGAGGCCGCGTTGCGGGACCCCCGGAACTGGAGCGCCCAGCTCCCCCCCGACGGCGAGTCGTTGGTGACCTTGCGCGAGATCCCCGCGGCCACCAACATGCTGCTGGTCCACCCGCTCGGCGTGCTCGCCCTCACCCAACGCGTGGCGCCGCTGGGGATCGAGCTCCAGCGGTTCGGCACCTCTAGGGTCACCGGCGCCACCACGATGAGCCTCGGCCCGCTCCGCGTCGGCGCCACCGAGGCGGTCACCGAGCCGACCGAGGAGTACTTCGCGCCGGCCGAGTTCCTCGATCTCACCGACGACCAGAAGCTGTCCCAACCGTCGTTCGTGCGGTGGGTGGCCGGGCGCCGCGTAATGGTGGCGGGTGTGGACCGGGACACCAGCCCGCCGGTCGAGGCCGTCCTCGCGCCGCGCACCGTCGTGGTCGACGAACCGGACGGTCCGGTGCGGAAGGACCTCCCGGTGCCGGTGGACCCGGACACTCTGCGGAGGACGATGGCCGTTGGCGCGGCCGCCGACGCCCTGACCCGCCGCACCGGTCCGGGGCGTTTCGCGGGCCCCGTACTCGACCTGCAGGTGCTCGGATGAGCGGCCTGACGTTCCTGTCCTGGGCACGGGGTGGGCCCCGGCTCGACGCGGCGACCGAGGATCCGCTCGACGGCGCACTGCCCGGCCACGGCGCGTTGACGCTCGGGGTGAGCCTCAACGCGCGGCCGGAGATCGCGCTGCCCGCCCGGATGTACGGTCCGGGCGACGTCACCGGGCTCGATCCCCGCCAGATCATCCGGACCCACCCGGCGGCCGGGGCGGACGCGGAACCGACGTTCTTCCCGCTCGTCGAGTTCGATCGCCCGGATCTGCCGTGGCTGCTGACGCCGGCGAGGGCCCGCGGCGGAGAGCGCCTGCGTCCCTGGCTGGTGCTGGTGGTGGTCGACGCGGCGGAGGCCACGGTCGGACCCGAGCCGAACGCCCTCCTGCCCGTGCTGCGCTGCCCTCTGCGAGAACTGCCGGATCTGCGCGACTCGTGGGCGTGGGCGCACGCCCAACTCGCCACGGACGGCGATCTCAGCCGGAGCACGCTCGACGCGCTGCTCGCCGGGCCGCCCGAGCGCTCGCTGTCCCGCCTGCTCTGTCCCCGGCGACTGCGCACCGGGGAGCGCTACCTGGCCTGCGTCGTGCCGGCGTTCGAGGCCGGCCGCAAGCGGGGCCTGGGGGTGCCGCTGGAGGCTGCCGACGAGAACAGCCTGCGGCCCGCGTGGAGCGCTGACGGTCAGGACGGCGGCAGCGAGATCGCCCTCCCGGTCTATCACCACTGGGCATTCGGGGCCGGCCCGGAGGGGGACTTCCTCGCCCTGGTGCGCCGGCTCCGACCGCGCGCCATGCCGGACACCCTCGGGCTGCGCCCCGTCGACGTCAGCCGGCCGGCGCAGGGGTTCCCACCGGTCGACCCGCAGTCACCGGCGGCGGTGCTCGGGTTCGAGGGTGCCCTGCGCGGGCCCGAAACGGTTCCCTCGGTTTGGCCGGCGGCGGCCGCCACCGCCTTCGCTGAGGCGTTGGCACCGCTACTCGACCACCGACCGGGGAAGCTGGCGGCGCCCCTCTACGGCGCCGGCCCGGCCGGTGTCACGGCCCTCTCCAAGGCGCCCCGGTGGATGCGCGAGCTCAACCTCGACCCGCGCTCGCGCGCCGCCGCCGCATACGGCGCCCAGGTCGTCCGGCAACAGCAGGAAGCGCTGATGGCCGCGGCCTGGGCCCAGGCCGCGGCGGTGGCCCGGACCCGGGAAACGCTGCGGCAGGGCCAACTGGCCCGCACCGTCGGCCTGCCGGCGTACCGGCGGCTGGCCGCCGACGACGGGGTGGGCGTCGAGCGCCTGCTGCAGATCAGCGAACCCGCCCACGCCGCCCTCGCCGTCGACGCATTGGTAGCGCCGAACGCCGAGGTCCGTGCCGCGTTGTCGCCCGCCTTCCGCCGGGTGACCAGGTCGTCGTCGGTGCTGGCGCGGCGGGCCGTCGCGGCGGCGGAGCCGTGGGCACCGCCGATCAACCTGTTGGCCGGCCGGGACCTTACGGTCAACCCGGCGTTGCGGCCCGCCCCCGGCATGGTCGCCCTGAAGGCGCTCAGCGGCGGTGAAGGGGTGCGGGATCTGCGGGCCGACCGCATCAAGGAGCCCTGGTGGGTGCGGACGGAACCGGTCGTGGCGGAGCGACCGGAGCCGTTCACCCCGAACCTCCTGCACGTCGGGGCGGCCATGCCCAACCGGGTCTTCCTGGTGACCGAGACCGGGCGGCTGCTCTCCCGGGTGGACGCACCGGTGGCCTGGCACGACCACGGCCCCCCGCCGGGAGGCATCGCGGTCGACCAACCGGTCGCCATCAGCGACCTGCATGCCTTCGTCCGCACGGCGGACGGCCGGGTCTGCTCGCTGCACTGGGACGGGGACCGGTGGGCGTGGCTGGACCACGGGCGGCCCGACGGCCACGTCGTCGGCGGCCCGCTGCTGGCGCTCGCGCGAGGCTCCATCCCGATCGGGAACGGGCTGTTCCGCTCCGGCACCTTCTACAGCGTCTACGCGACCGCCGCCGACGGACACCTGTGGGACCTCTCAGGGAGGGACGACCGCTGGGGCTGGTCGGACCTGGGCACACCCCCGGGCACCGGCGCGACCGGAGCGGTCGGCGGTTCCGGCTGGGAACTGATGGTGCACGGCCAGAACGGCCAGGTCTACCGGCACAGCTACGACGGCGGGTGGAGCTGGACGCAGATCGCCTTCGCCGGCGTGGCGGTCGACCCGTCGACCCCGCCGACGACGTTCGGCGGCCTCGTGCTGATCCGGATGGCTTCCGGGGGGCTGAGCTACCCCCTGAACCTGGGGTTCATCTCGATCTGGATGGACTACGGCGCTCCCGAGCCGGTCGGCAGGCTCCTCGGGGCGGGCGACGAGCTGCTGGCCGTGGGCACGTCCGGCCGGCTGCTGCGGGCTCGCGTGCAAGGCGACGGCTCCCGCGCCTGGGACGTGTTCGATCCCGGCGGCCTCCCCGCCGGGGGCTGCGCGCTGCGCTCCGGGGAGCTCTGGGCCGCTGTCGCGGGCGGGCTGTCCGTCCTCGGTCCGGGCGCGGCACGGTGGGAGCACCGGGGCTCGCCGCAGGCCGCCGGCAGCGGGGACCCCGACGCGCTACCCCCGCAGCGGTCGGAGTGGCGCGGGGTCGTCGGGCTTATGGGCCACCTGGTGGTCGGTCAGCTGGAGGCGCCGGGGCCGAACAGCGCCACCCAGCTCTCGATCGGCCGCGACCTGGGCTTCGCGGGGGAGGTCCGCGGCGGGTGGGCGACACCGGCGGCCACCCCGACCGGGACCGCGGACCGGACGCAGTGCGCCGGACTGGCCCTCACCGATCTCGCCGGCGACGGCAGCCAGGACGTCCTCCAGCTGCGCATCGACGAGGTCGGCTTCCTCGGCAACCTCGGTGTCTGGCGGATCGGTCGGACCGGTGCCGCGGGGGAGATCACCTGGGATCCGCCGGGGCAGGACCGCCGTACCCCCACCCCGATGAGCACCACGACGGGGTCGAGCGGCGCGCTCACCATGCGGTACGACGTGCAGGCCTGCGACGTCGCCGTCGGCGACCTCGACGGCGACGGGCGGCCGGAGCTCGTCCTGGCCTACGTCTCCGGCATCCCCGACCAGGAGCGGATCTACTACCGGATCGGCTGGGGTCTGGACGCCGCGGGAGCCGTGACCGGCGGCTGGACCGAGTCGGAGGAGATCCCGTGGCCGGGCCGGCCCGTCGCCGGCCAGCCCGGCGCGCCGCGCGTCCTCGGGCTGGGCCTCGCGCTGACCGATGTGGACAACGACCTGCGCCCCGAGCTCGTCGTGCTGCTCGTCGAGCAATTGCCCGCCGGGATGCGCACGGCCTACCGGATCGGCTGGCGGATCAACGGCAGGGGCCGGGTGGTCGGCGGCTGGAGCGACGTCGTCAGCGTCGGCGGCCCGCCCGTGTCACCGACCGTCCGGGGGGCCGGCCTGGCGGTCGCGGACTTCTCCGGCAGCCAGTCGCCCGATCTGGTCGTCGCCCACGTCGAGGGCGTCCCGGGCGCCACCGCGGTGGGGTACCGCGTCGGTCTCGACCTGGGGGTCGACGGCGTGGTGCGCGAATGGGTGGGGGTGTCGCCGGTTCCCGTGGCCGGGGGAGCGGCCTCGACGCTGGCCGGTGTCGCCGTGGGAGACCTGCACGAAGGGCTCGCGCTGACCGTGCGCAAGCGCGAGTTCGCGGAGGCGTTCGGCGCCGCCGCCACCGCGCACCAGGAGATGATCGAGCGCGGCCAGGCGATGACGCGCGCCGACGAGGAGTCCGCGGTGCCCGCGCAAGCCGTCGCCGCCGCGGTCCGGCAGCGGCTGGACCCGGGGCTGACCGTGCCCGCCCGGGTCATCGAGCGGGTGCGGGGAGTGGACTTCGCCGGCCTCCCGGACACCGCCGATCCCCTCGATCCGCTGGTGGTGTCGCCGAGCTTCCCCCAGGCCATGTTCGCGCCGCTGGCGGAGCTGTCGCAGGACCTTTTGCTGCCCGGGGTCGACGGCGTGCCGACCGACACCTTGACCCTGGTCCGGGCGAACACCACGTTCATCGAGGCCTACCTGGTCGGGCTGAACCACGAGTTCGCCCGCGAGCTGCTGTGGCGCGAGTTCCCGGCCGACCGGCGGGGGACCTCCTTCCGGCAGTTCTGGGACGCGCGCGGTGGGGACCCGGCCCGTGGGCCGCTTGTGGACATCCCGCCGATCTCCACCTGGGCGGAGGGCGACCGGGGCCTGGGCGCGCACGCCATGGCGGTCGGCGGCCCCGACATGGCGGTCCTGCTGGTGCGCGGTGAGCTGCTGCGCCGCTACCCGAACGCCCGCGTCTTCGCCCGGCGGGCGGCCTGGCGTGGGGGGCCGGACCGCACGCCGCGAGTCCTCACCGACGAGGTGGTCGGGCCGCAGTTCCTCGCCTCCCTCCCGCCGGATCTGACGTTCTTCGGTTTCCCGTTGACCGTCGCACAGGCCCGCGGCAGCGACACCGACGCCGGCTGGTTCTTCGTGCTCGCCCAGCATCCGGCGGCGCCGCGCTTCGGCATCCCGGACCCGCCGGAACGCGACGCCGTGTTCGCCGCGGCCCCACTGCACTGGCAGGCGCTGGACTGGGCCCGGTTGGCGGCCGACGCGACCGGCCTGGCGCAGCTCCGCTACCCGCCGCTGAACCCGCCCTTCGGCTCCGTCACCCTGCCGGACCACGCCGACGGCGGGGCTCACGAGTTCACCTGGCCCCGCAACAGCGCTCACCTCGCCCACATCACCGTGCGCCGCTCGATCGAGGTGGCGGTGCACGCCACCGACCTGCTGCCGGCCGTCGCGGACGACTGGCAGGTCACCGGCGTGCGGCTGCGCGACGACCCCGACCCCCGGCTGCGGGTGACCGACGTCGGCGGGAACCAACCCGACGGGCGACCCTGGCGGCGGACCGTCGAGCAGGTCGTCGAGGCCCTCCGCCGCCAGGAGCAGTTCTGGCTGCGCGACGGCGCGGACACCCGGTGGGAGGTCCGGGCGGCGCAGACCGTCGCCGGGGTTACGTACCTGACCACCGCGGCCGACGACGACCAGACCCACCTCCTGCTGTCCCTGCCGGTGTTGCCCGATGCCTGAGTTCGCGCTGCCGGCCGACGTCCCGGTCGCCCTGCTCCCGGTGCGGCTGGAGACCCGCTTCGCGGGGACGACGTTGAAGATCCGGGTCTTCCCCGACCAGATTCATATCGACACCCACGAGGCGGACCTGACCGCCGAGGAGCGGGCGGCCGGCCGGCAGTACTGGAACGCGTTCTGGACCGCCGCCGACGACGCCGCCGAGCAGGCGGCCTGGGACACCCTCGCCCTCCGCTTCGGAGCCGAGCGCGGCTCGTGGATCGCCCGCGCGCTGCGGCCGACCAATCCGCAGCAGCGACCTGCCACGCCGCCGCAATTCCCGGTGCTCACCGAGCCGCCACCCGAGTCCGCGTGGACCCGTGCGCCGCTGGCCCGTGCCCTGCCCACCCGGTGGCGCGCCGTCGGGATCCCGATCGGCCACGAGCAGCTGCGGGCCCGCGCGGACGGGAACGAGATCGCCCCCGACCTCGCAGTCGGCCCGTCGCCCCGGTTCGACGTCGGCGCCTCCCCCAACGACGCGCCGCCGGTCGACGACGCCAGCCGTTGGCTGGTCGACTTCGACGCCGCCGAGGCCCGCGGGATGGCGCTGACCCTCGCACCGCCCCCAGACCTGCCCGCCGGGGAGTTCCGCGGCTACCGCCGGCTGCTAGTGTACGGGCTGCTCGAGACGGCGGACGGCCAGGTCGGTGCGCGCACGTTGACCGAGCTCCTCACCGCCCACCACCACACCCACGGGTTCACCTACCTGCCCCAGGGCGTCGCCACCAACAACACCCGCGGTTCGCGAGCGGCACCGTCCCGCCGGGACCGTGCGTATCGCGATGCCCATCGCCCCGGTCTCACCCCGCCGCCGCCGGTGGCCGCGGACGCGAACGCGGCGGTGCTTACCCGCGCCCTCGGCCTGCCGCTGCACCCGGCGCTCGCCGAGGCACCCGGTGCGCGCGACCGCGAACAGCCCCGCGCCCGCTGGATGCAGACCGCGCTGTGGCAGCTGACCTGGGGATACTTCCTCACCACGATGATCGGGACGGCCATCCCGGACGCGGAGGTGCGACGGGTCCGCCGGCACGTCCTGGACCACGTGCGCCCGGCCGGCCCGCTGCCGGCCCTGCGGGTGGCCGGACAGCCCTACGGAGTCCTCCCGCTGCTGGCCACGTCGGCGTACACCGAGCGGGAACGCACCCCGCGGACCGCCGACGTCCTGGGTGCGGGCACGCTGGACCTCCTGCAGCGGCTGCGGGCCCGGATCTGGGAGCCCTCGATCGCGTCGGTGCCGCGGGCCGCCGACCGCAAGGGGCCCGAGACGGTCGTGCGCATCCTCGGGATGGGCGCGCACGCGCAGGCCTACTACGCGCGCAGCCTGCTCGGGATGGACTACATCGCCTACCTGTGGCGCTTCCTCGACCCGCCGCTGGCCCTGGGCGCGGACTGGCGGACCGACCTGCTGTCCGCGACCGCGCGGCTGGGGCAACGCCTCGACCTCGGCCCGTGGGAGCCACGGGTCGGGCGCAACGTCTTCGCCGACGAGTCGTTCCGGATCCCCGGGCCGATCGTCGAGGCGCCCGGCGCGACCCCGGCGTCCGCCTACCTGCGCCGCCTGGCCGCCCCCGACCTTGGCCAGGGTGCGCTCAACGCCGCACTCGACGTCGACGCCCCGGCCGGCACGCCGCTGCTCTACCGGTTGCTGCGGCACGACCTGTTGCTGGAGCACGCCGCCGCGGCCGAGCGGGTCCGGCAGCGGGTCGGACGGCCGCCCGCCGACCCGGAACCTGAGCTCGTCGACATCGTACCCGGCCCACCGACCGACACGGTGTGGCGGCGGCTCGGCGAGGACGCGCGCTGGGCGACCTCGATCGCCGACCGCACCCCCAACCAGCACTGGGACCTGCTGGCGGGGGCGTTGTACTTCCTGGGCTTCGCGCAGTGGGAGGCGGGGGATCGGGCGGGCGGGGTGCGGTCGTTGCGTCGTCGGGTGGGGGTGTACGAGCGGTTGGCGGCGGCGGATCGGCCGGAGGCGGAGCGGCTGCGGTACCGGCCGTTGGTGGGGCAGGCGTTGGTCGATCTGACCGGCTTCCGGCAGGAGGATCCGGCGGGTGCCGTGGTGGCCGGGCGGCGGGCGGTGGAGGTGATGGCGGAGCTGGCCGGGGTCGTCGATCTGGACGACGTGTCGGGGGTGGTGCCGAACCAGCACTGGGACCTGTTCGCGGGGGCGTTGTACTTCCTGGGCTTCGCGCAGTGGGAGGCGGGGGATCGGGCGGGCGGGGTGCGGTCGTTGCGTCGTCGGGTGGGGGTGTACGAGCGGTTGGCGGCGGCGGATCGGCCGGAGGCGGAGCGGCTGCGGTACCGGCCGTTGGTGGGGCAGGCGTTGGTCGATCTGACCGGCTTCCGGCAGGAGGATCCGGCGGGTGCCGTGGTGGCCGGGCGGCGGGCGGTGGAGGTGATGGCGGAGCTGGCCGGGGTCGTCGATCTGGACGACGTGTCGGGGGTGGTGCCGAACCAGCACTGGGACCTGCTGGCGGGGGCGTTGTACTTCTTGGCGCACGCCCAGCGCGACACCGGGGACCGGGCGAGTGCGCTGACCTCGATGACCCGACGGGTCGGGGTGTACCGCCGACTGGTGGCGCCCGACCGCCCCGCCGCCGAGCGGGAACGCTACCGCCCCGTCCTCGCCACCGCGCTCGTCGAGGAGGAGAGCTTCCGATGACCACCGTGAGGAGGTGACCCGATGCCCCTGCCCGCGCCGGTGCCGGGTGACCACCCCATCCCGGCCGACTACGACCGTGACGGGGTGGTGGACCCTGCGGTCTGGCGATCGAGCGACGCGACGTGGTACGTCGAACCCTCCGCCGGCGGGCCGACCTGGGCCCGCGCCATCGGGTCCGCCGACACACCCACCTCGCCCGGCGAGGCCGCCGAGCTGAGCGTGCTCTCGGGCGCGTTGTCGACCCTCATGTGGGAGCTGTGGCGGACCGGGGCCCGGACGGAGGCGGTGACGGCGGCCCGGGCCCGCGTCGCCGTCCACGACCGGCTCGCCGGCGCCGACCCGGACCGGTTCCGCAGTGCGCTGGCCCAGGCCCTGATCGACCAGGCGCAGTTCCGGACCGCCGATCCGGCCGGCGCTGTCGCGGCCGCACAGCGCGCGGTGACGATCATGCAGGAGCTCGCGGGGATGGCCGGCGGCGACTACGAGGCGCCGGCGAGCGAGCGCCTGGACGCCTACGTCGCGCGGGCCGCCGGGCTGGACCCGGCCCTCGACGATCTCGTGGAGACCCGAGCGGCCCTCGCCGCACTCGCCGACGTGCCGGCGGAGGATCTCGAACGGCTGATGGCGCAGACCGTCGACCTGGCGTCGCACCGCCTCGACGCGTGGATCACCTCGTTCGCCACGCAGCGGCTGAGCTGGCTGCGCCGCCCGGGCGGCCCCGCCGCGGGCGCCGGGCTGGGGCTCGGCGGCTACGTGTGGGTCGAGGACCTCGAGACTCGTGCGGCTGCGACGGAAGCCGGTCCGGTGCCCGACGAGCCCGGTCCTCTCCGGCAGGACCCGCTCGGGGCCGGCTACGTGCACGCCCCGTCGGTGGCGCACGCCACGACCGCGGCCGTCCTGCGGGGCGGGTACCGCGCCTACGCGCGCGACGACACCAGCCCGTTCGCGATCGACCTGCGGTCCCACCGCGTGCAGCTGGCTTCCTGGCTGCTCGACGGCGTGCGGAACGGTCAGCCGCTGGGTGCCCTGCTGGGCTACCGCGTGGAGCGCGCGCTGCACGAACATCCCCGTGTGGGGTTGGCGGCGTTCCTGCCCGCGCTGCGCGACCTGTTCCCTCGCCGGGCGACCGCGGTGTCGGCCGAGGAGGGAACCACGGGCCCGGCCGTCACGGCCGAGGTGCTGGACGGGCTGGCGCTGCATCGCGCCTGGTCGGAGGACCGGCTGAACCTGCAGACCGATCTCGGTGCGACGCACGCGGACGACCGCGCGGCCCTCCGGCAGGTGCTGACCGTTCTCTCCGACACGGTCGACGCGGTGTCCGACGCCCTGCTCGCCGAGGGCGTGCACCAGGTCGTGCAGGGCAACCCCCTGCGCGCCGGCGCCACCCTCGACGCCGCCGACCGCGGGGAGGCTCCACCGCCGGAACTGGACGTCGCCCGCACGCCGCGCACCGGAGTGGCGGTGACCCATCGACTGCTGGTGCTGCTCACTGACGGGGCGGCACCCGCCGACTGGCCGCTGAACCCGGACGTCCAGGCCCGCGCCACCGTCGCGCCGGAGCTCAACGCCTGGGTGGCCGCGCTGCTGCCGGCACCGGACCGGGTCCGGTATCGGGCGCAAGCCGTGCGAGCACCCGGGGGAGACGTGGTGCGGCTCGACGATCTCACCCTGGCCGCGCTGCGGGTGTCACCTCTCGATCTCCTCGCCCTGCCCGATGCGGACGACGACGCGGCGCCGGCCGAGCTCACGGCGCGGTTGCAGGCCGCGGTGCGGGCCCGGCCGGACATCGGGCAGACCGCCGAGGTCCGACTCGACCTCACCCGGGACAGCTCCTGGGACGTCGACACCGTGAGCGTCGGCGAGTTGCTGGACCTCGTCCGTGGCGTCCGGACCCTGGTCGGCGGCGCGCGTGCGCTGGCCGGGCCGGACCTCGACACGCCCGACGCCCCGCTCGTCGAACCGGCCGTGGATGCGGCCCTGGCCGCCCGGGCCGCCACCGCAGCGACCCTGTTGCAGCGGGCCGAGGCCGACCTGGCGCCCGGAGCCGACGACGCCCGCCTGCGCCGCGGCTTGATGCGCAGCGCCCACCTCGGCGTCCCGGCCGCGGTACCGGGCGCCGGGTCGTTGCGCGACCAGGCCGACGTGGTGGCGCAGGAGCTCGCCCGGCGGCAGGCGGCACTGGCCCAGGTGACCGCGGACGGCGTCCAGCCCGACATCGACCGGCTGCGGGCGGTGTTCGGCGCGGCGTTCACGGTGTTGCCGACGTGCGCGGTACCGCCTCCCTTCCGGACCGCGCTGGCGGGCTCGACCGCGGCGCAGGGCGGCGACTCCCGGGCCGCTGCGGGATGGCTGCACCGCGTGGCCCGGGTGCGTCGCGGGGCCGACCGGTTCGTGACCGCCCTGAGCTGCGCCGAGGCATGCGACACCGGCGCGTCGCTGCGGCTGTCCGTGGTCCAGCTCCCCCACGCCGCGGGCGAGCGCTGGCTCGGTCTCCCCCTCGCCGGCGAGCCGCCGGGCAGCCGCCTGTCCCTGCTCGTCCACGCCCCGGACGGAGCCGGCGGCGACTCGGCCGTCGGGCTCGTCGTCGACGAGTGGACCGAGGTCATCCCGTCGACGGCCGAGACCACCGGAGTCAGCTTCCACTTCGACGCACCGGGCGCGTCGGCGGCGCAGGCGGTGCTGCTGGCGGTGAGCCCGGACGAGCGCGGCCGGTGGAGCACCGAGCTGCTCGAGGACACCCTGTTCGAGGCCCTCGCGCTGGCCCACCTGCGCACCGTGGACCTGGAGGCACTGCGCCCCACAGAGCCCGACGCCATGACCGACGTCGGGCAGCTGCTCCCGGCCGCCCACCTGGCGGCCAACGTGGAGGTCGGCGACGCGATCGCCACCGACCTGACCCGCGGAGGCGAGTGACGATGCCGTCCATCACCACGTGGAACCGGTTGGAGCCCCGGGCACGCAGCGGCGACATGCGGCCCGGGCTCGAGGCCCGCCTGCAGGACCCGTTGTGGCTGCTCGCGCGCCAGTGGCAGGTCGGCGAGTTCCAGGGGGAGGACGTCGGATCCCCGGTGTCGGTCCGGGTGCGGGCCGCGGTCGCCCCGATCGGCGCGCCGCGCGCGGCTGGAGGGGAACTCGCCGACGACGGCTCGTCGATGCCGCTGGAGGTCGCCGTCGAACGCGACCGCGACGAGCCGGACCTGCGGTTCGCCGCCGAAGCAGGGCTGCACCTGCTGCGGCTGCTCGACGACGAGGGCGTCGGGGGCTACCGGACCGCGTTCCGCGACGCCCCGGCGTACCGACTGCCGGCGCTGCCGGACGACGTCGACGCTGCCGCTCGCCGCTACGCGCAGCTCCTGCGCGGCCGCGCGCCGGACGGTCGCGCGCTGGCCGCGGCCCTGCGTACCGGACTCCCCCCGGAGATCACCGTGCGGGTCGAGGACCGGGCCGCGGTGACGCGGGCGGCGACCCGGTTCCTCGCCTGGTTCGACGACCTCGTGCGCACCGCACCGAACGACGTGACATCGTGGCAGCCGGAGCGCTTCGAGCACCGGTTCGCGATCGCGGCCGACGCCGGCGGTCAGGGCGTCACCCTCAATGCTCCTGAGTACGGCGGCGGAGCCCTGGACTGGCACGCCTTCGTCCACGACACCGACGCTGCACCGGTCCCCGTGCCGCAGGCCCACGACGTGGTGTCGACGACGCTGCCCGCGCCGGCGGGTTTCGCCGGGATGCCCGCGGCACGCTACTGGGAGTTGGAGGACCGGCAGGTCGACTTAGGCGGCGTAGAGGCTGCCGCCACCGACCTGGCCCGGATGCTGGTCCTCGACTTCGCGACGACCTACGGCAACGACTGGTTCGTGGTCCCGCTGCCGCTACCGCTCGGGACGCTGACCCGGATCCGTTCCCTCGTGGTGACCGACAGCTTCGGCACCCGGTGGCTGGTGCCACCGGCCGGCGCCGAGCCCGGGTCCGACCCGAACCGGGCGACCTCGTGGTCGATGTACCAGCTCACCGCCACCGGCTCGGCCGCGGCTGCCGCCGGGGAACGGTTGCCCGGCCTGTTGCTGACGCCGGCGCTGGTCGCCGGGCTGGAGAGCGAACCGGTCGAGGACGTGCTGCTGATCCGCGATGAGGGGGCCAACCTCGCGTGGGCCGTCGAGCACACGGTGGAAGGCCTGGCCGGTCACCGGGTGGACCGCGCCGAGGCGTGGCACCGGACGCGACACTCCGACGCGTCCGGGCGGCCCGGCTCCCCGCGGCAGCTCGCACCGCTGGTGTACCGGCTCGCCGGCGAGGTCCCCGAGCACTGGATCCCGCTGGTACCCGAAGCCGACGGCGTGGGCGGCACCGCGCTGCGGGTGTCCACGTTCGACCGCCTGGGCCCGGACGGACCGGTGCCGGCCCTGCCCCGCGGCCGGCTCCTGTACCCGGGGCGACCACTGGTGATCCCCGAGGAGGAGGTGCCGCCCGAAGGTGCGCGCGTCACCCGGGCCTGGCAGTACACCCGAGGTCCGGACGGCTCTACCCACCTGTGGTCGGCCCGTCGCAAGCAGGCGGGACGCGGCCCGGGGACCAGCGGCCTCGCCTTCGACCTCGTCGAGCCCTGGCGACCGCCCGGATCGTTGGTCCACGAGACGGTAGACATCCGCGTGACCGCCGGCGCGCTCGACCCGACCCCGAGGGACCTGCATGGCATCGGAGCCGGCGAGACCGCCGCCGTCCGCTGGGTGATCCGCAACGTCGGCGCCGAGACGTGGCTCCGCGGCGGCCCCGGAGCCCTACGGCTGGGCACCTCCGACCCCCGCGATCACGCCGGTCGTCTGGTCACGGCCGGCTGGTTGGAGAGCACCCGCCCCGCCGCGCCCCTGGAGCCCGTGATCGAGCCCGGACAGGTCGCGACGTTGCTGTTCGAGATCGCCGCACCAGCCACGCCCGGACCGTTCGAGGAGGCCTACGAGCCGGTGAGCGAAGGCCGCGGCTGGGTGAAGGGGCCTGCGCTCCGTCTCACCGGAAGGGTGGCCGGTTGACCCGGGTTCGCGGCCGACCCTCGACAGCGGGTTGCGGCCGGTCGTTGCCCGCCGCCTCGGCAGTCAGCTGAGGGCCGGGACGTTCGCGGGGTGACGCCCGAGAGGACCGCCGGCCACCCGTCGGTCCACCTGTGGCGCGGCCTGTTGCTCGTCCGCTCGCCGGCGTGAGGTTGGGGACCATCGGTCCGGCAGTGCAGCCCCGTCCACGATGGCTCGGGATTGTCACCGCTGACCATCTGTGCCTACCGGGCCATCGTGGCGGTGACGGTCCTTGTCCGACCGATGTGCCGCCGCCACCCGCCCGCCGTCGTCGGCGCCGCACCCTTGGCTGTCTCGGAGGCGCTCAACGGGTGAGGACGACCTCGCGGCGGTGCCGCACTCGACGTCGCTCGTCGCCGGTGTGCTCCTCGGGTCCTCCCGGGGACGTCGCAGCGTCGTCCGGTGTCGGTTCGGTCGGCGTTGGCGGCAGGGGCTCCGGTGACGTCAGGAAGATCTCTGCCCGGATGGTCGGCGCCCGGAGGGCGTCCGGATCGATGCCCGGGCCCGCCGCCACGCTGACACACAGGTCCTGCTCCTGGTCCACGGTCTGCCCACCTGCGTGCTCCCCGCCAGCGGACTTCTCCCGCGACCTGCGACTGGACCAATCCGGGACTACTGCCGCAGCCCCCCAACATCAACGATGTCGCGGGACACCTATGAACGGCGTCCCGCGACATCGCGGCGGAGCGGGTGACGGGAATCGAACCCGCACAGTCAGCTTGGAAGGCGAAGGACTTCTGGTGCCATCTGGGCTGCTCAGCGCCAAGTCAGGTGCAGGCCGTGCCTTCGACGTGCCTTAGCGCCGAAGATCGCGGCCGGAGAAGCGGCGCCTCGCTGTCGCTCGGCCCGTTGGCAGGTGAGTACTGCGGCCCGCGGACGCAACTGGGGCCGCCGGGAGCGGCTGATGAGGCCGGAGTGTCGTCGGCCAGGCGTTTGGGGTTATCGCTGGGGCGGCCACGAGCAGGGCGGTGCCGGGGCTGGCTCCGTGTGCCTGGAGGAGTCGCGGGTAGGTGGTGGCCGCGCCGTGCTCACAGCGCTGGCCCGCATCACGAGCCGCTTGAGCCTCGAGCCGCGCGTGGACCTCGACGGCACCGTCTACGTCCGTACCGTCCGGAGCGACGCTTCGGGCCGCTGGGGTGGTGAGCCCAGTACGGTCTTGCGGCTCCGGGCAAGCCTGCACCGTCCGACCCGCCCGGGACGCCGCGGGGCGGGTCACCGGCAACCTACTGGCCTGCCTGAACCTCCGGGAGCTGGTGCAGCTGACCCCACCCGCACCTGAGGCGGCAGTCGCTCACTGCCGCGACTGCCAGTCAGACCACGCGATGGTCGCCCCAGCATGTCGATAACGCGGGGATCCCCGCGTTGGCGGGTCTTCATCGGCCTCAAGGACGAGGACGGCGACCCAAAGATCACCCGGTACGAGGGCGAGTTCGACGACTGGCACCACGCCCGTAGGCGACTGGCCGACAGCCTCGTCAGGTGCTTGAACGACCCATGCTCTGAAGTGACCCCCGTCAGCTGAACACCTCCAGACTTGGCAGCAGCCAAGGAGGGAGGGCCCGGGTGGGCCGACGGAGCAAGTACCCCGAGGAGTTCCGGCAGCGAGCCGCGCAGCTGGTCCTCGACAGCCGCCGCAGCGTCCGTGACGTCGCCAGCGAGCTCGGGATCAGTCACGAGACGTTGCGCAACTGGGTCGCCGCCGAACGACGGGCGAGAGCCGATGGGCCGGCCTCGCTCACTGCCGACGAGCGCCTCGAACTGGCCCGGCTGCGGCGCAAGGTCGCCGAGCTGGAATCGAGCGGGAGATCGTGAAAAAAAGCTGCGGTCTTCTTCGCCCGGGAGACGGGGCGGTGAGCCGCGGCCTGGTCTGCGAGTTCATCGCCGCGAAGAAGACGACCTACGGCGTGCGCCGTCTCTGCCGAGTGTTCGGCATCAGCCCCACCACCTTCTATGCCTGGGCCAAGCGGACCGGTGGGCCGACCGAGGCCGAGCTGCAGGAGGCCTACGCCATCCACGCCGCGCGGACCGCCTGGATCGAGCACCGCCGCGTCTACGGCGCCCGCCGGCTGACCGCCGAGGTCCGCGACCGCGGGCACACCTGGAACCGCAAACGGGTCGCCCGGCTGATGCGCCTGGCCGGGATCGAGGGTGCGCACCGCCGGCGGCGCGGCAAGTACGGCCGCCGCGCCAACTCCACCGCGACCGCACCGGACCGGGTGGAGCGCCACTTCACCGCCGCCGCACCCAACCGACTGTGGGTCGCCGACATCTCCTACTTGCGCTCCTGGGAGGGCTTCGTCTACCTCGCTGTGGTCGTCGACGCCTTCAGCCGGAAGGTCGTCGGCTGGGCGATGGCCGACCACCTGCGGACCGAACTGGTCCTGGACGCCGTCGGCATGGCGATCACCACCCGCAAGCCGCCGGCCGGCACGGTGCACCACACCGACCGCGGCAGCCAGTACACCTCCTACGACTTCGGCAAGGTGCTGCGCGCCTCCGGACTGCTCGCCTCGATGGGCAGGGTTGGCTCGGCCTTCGACAACGCCATGGCCGAGTCCTTCTTCGCCACGCTGAAAGAGGAGCTGATCTCCGCCGGTCCTGGCCGACCAGGCACGAGCTGGAGATGGAGGTCTTCTCCTACATCGAGGGCTTCTACACCCCCCGCCGTCGGCACTCCAAGCTGATCAAACCTCAGCCCCGCCGACTACGAGAACATCCATCTGACACGCAACGAGGTGTCCGCCTGACGGGGGTCACTTCAACAGTGAGGCGACGCACGGCTGCCTATCCCCGCAGCGCAGCGCGCGCCACACTGAGCGGGGTGGACCTGATCACCTCCAGCGTCGCAGGCGCACTTGCTCAGGCCACCCTGTCGGCCATGTCCGCCCGGGCCAGAACGTCGCTCGGCGGCGAGTTCGAACCCGAGATCCGACAAATCCTGACCGGTGTCCAGCGGATGCGACAGTGGCTAGCCGAGGATCGGCAGGCGCTGCTTCAGGACGGGTTCTCCTTCATCCTGCAAGACGATCTCGACGCGGCCCGGCGAAGCCTCACCCAGGCCAAGAACCGAGAACCACGGAGCGCGGTTGTGCGCTACTGGCTCTCGCTTGTGCTCGCGGTGCAGGGCCGCGCCGGAGCGGAGACCGAGATGCGCGAGGCCATGGAACTCAACCCCTACCTCGCCTCTCCAGCAGCCGCTCGGCCGGGAGACAGTCGTCCCGGCCCTCCCGAAGGGCAACGGCCGGTCTGGGTCCAGCGCCTGACTGGGCGAGAGGCGGGCGTCACCCTGGGGGCGGTAGGAGCCTCCTTTTGGACGTCCCCGGGACGCTGGATCGCCGGACGGGTCGCCAGGCGTGCGTCGGAACGTCTGGAACACAGGCTCTTCTCGGGAGCGCATCTTGATTTTCGGAAGTCCAGTTCGATCGCGACAATCTCCTTGGGAACTGGCAATGCGCTCGCGGCTTGGGCGTTCCAGCCGCTAGGGAACCCCGAATCTGTCGGCTACGTCCAGAGGCTGGGCCTGTTGTCGATGTTCGAAACCGAATCCGGGCACCTGCTCTGGCACCGGATCTGGGACACCGTTGACCGGCCGTTGTTCGCAACGCCCAGAATGATCGTCCAGCGCCGGGGCGACCAGTACGGTCTCTATGCCCCGGCTACTGGTATGCTTCTAGAAATTCTGCCTGCTACATACGTCGAGACTCTCATCGTCCCGCCCTACGTCTGGGAGTCAGAGGGCTACGCCGCCGCGCACGCGACCACCAAGCACATGGATCTCGCCTGGCCGGAGCACGTGACAACTGTCGTCCGTCGGCCACCCCAGCGCGTGCCGCGTCGGTCTCCGTTTGCCGAGTGGTTCACTGTGCAACCGCCCACCGTAGCGTGGCCTGCGGTATCGGAAGCCGCACACAGCAGGCGGCTCTTCCTCACCGCAGTGAATGAGTATCGGATGATCGGAAAGCGGGTCAATGATCCCATACTGTGCCGGTCTGGGATCCTGCTTTTCGACACTGCCGCGTCCCCACAGGCGGAACCGGTCTGGAATCCGGCAACCCTGCCCAGTCAGCAATCGAATTAGGCCGGTCAGCGTTGCGACGACCAAGCGAATCCGCCCTAGAACTCGCCTGCCGCCAGGGGGTCAGTTTTCAGGTGCCGCCGACAGCCTTACTGCTCAGGGCTCGATCGGTGCTATTCGCCTGCCGGAGGCAGTTGGCCCTGCCCGGTCCGCATCACCCAGCCGTTGCGCGTTGCGGCCAACGCGCTGTGCCGGCTGGTTGATATGGCAGCAGCAGAGGCGTGAGCCCGCACTCTGTCTCGCCCCGGGTTAAGTGGAGGCTCGGAACTGACGCGGCGACGGTAGTCGCCGCGGTGTTGTGCCGGTAGAAGTTGTCCTCATGCTCGGCCGGTGGGATCAAGCCGATCTCGCCGTGCAGGCGTCGGTGGTTGAACCAGTCGATGTACTCGGCCACGGCGATCTCGAGGTCGTCGATGCCCTTCCAGGGGCCTTATTGCGGACCAGTTGGCCCCTTCAACCTCAGCCAGCGCTTTGTCATTGGAGTCGCCGGTCGAGCCGACCGCGCCGGCCTCGGCCGGGCGCTGGGTGTACTGCACGGCGACGCACTGACGCCGTTGTCCGATGTCGGATCAGCCGGACGGGCAAGCGTCGGACGGATGCGACGTCCGGCTGCTCGCGCGAACCCCGTTGTCCACTGCCATCCATTGCGGCCTTCTCGGCAACACTACGTCTCCGACCACGATAATTTACTGACCGTCATCGGGATTCTCGGCCGAGTCAGGCCGGTGCCAGCCTAAAAGCCATAAGGACGTTGGCGAGTGCGGCGGCAACCTATCGGCCAGCGGGGGCGGCCACCCTCGAGTGGCGGTGCCTTACTCGGGCCAAGCGTTCAGGCCGCCGAGGTCGGTCTCGGCTTCAGCCGCTCCCGGCCACGCTGGGGTTGTGAGAAGCAGTAGATGAAGCGGACTAAGCCCGGTAGCGCGAAACTGAAACGGTATGTGTGGGCGGATCGCCACGCTCATATCCGCCATAAGTGCAAGGCGGGTTGGCTGATCCGTCGCGTTTGGGCTATCCCAGCGTGCGAGTTCTCCATGCCCGGCGAGTATGTACCATACCTCGGTGACCGAGCGGTGGCGTACAGCGCCGGTGCGCTGACCTGGCGGAAGCATGCAATGGGCGACGCCGCCGACTGCGGTGGACACACCTAAGCGCATCTCAGAGCCGTCGGGCGCAGCGTAATCAGCGACCAACGGCAGGTCTCGGACCGCGGTGGGCTCGATCGGTCCTCGCGGCGGATGGCTGCGGCTCGACTCATTACCTGGCGCGCTCGCGGGCCAATGCTCTTGGTCGGCTTGGTGGGCGGCGTCGGGCCGCCACTGCGGTGCAGCAGCCAACAACGCAATCAGGTCCACTTGTGGATCACTGCGGTACTGGAAGACAGAATAGGCCGGGATGCGCACCGCCCGGCCTGGTACAAGTCGGACCTCCTCGGCACGCACGCCATCGTCGATCCACAACAAGCCAGTTCCGGCCAGGATGAACCACATCTCGGTTATGTCATCCAGCCAAGCCGACCGAGCCGTCTTGTTTGGCGGTACCCGGACATGGGTAATCTCTCCGCCCGAATGGCGGTGCATTTGCCGAATCTCGGCGACTCCCCCAGGAGATATGTAGTCGTAGGCGCTAGGCAAGCGGAAGGGCGTCGCTAGATCTGGAGCGACCGGCAGCTCGACCATGCCTTGCCCTCCCCTTCAGTGAGTCAGTAGGGGCATCTGCGACTGAGGCGCGACTCGGCGGTTCTAGGACCTTAGCTGCCACATCCTCATGCTGTGAAGGTCATTTTCCCGTGGCCCCATGCTTTTGTCGATCGCCATCAGTTGATCCCACAGGTTGCGGGACTCGACAGTTGGACCCCTCGCGTTGGCGTGATCGACTCCCTGGCGGCAGTCGATCGCCCCCTGGCCGCCGTTCTATGCCCTGCCCACCTGCTACGAACGTCGAGCCAACCTCAATCGAGGGCCGGCGCGTCGTCTAGAACCTTCGCCGTCCTCGCCGTCGCCCTCGGCCGGCTGGCCGCCCGGCCCCCGGTGGCCTGGGCCGATGCCCTCGTCGCCGTGTGGCGTCCCCACGATCTGTTGTCATTGCCCAGCTGGTGCGGTGCTGTGGCCGCTGGCGGCTCCTGTCCTGTCGCTCGTCGCCGTGGTCCTCCTCGGTGACAGCACCGGAGATCGGGACCGAGGCATCATCCCTTCCCTACAGACGTCCGAGAGCGGCAGCATGCACGAGACGTCCGAGAGCGGCAGCATGCACGCTCGAGAGGCGCCAGGGGGACCCATGATCGACGCGATATCCGAGACCGTCCTGATCTCCGCGAGCGGATCTGAGGGCGACGCCCGCATCTTTGCGACTCGTGAGCTTGAGCGGATGGCAAGCGACATTGACCGAGAGGAGGCGCGACTGAAGCCGGTCTCCGACGTCTTCACCGCGTATTTCTTCCCTCGGGGCGCTGAACGGCAGGTCGGGAACCAGGCGCCGGCACATCTCATCCCAGTGAACTTTCCCTGGGCGGACCCGGTTCTCCTGGCGCGCAGTATGCGGCGGGAGGTCGACCACGTCTACTCGGTGTATGGCGCCGACAAAGCGTGGCAGATGCCGCTCGAGATCGACTACACCGCCCGGATCCAGGACATTGACGACGGTGTCACCGAAGCTTACCGACCGTGGCGCAATGTCATTCCATGGACCTCAGCCGAACAGGCCGCCCAGGCCGCCAGGAGAACTCGGCAAGCTTGCGTTCTGGCGGTCAGAGACGTACTCGCTCGGGCCGAGGAGTCCCTGCTCTCAATTGAGAAGGCTGCCGCGGATCTCGCTCGTACGAGCCTGGGCGATGCCCAAATCGAGATCCGCAAGGAAGCCACCCGTTACCTCGACATACCTGGCCTCGGCCATCGGGCCAGCGCGGACGAGATCCTCACCGCAGACGTCAAGGAGTCCTCCGCTGTACTCAAGGGGCCGGATCTGCCAGGCCTCGTCGGAGCTCTGCGTCGGATCCACGAACGCCGCCGCGCCTTGGTGGCGGCCGTCGAGGGTGAGGAGTCGGCGAAGCGCGCCGGCTCAGTCGCGGCGCTCGCCATGGCCGAGGTCGTCGAAAGCGCGTCGGCCGACCTGACCCTTCAGGTCATCGTGGAGTCGGCGGCCTTCCCTATTCTGCCCCGGGTATGGCAGGTTCCGGATCTCACGGGCGCACAAATGACGTTGCACCGTGACCGCGAGCCCATGCTCGAAACCCTTCCTCTGCAGCGACCCGCTGCGGACGCCCCGTCCGCGATCAGCGTGCGGACCGAGGCGGGCACCTCGATCGCCGCGCTTCGGCACGCCATCTGGTCCACCCTCCGCGGCGCGTGGCGCGCGAACGTTTCCTTCGCTGCCGCAATTGCCGGAGGAACCCACCGGGTCTGGCGGTACCGGCCGTTGATCGCCCGCGCCTTGGACGAACTGGAGGTCCGTGACCCGTCGGTGCAGTTCCGCGCGGCCCTCGACCGGGTCGACGAGGAATCCGGCTTGTCCGTGCTCGCGGAGCTCAATCTCGTCGTCGCCGGGCTGTCCGTGGCTGCCTGGATGGCGGGCGCTGTGCCGCCGGTCGCAGCAGTGCTCGCCGTCGCCGGCGCCGGGCTCGGGCTCGTTGAGACCGCGTACGACTTGTGGAAACGGTTGGAGCAGAACGCCGCCTACAACGCGGTGCTGGACCCCAGCAGAGCAGTCGCGTCACCGACCGGCTATGTCGGGGTGGCCGTGGCGGTCGCCTTCTCTGTGCTGGACATCAAGGGAGTGAAGGACGCGCTCACTGCAGTCCGCGCGGCCCATGGCATCGCGGCGACTGCGGCCGACCTGGTGACCCCGTGACTCCGCCGCATGGTCTGACCGCAGTAGTAGCCGCGGAAGGAGTGGCGGAGACGACGGGCCGCTTCGTCCTGCGAACGCACGCCGCTGAAGTACGGCCCTTTGCGGGCCTGCTCGTCCGCTTCGGCAAGGCCGCTGTGCGCGACGTGCAGATTCTGGACGAGGTGCTGTCCCTGACGCGCAGCGCGCCGTCCGAGGCAGCGCTCGGCCGCGGCTGGTCGGCTGTCACGAGGCTCGCGGAGAAGGCTCGCTCGCTGCCGCCCGGGCGCGAGCGCAACCTCGTCGGCATCGAGGTGGAGCGGGCGATGCAGGCCCTGCTCGCACGCGACGCCGACTTCGCCATTGGATTTACGGAGGCGATCGAACACGCCGCCGCGCAACTGCGCGCCGTCCGAGCTGAGGCGGCGATCAAGGCGGCCGGGACACTGGTGCGGTTCCCCGCACCCACCGAGGGAGGGAAGGTCCTGGCTCGGCTCGCGCGCCGCCTGGACGCCGCGGCCCCGGAGCTGCAGCGGCTGTGGAGTCGCCTCGAGGCAGCATCGGAGAGCGCGAGATCGATCCAGGCGGCAGCCGATGCGGCCGCGGAGCGTGCTCCGGCGATACTGAAGGTCCTACGGGAGCGCGGCCTGACCTCGCAGCAGCGGCTGTCCCAGATCTGGGGCCACCTGTCCGGTATACGGGGTCCCCTCGGAGAGGGTTATGGCCTCGGCAACCGCGTATGGCTGGCACGGCGTGCCGAGGAGATGGCGCGGGCACGGGCGCTGGCGGCAGCCATGGGGCCTGGGCACACCGTCGAGTACCTCACCCAGGTGGCCAACAACCTGCAGGTTAACGGCCGCGAGGGTCCGGACGCGATGCTGTTGATTGTCGATCAGCGCGCAAGGCGGACCTACAATTCGATGCGAGCGCAGGTCAAGGTCGCCGCTGTGAGCGAGGGCGCTCAGCAGAGCGGTAACGACGTGCTCCGGTCCCTCGGCGTCGAGTCCGGCCGCGTGCCCGTGCCTGCCACCGTCACGTACACCCCCGGCCCGGGAGAGACCCCGGTGACGCTTCTTCTCAGCAGCCATCCAGAGGTACGCACCCGCCTCCACCTCATCAACGCTGCCGGCAGCCGCATCCCCGAGGCAGACATCCATGCCTTGCGGGAGTTTGGCTTCGCCATCGATGAGCTGCAGCTCGACCTCACCGTCACCCACTTCACGCATCTCGCGCTCTCGGTCGCCGAGAGCGCTCTGGATCTGCTCAAGAGCGTGCGCTGATCGGAGGCATCGCCATGGACATCGCCGAGTTCGCCCTCATGCGGCCTGCTCGCGCCGTGGACCCCACCCGCGTGGCGCGACCGCCGACGCAGATCTTGGTCCCTCGCAGCCGCGGCAGGTTACGCACTCACGTGCCGGCGCCCATCAAGCTGGATGCACAGTCCCTGCCGAGCACCTTGGGCGACCGCGACGCGGACCCGCTCACGCCATACGTCTCGATCGAGAGTGCGACGGTACTCGAACGCATCCTCGCCGTACTGCGGGACATCGAGCGCGCCCTGGCCGCTGCCGGGGACCGGCTCGACGAAGCAGCCTTGAGCAACTCCGTCACGGCGCAGCTGGGCCGCCAGCGGCTCGACACCGAGGACTGGGCGACGCTCCTCGGAGGCGCCGTCGGCAGCGAAGTTGTCTTCCCGATCGCACAGCTGGTGGTACATGCGGCGTTAGTCCAGGAGATGACCGCCAACGCACCGGATCACGACCGGGCGGTGAGGCTGACCCGCCTTGCCCTCGTCGCCGACCTGCTCGCCGTGCCCCGTCCGGGTCTCACGAACAAGCAGACGTATGACCTGCTGCATCGTCGGCCCCTCGTGCTGCCGCAGATGCCCGCGAACACCATGGCGCCGAATGCGCGGATCGCACTGATCCGTGACGTCACGGTCCGGGATCTCCAGGTCGTTCGGCGTGAGTGGGCTGGCTACCTAGCCGGGGAGATCGCGTCGGTACGGAATGTGATGGCCGGGGAAAGCTTTAGCCAGCACGAGTTGTCTGTGACCGAGGCGGAGACCACGACCACCACGACGATCGAGCGAACCGAGCAGAGCGAAAGCACATCGGAGACAAAGCTGACGAGCGAGCTCAGTGCGTCTTTGAGCACCGAGCTAGGGGTCACCGTCAACGGTCATGCGGAGGCATCCGCGGAATTCAGGTACCCGGTCGTGACAGCCCGGATCAGCGGAGGCATCGACGCTGGCCTCAGCCTGCAACGAAGCGAGACCCAGGCCAGCAAGATCGCTCGGGAGGCGGTGTCCAGGGCAACCAGTCGGGTCGATGCGACGACCCGGGAGACCCGGGCGCGGCGCGAACTGGCGCACAACGAGCAAGGCTACGAGTACTCCCTCAAGAACACCTCTAAAGAACACAAGCACGGCATCTACCGATGGGTCGACCGGGTCGACACCTACCAACTGTTCCGATACACGGATCGGCTTCAATTGGAGTTCCAGATTCCCGAGCCAGCGGAGTTCTTCCGGTGGCGTCACGGGCGTGCGGACGCCGCGGCCAGCTCTGTCGACGCACCGCCCGCGTGGTCGCTACAACCCGGTGATATCACCCCGGACAAGCTGATCAACTTGGCGGTCAAGTATCGGGCGACCAGTCTGCCCACACCCCCCGACCCCACCATCACCGTGGTGCGCCCGTTGGTCGTGGACATACCCAGCCCCGCCACCGGCGACCGGCCGTGGAACCCGCCCGTCGGCAGCAAGGAACTGGAGATACCCATCCCCCCTGACTACGTCACCGAAAGCGTGCAGTACACGGGTGAGGGTTTCCCGATCGCAGGCCAATGGAAGGACGAGAATGGCAAGGACCGTGACGGCATGCGGTCAGGCTTCGCCACGGTCGCCATCGGAGGGGACAGCACGCTTTACTTCAACGGCGGCCTCAAGCAGCATCCTCTCAAGTTCTATGCCACGCACGGCGACATCACCGATGTCGGCACGGTCAACTCCGTGCAGGCGGGCAAGGTTCCGTACGGCCGCGGCTTCTTGCCCATCGGTGCCGACGCGGCATTGGACCCCGGCCCGGTCACCGTCGCCCTCGAAGGAGCAGTGAACGTGCTCAAGGTCGCAGTGGGAACGCTAGGCCTCCTGTCGTGCACGGTGACGTTTTCGGTCAGATGCAAGCTCTCGGCCTCGGCGGAGCACTCGTGGAAGCTGGGCGTCTATGACGCGCTGTTCTCCGCGTGGTCACAATGGAAGCGGGACCACGAGGCGGGTGCGGTGCGCAAGACGCTCCTCGGCCAGACGAATGCCATCGACGCCGGCAGTTCGCAGCGCAACGACCAGGTCATACGGGAGGAACTGAAGCGCTTGCTGGTCGCGTGGCTGCTAGACGACGCCGCCTTCGCCGGCAAACCCGCACTGCAGCCACGGCCGAAGGACGACCAGGGCAAGGAGACGGGCTTCGCGGACATGGACGTGCCGCGCGCTATCGCCGATGCGCCGACGATGCAGTTCCTGGAGCAGGCGTTCGAGTGGACCAACCTGTCGTACGCCTTCTACCCGTATTTTTGGGCCGATCGGTCCAAGTGGGAAGAACTCTCTCAGGTCACATCAAACGATGCAGAGTTCGAGCGCTTCCTGCGCGCTGGCTCCGCCCGTGTCATTGTGCCCGCACGGCCCAACTTCGAGGACGCGGTGCGAAATTGGCTCGTCAGGGGCGTTCCATTCATCACCGGACAGCTGCCGAGTCCGGATGACGACCTGTTCGTGTCACTCGACACCGAGGTGCGAGAGATGACCTCACCGCAGGACGACGGAATCCCCGGCGACGACTGGCAGACTAGAATTTCTACGACGATGCTCCACCTCGACGCCGCCGATGGCCTTCCGTTCAAGAATGACACCCACCGGCTCCCTGCGCCCGCGGGGCTGCCCTACACCCCCGGCCCAATCGTCGATCTCGATCACGCGTAAGTCGTGCTGCTGACGAAGCGATGAAGTCTTCGCGCCGGCGGAGGTCATCGCCTCGGTGTGCCGGGTGGACCCGTGCTCGCCGACGCGGTAGTCGCCGCGCGAACCCGCCGGAGCGGCGTCTTCTTCGGCCTCGGGAAGCGCTCATCGACGTCGCGGTTCCGTCGTCGGCGGAGGGCGAGTTCCCGCGAGCTCGCCGTCTTCGAACGGCCGCTAGATTCCGGCTTCCGGCGGCAGGACGCCGTGGACGGCTGCGTAAGCGGCCGTGCTGCCGCACTCCACAACATCACGCTGCAGCGGACCTGCGGCGTGTCCTGCGCCGGGTTTGATGGACGCCCTTATTCGCCGACGGGGGACTCGTGGCGGCAAGGCGGACCCCATAGTAGACCGTGTCGGGAGATACCGTTGAACGATGTCCGGCGACAGCGGAATAGCGCGGGTGACGGGAATCGAACCCGCACAGTCAGCTTGGAAGGCTAGGTTACCCATCAGCTGTATCGGCTGCTCAGAGCGGTGTTGGTCCCTCACCGTGCCTTCTACGTGCCTCTGTATGGCGCGCAGTCAGCGGCCCGTCATCAGCATGCCCGACAGGCCCCGGCTGGTTGGGGTTGACGCAAACCCGGATAGTCGAGACTCGATGCAGTCGCTAGTTCGGCAGTGCCGTTCGGAGCGGCGCTGAGCGCGCAGGCCAAGCGCTCGTTACGGTTCCGCCGTGGCGGACGCGGGGCAGGTGCCCTACTGGGTTGCCATTCTCACCGGCCTGGGTGGAGCAGGGGTCACCGCTATGGGCGCCACGATCGCTGCGAGAGTGACAAGTAAGGGCAGCGAGCGAAACGCTCAGGCGGCCTTGCAGGCTGCGCGCGAAGCGGCTGTCCGTGACGCGATGAAGGAGGACGCGGCCCGTGCCGAGCGGTTCATCCACGAGGCCCTGCGCCTAGCGACTGACCCGAAAGCCACCCCGGGGCAGCGCGAGGCTGCGAGGGTGATCCTGAAGAACCTCTCACAGCAAGTGGGGTTGCCGTCGGACATGGCAGTCATGGCTGGCTCGCTCGTCTACCTGACTGCTGGCAACCAGCTCGAATCCGCAGGGGTGGCCTTCGCCATGGGTGAGGAGGTCGTCTTTTACGTAGACGTTGCCGAAGATCAGGACGACCATGGTGCCGAGGAGGTCTGAGCGATGACGCGCTACATCAAGGTCACACCTGAGCAGGTGGAGGCTGCGCGCATCCACGTCCAGGCCTACCGATCTGCCGGCATCGACCCGGACCCACTCGTCCGGAGGATGGCCCAGGCTGAGGCCCGGTCACAGACGTGGGTCGATCAGCACGACCGCCAGCGGATCGCTGAGCGGACCAACGCTCGCCGGCTAGAAGCCGACAAAGCGGCTGTGAACGCAGCCCGGTCGGCCGCGTTCCCCCACCCTCCTCAGGCAGCCGTTGCGCCCGCAAAGCCAGGGACTGCACGTGACGACGAGGCAACCACCCGCCGACTGCGTGAGGAGCGCCTCGCTCGTGAGCGGGCGGACCGCAACCGGGGGCGCGAGCTGTAGGTAGGGCGGCTACACGCGCCGGTTCGATGTTGAGTCCCCTCCACCCCGTGGGACGTGGCGGGACCTGACGGAAGTGGCTAGCCGATCCGGCACACGCCGTGGTGGCCCTGCTCGTTCGAGACGCCTCGCGGAAGGCGCCTTGGGTTGTCCGAACATGTCGGCCCCGGCGGCGGAGTCAGGCCGCCGACGCATGAGACAGTCCAGTCGTGACAGCAGCGGGACCCCCAACGGGGCGTCGAACGCGAAGCCTGGTGCCTCTGTCGATCTTCATCCTGGTCGCGCTAGTCGGCGTCTTCGTGGGCATGTGGAAGTTGCCGGCGCTCTTCGTCGACGAAGCCAGCTTGGTGAAGTTCAACGGCGACCGCGACGGAGAAGCCATCCAGACGGCGTACAACGCAGCTCGTGTTCCCATCGGCGTCGTCCTGGCGTCCCTGCTAGCTGCTGCCGCAGCCGGGGCCGGCGTCATAACGACGCGGCGCTCCATAGCGGTCACCCAGGCAGGGGTCGAGCTGAACCGTATGACCCTAGAGAGCGCGGAAGCACGCCACCAGCTGGATCGCGAAGACGCTCGAGCGAAGGACGAACGAGACCGGCTGCAATGGCGGCAAGAGCAACTGCCCCAGCGTTTCCAGGACGCCTCGGCGCAGCTTGGGAGTACACGGGCCGCAGTCCGCCTGGCCGGGGTCTATGCCCTGGCGCGTCTAGCTGATGACTGGGAGGAACAGCGCCAAGTCTGCATTGATGTGCTTTGTTCCTACTTGCGGATCGTGGGCCAAGACGACGACGGTGGCGAAGATCAGGTGCGCGCGGCAATCCAGGTTGTCCTCAAGCGGGGCTTGGAGCCGAACGAGTCCGGGCTGAGCGGTTGGCCGGACATGCGGTTGGATCTGTCCAAGACAGAGTTGCGCGACTTCGAACTAACCGGCTTCTCGGTGCATTGGATTTCGCTTGTTGGTGCCGCAGTGATAGGGAGATGCGCTCTGGCCGGCGAGTCGCGCGTCCCAGCCGATCTGGACGGGATGCACGTGAAGGGAACCCTTCAGCTGTCGGGACTCGGGCTCTTGGGGGCTAACATGCGGAACATCACGTACGAGGAAAGCGACGGCCGGTACTCGATATGGGAGTTCGAGCCACGGCCCCGGACGGGCACAGGAGTAAGCCTTGAGAAATACAGGCTTCACGATATGAGGGGCTTCAGGCTCCTGTCTGGCAATTTGCAACTCGACGCTGGGGGCTATCGTGACTTTCCGCGGCGCGGGAGGATAGAGCTGTATGACGCCTTCATCGCCCCCGGCACGACACTCTCTGTATCGGGCCGGTTGCCCCGTGACGACGAGAGGTCGGTGGATGAAGTAATTGCCTCGGTCTGCACGGCGAACGCCGACATTCAGGGCAAATTGAAACTCGATCGAGGCTTGGCGCACGTACCTTCCCACTGAGCGGCGTTCGTCAGGTGACGCTCATCTTCGTGGACTACGCGGGCAGGTCCAAGTGGGCACCGAAGTGGGCTCCTCAAGATCCCGGTCGGAACGAGTGACGGTGTGTCGGGCTCGGCACGCCGTACGACCCCTTGTTGCGCTGTCTGGGAGACCGCTAGGTTCCGCGAGCCCCAAAGCGCCGGCCAACACATGGGGGATGACATGAGCGTTCGGTGCTCGTCGACAGGCGCAGTACGGTGTTGTCGACGTCGGCCGTCGCGAGTGCTGAGTCGCCGGACACGCCCGGGGAGGACGGCGTCCATGGGTGCCGAGGCCATCTCTGGAGCGGCTAGGACGCTGAAGCCTAGGACCACAGCGAGATGGCTAGCGGCACTGCACCGATCGTCGACGAGCACGCGGAGTTCTTCGCCTCCTTGTGCCGATAAGGAGCGGGGATCTCGAAGGCAACTTAGCTTGCTGCGCTAGGCCGTCTCGCCGACGGCCAGCTGCAAGATTGGAGGTAGGGCTTGCCTTGGCAGCGAGCTGAAAAGATTAGCGCTGGGGCTCTGGCTGTAGCCATGGCTGCCCTAGGACTACAGGCAGCACCCCTACTCCGGGAATGGCTGGCGACGGAGACCGACTGCGATAATGCATCGGGCTTGACCCGCGTGCGCGATGTGCGAGTGGAGGCGTCCAGTACCCTAGAACCTCAAGCTGGCTTCCAGTACGGGGCTGGCAACATCACCGACGGTGACACGACCACGGCTTGGATACCCGCCCGCGGTCAAGGAGCAGTCGGCTCACAGGTGACCCTGGTACTTCCGGAGTCGTCCGATGTGCAACTTCTATGCCTCGTCAATGGATATGTTAAGGACGAAGACACGTACGTCAAAAACGGTCGCGTCAGAGACGTGACAGTGTCCACAGACGTTGGATCCGCGACAGGCTCTCTACGTAATCTGGCTCCCGACGAATATAACACCTTCCAAGAGGTTGCCCTTGAGGAAGGGCCCACGAGCACCATCACTATTACCATCAACGGCTACTATTCAGGCCTCGCATCCGCAGGCGAGGACGCTCGCGATACCGCGATATCTGAGATCAGCGTCTATGTAGAGGGCGATTAACGAGTGGTGAGGTCAGCTCACCCGGCAAGCTGCGCGTCGATCGCCAGCATGTGAGTGCGGACGAGCTCCGGCGCTGCAGCCCGCTGTGCCGGCGTGAGCTTGAGGCCGTCGAGGATGCCGCGCACCGCCTGGGCGAGCATGAGCGCTTGGGCTTCGATCACCCGGACTTGCCGCTCAGCCACACCGGCGTCGGGCGCAAGCTCCACAGCCTGCTCTTGCAACTCCGGGGAGTAGCTGCTCGGTCGGACCCATCAGGACCCCTTCCTCGGACGAGACGCCCAGGCTCAGGTTGTCCACCGAAGCGGGTCAAACTCCAAAGCTCCAACACGCCCTAGGGGTAATCACCCGCTGGCGCGTCAGAAGTGGGGCGCATCGGCGATTCAGCAACGTCGTACGGCCGACGGCGTCGGGCAGCTCAGGCACGCGTCGTGTCCTCCGGCGGCTTCAGCGCCGCGCTCATGGCGGCGGCGAGAGCGGCGTCTCGTTCCTGCTCTGCACGTTGATAGCGCAGCGCCGCGGTGGGGGAGGCGTGCCCGAGTCGGTGCATTAGTTCCTTCGTGGTGGCTCCTTGCCGGGCCGCGATCGTGGCGCCCCAGCCGCGCAGGTCATGCATGTGAGAGCCGGCCGGGAGTCCAGCTGCTGCTGCCGCAGGAGCCCAGATGCTCGACGAGAAGTTGTTGCGCCGGATCGGTCCGCCCTTCGGGCCCACGAAGACCAGCCCGTCCGCTCCCGGCTGGGCGTACCTCGCGAGATGGTGTTCCAGGTCGCCGATGATGTGCGGCGGGATTGCGACAGTTCGTCGGCCAGCGGCCGACTTCGGTGGTCCGTAGGAGCGTCCCTGGCCGGTGACGTCAACGACGGCGCTCCTCACGCTCACCGTGCCTGCCTCCAGGTCGAGGTGTCCCCGGCGCAGGGCGGATAGCTCACCGATGCGGAGGCCTGTCCAGGCGGCCAGGAGGATCAACGCTCGCCAGCGGTCGTCCACGGCATCGGCCAGCGCCTGGACCTGCGCGACCGTGAACATCGGTCGCTCGCTGGACCGTTCCTGCCCTGCCCCACGGATGGAGCACGGGTTTCGAGCGATGAGGTTGTCGTCCACGGCCGTGGTGCAGATGGCACGCAGCAGCCGGTAGCACTTGGCCGCGGTGACCTGGCCCGGCCCGCTTGGGCCGTTGAGCCTGCCGTACCAGGCCCGGATGTCAGACGCCTCGAGCTGGCGCAGTGGCGTCGATCCCAGGGCCGGCAGGATGTGATTCTTGAGCTGCGCCCGGTAGAGCTCCGCCGTGCGGGGGGCCAGCGGTCGACCACGGACGAGGCGGGTCTCCACCCAGCGCTCGGCATAAGCCGCCAGCGTCTCCTTGCCCGCCTTGGGGTCGATCCAGCGACCCGAGTCCATCTCGGTCTGCGTCTTGGCGAGCCATCGATCGCCGTCAGCCTTGGTCGCGAATGTGTGCGGTGCCGAGACCTGCCTGCCCGAGCCGTCCAGGTAGCGGGCTTGGTAGCGCCCCGAGGGCAGCCTGCGGACCGTGCCCCACGCCCTGCGCCCCATGACGCGACCTCCTCACGCCGTTCTTAGTGCGAGTGAGATTCGCGCTGCTTCCGGCGGGGGCGACCACTCGCGGTGCAGATCGGCCATGGCCTTCCCCAGCCTTCGGCGACGGTCTTGACGTCCGCTGCAAGGCGTGCCTCCCGAGTGATGAGAAGATGCGAGCGTCAGCCCGACTGCACACAGGACCCGCTGCGACCGAGTGAAGGGACCCTTCGTCCACCTCGGCATTGAGGCCGGCCGTATGAGACTTGACCCCCGTCGCTGCCGTGGTCGGCGCGGACGGGCGGGCCGTCACAGGGATGCGTGGTGATGGACGCTCCCCTTGCGCCGCAGGGTGAGCTACCCGTCGCTCCCGACACGTCCGGCCGCGATGTATTCGTCGAGGGTCGAGCGCTGGAGCCTGACGTACTTGCCGAGCTTGACGTAGGTGATCCGCCGTTGAGCGATGAGCCGCCGGATGAAGCGTTCTCCTGTTCCCAGGTAGTCCGCGGCTTGGGCGACGGTCAGCAGCTGATCGTGTTGTTCATGCAACGCCACGCGTCCCGAGGTCGTCCCAGGCATCAGGAACCGACCTGCGGACTGAGAAGGGAGCGTGCGCGGCTGGTGCGGTCGGCGTCACCGATCGGGATGCACCGTGGCCGGTGTGGACGGAGACGCGGCCGCGGATGGGCTGCAGGTGTCATGGCCGAGAGTCTTCGGCGGACTGTTCCAGTTGTCCTGCAGTCCCCGGGCCTTGGCGCGGACGTGGCCCATGGGGCGGCCGGCTCACCGTAGGCAACGTGACCATGTCACGGGGTCCCTACCGCGGACACTGCAGGCGGGACCTGAAACGACGCCTACGGGGCTCACAAGGAGGCGGCACAGAATCTGGGGCGGTTCAGACCCGGCCCCCGTCGGTACGAGCAGGAATCCAGTGGAAGAGCCGGGCAGACCGGCGGATACCACCACGCCCAGCCACCATCACTCGCCCGACGACCGGATCAACCGCCCTCACCGGCTCATCGGTGGATCGAGGCTTAGTGAGCCACCCGAAGCCGCTTCTCTGTTCCCACAAGAGTTCGGCCGAGGGACGCCGGCTACTCAGCGAGCTTGGCTAGCGTGTCCCGGCTGCTCGGTAGATGAATCCAGCCCTCCGTGGTGGCGCGGCTGGACAGGTGATCCGGCGGTCCGGCGGTCAGCCCGAGGTGGACGGCGCGGGCGACAAGTGCACAAAGGACAGCGTCGAGGGCGTCGTCCGCCCGGCGACACACTGCGTCGTGGCCGGCCCAGTCAAGGTCGGGCAGTGCTCTCTGCAGTTCATCGACGAGCAGACCCAAGGCCGCCTGGTTGCTGGTGCCCTTGTAGGAACGGCTGGCGAGGCCCCAGACCCTGAGTGCAGCGGCCGGGTAGACCTCAACGAGTAGCCCGAGGCCACTGCGATCGACCGGCCTCCCGGTGTCTGCGAGAGCCGCGAGAAGCCCGGCGGCTCGCATGGCGACCGCGGCGATCTTGTCCGCCGAGACCGCGAGGGGCACGACGCCTGCGGTCTGCGCTACGTGCAGGTCTGTGGCTCGGCGGGACAGCGCACGGCGCCATGCGAGTCCCGACTGACCGGTTGGCGCTGGGGCGCGGCCAGCCCGGTGAGCTATGAGGAAGTCGACGAACGGTTCGGGCCACCCGAGCGGACTGTCAATGGCCGCTCGGTCTGCGCCTTCGAGTGCTGCCAGGACCGCTGCATCGTCTGCGCCGACTCTTACCTCGCTTAGCAGGCCGCCCCCGCTATGCCAGTCGATGGTCGCGACGCCGGTGCCCCGGGCCTCCGCGGACAAGTCCACGCCGATGGTCCGCATGGGGTCACCGTAGCGAGCGGCATTGGCAACAGCTTGGAAGCTGGACTGAACGTCGGCGTCTAGATGTCTCATAGTGGGCCGCTAAGGGACAGCCCAATGCGCTTCCGGGGCTACCTGTCTGGCCGTTCCGCGGGAGAGACCCCTACAGGCGGGGTGCCTTGCGGCGGCTGTCCCGTGAGCGTCCGGTGACGATCCTCGTATGGGGGCGTCGGGCGGGACGCCCGTGGGGGACCTGTCGTGGTCCTGGAGGGCGCCGAGGCGATCGAGTCGGCGTCGAGCACGGCCCGGTGGACGATGCCGGGCGGCACGCCGAGGGCCTCGGTGACCCGGTGGATGTGGGCCAGCCACCGGCTGGGTGGCAGAGCGATGATGACGGCGGCCACGTCCTGCAAGGCTGCGGAAAGGTTCGCGGTGCTTCGGTCGTGCAGGGCCTGGGTGAGGCGCGCGTTGAGCAGGGTGTCGGCGAAGCTGCTCGAAGTGTCGATGGCCGTCTGTAGCGCGGTGGCGCGGTCGCGGTGGAAGAGGTCGGCGGGATCCAGCCCGTCGGAGACGGCGAGTCGGCGCGGGTCGTCGCCGCGGGCGGTGAGCTGCCAGTAGATGCGCTCGGCGGCTTGCTGCCCCGCGAGGTCGTTGTCGGTGGCCACGAGAATGCCGGGACCGTCGAGGCGGATGTAGGGGTGGAGCAGGTCTGCTTGCCGGTCGGTGAGGGTGGTGCCGAGGATGGCGACGCCGACGGTCTGCCCGGCACCGGCCAGGCTGAGGGCGATGGCGTCCAGCGGTCCCTCGACGAGGGCTGGGGTAGCGCCGGCGGCCAGCGCGGACCGGGTCTCGTGGAGCCCGAACAGGTGCTCGCCCCTTGCGGTACAGGTCGGTGCCCGGGGTGTTGAGGTACTTGGGCCCGGCGCGTCTGTCGTCGGGCGCGGTGGGGTTGCGGCGGGCGATGAAGCCGACGATCGCGCCGTCGTGGTCGTGGATGGGGAAGGCGAGCCGGTCGCGGAACCGGTCGATCAGCGCGCCGGTGCGGGCGCGCTGGGCGAGGCCGGCGGCGAGCAACTCGTCCTCGGTGGCGCCGAGGCCGTGTAGGTGGTCGACGAGTGCGGTCCAGCCGGCGGAGGCGTAGCCGGGGGTGAACCACCGGTCGCCGGTGAGGTCGGTGCCCAGCCGGTCACGCAGGTAGCCCGGTGCCCAGGAGCCGGGGTAGGAGTCGGCGAAGAAGGTGGCGGCCTGGGTGTTGAGCTCGATGAGCCGGTCGCGGCCGGCGACGGCGGTGGCCCAGAAGTGCTGCTCGAGCAGGTAGTCGGCGTCGTCGGCGGCAGTGACCGCGCCGGTGACGGTGAACGGGTCCAGTGTGCGATACCGAGGCGGCCACGCCGGGGGAGGGGTGTCGGAGTCGGGGACGAACGGCGCCTCCTCGTCGTCGGGCAACACGTCCGCCAACGGGGCGGTGGCGGTCGTGAGGGCGTGCACGGGCGTCAACAGGTGTGCGTCGTCGGGTGGCTGCAGATCGGCCGGCAGGGGTTCGGGCTGGTGCACGGGGGCGGGGTCGGTAAGGGCGGCGATCCGGAAGACCAGCGCCTCGATTAGCCCGGTCGCGTCGCCGGTCACCGCGGGTGGCAGGCCAGCGAGTGCGGCGGTGAGCAGGTCAGCGGGACGCCAGCCGGTGCGGGTCCCGGTGGTGACCGCGGCGACCAGCGCCGGCCATGCGGGGTCGGCCGGCACACGTCGGGCCTGCTCCTCGGTGAGCAGGGCCAGCAGGGTGGCGCACCAGCCCGGCCGCGGTCCTGCTGCGCCCGGCCCCGCGGGATCGGTGGCCGGGGCGACGTGGGGCGCCAGCCGCCACCACAGTGCCGCGGCGGGCAGGTCGTCGGGCAGGGGGCGTCGTGTGGCGACGGCGGCGAGCAGTCCGGCGGCGTCGAGACCGGCGCGGTCGGCGGCCGTCAGCCGGTCGGCGAAGACCGGCCAGTGCTCGTCACGGCGGATGCGGGGGTCGATCCCGTCGGCCAGCGCCGCCCACACCGAGCTGTCCCAGGCGGGGCCGGCGGCGGTCACGGCCTCGTCCAGCCGTGCCTGAGGTCGGCGTTCCGGAGTCGGCCGTCGGGGTGGTCCGGTAGGGCGCCGGTCACGGTCGGGGACGGCGAGCGCGGCGCGCCAGACGGCGAGGTCGGCCCGCAGGGCCTCGTGGTCAGGGCCCAGCAGGGGCTTGGCCCAGGTGGGTGCGGTGGCCGCGGTCATGTCGGCGGCGGCGTCGGCGACCCGTGTGGCGCACGCGGTCAGGTGCTCGGCGCGGGCGGTCAGGTAGGGCCCCCACCGTGGATCGTCGACCAGGGCCGCCGGTATGCCGGGCAGCCACGGCAGCGGGCCGGCCGGACCGGACACGGGCAGCCGGTGGTCGAGGACGGCGGCGGGGTCGGTCGCCGTGTCGAGTTCCCGCGCCTGGACCGCGGTCCTCAGCACGGTGAGGGGGTCCGCGCCGGTGAGCGCGAGCAGGGCCAGGTGTCCACGCAGGGTCGGCCAGGCCGGCGCGCTGGTCAGCCCGGCGTGCAGGCGCTCGGCGGCGTTCTCCAGTTCTTCTGCAGTCGCCGCTGGGAGGCGGTGGTCGGCGGCGACGCGGAGCGCGTCGGCGTACCGGATGGCGGCGGCGCGCAGCTGCTCGGCGGGGTCGGCCAGCGCCCGGCGGGCGCCGGCCGCGGAGGTCTGGGCGCCGTCGCGGGCCAGCATCCCGACCAGCAGGTCGGTGGCGGTGGGCGGTGACACGGCGGCGGGGGTGACGATGCTGTGCGGGTCTCCGTCGCCGACGGTGGCCAGGTACAGGTGGTTGGCGGCGCGGCCGCGGGAGAGCGCCACGTAGAGCAGCTGCCGGGACTCGGTGCCGCCGAGCACGGTGTGGCAGACGTCGGCGGTGACGCCCTGGGCGCCGTGCACCGTGGTCGCGTAGCCCAGCTGCACGTGCTCGGCGGCGTAGCCCGCAGGCAGGGTGATCCGCCGTCCGGTGCGCGTGTGGACGACGTCGAGGCTCCGTCGCCGCGGACGGCCCGGACGGTGAAGCGGTCACCGTTCTTCACCCACTCGGTGGCGGTGATCGGCAGCTGCCGGTTGTTGGCGCGGGTGATGATCGGGTCCCCGGCGCCGGCCCGGGTGTCGTCGGCCAGCTCGGCTTCCGCGCCCGATGAGGCGGCGGCGTGGGTGAGCCGGTCGGCTCGGGCTCGCTGGTTCAGCTGCGCGACCAGCTCCCGGGTGCCGGCCAGCAGCAGCGCGTCCACGCCTCGGTCGCGGTCGGCGGCCCAGGCGGCGTAGGCCTGCTCGGCGCAGGTGGCCAGGTCCCCGACGTGCACGCGGTCGGAGTCGAGATAGAAGCCCAGCCCCAAGGTGTCGCCATCCCGGATGGCGACGGTGGCCGCGGCCTCGGCCGGGTCGGTGAAGCGCACCAGCTGGGTGAGGGTGACCGCGCCATGGGTGGCGGCGATCTCGGCCAGCACGCCGCCGGCGGCGACCGAGGTCAGCTGCTGGTGATCGCCGACCAGCCGCACCGATCCGCCGCGGCCCAGGACGAACTCGACCGCGCGGGCCAGCTCGCGGGTGCCGGCCATGCCGGCCTCGTCGACGACCACCAGCGTGGTCGGCCCGATGCCGGCCACCAAGTCGGGGAGATGCCCGGCGTCGAGGCACCAGGTGAGCTTGGTCAGCGTGTCGCAGGGAGCCCCCAGGCAGGCGCGCAGCCCGGCGGTCGCCACGGCGGACGGAGCCAGGCCGAGCACCGTCCCGCCGCCGGCGGTCCAGGCGCGGGCCAGGGTGGCCAGCGCGGTCGTCTTACCCGCGCCGGCCGGGGCGAGGGCTAGCTGCACCCGAGCGCCGCTCCCGGCCAGCTCGCGCACGAGTTGCGCCTGGCCGGGATTGAGCTCGGCGCCGTTTGCGGTCGACTCCAGCAGCGCCAGCTCCACCATGGCCGGATCGGTACGGCACCCATCAGTGCACCCCGCGGCCGCCAGCAGCAGCGCCTCGGCGTCCATCACCGCCCGGCTGCTGTACAGCTGCGCGCCGGCGACGGTGTAGACGCTGGCCCCGTCCGAGCGGCGCAGCTCCGGCGGCTCGACCACCGGATCCGGTTCGCCCAGCGGAACGGACAGGCTAGGGGAGAGCACCTCCTCGGTGACCCGGGTGACCGCGACGTCCACCTCGGCGGGGGCCAGGGCGGCGGCGCGCACCACCCGCTCGGCCTCGGCGCGCACATGCCAGATCTGCCAGGTGGCCCGCGCACCCGAGACGATGTCCAGCGCTTGGATGGCGGCCGACCGGACCCAGGCCTCGGTGACCCGCGGGCGCGGGGACCCTCGAGCGCCCAGCACGCGGCCGAGCATCCGGTCGACGCGGTCCGCCCCGCCGAGGACGGCGCGGGCTTCCCGCCGCCAGGTCGCGCGCTGCTCGGCGAGGGAGCGCGGTTGGTGCTTGGGTCCGCGGGTCTCCAGGGTCGCCCGCTGCGCCAGTGCGATCGCCTCCACCGCCGTGGGCGGCCGGCCGTGGTCGCGCTGGAAGTCGCCGGTCAGTACCGCACGGCGGGCGTCGATGTCCCGACGCCGCGACGACCACGCGCTCAGCAGACCTTCGTCCATGCCGGCGATCTCCCGCACCGTCCGCCGGCCCCGCTTCGGGCCGGAGCGGTCCGTGAACCCGACGCCCAGGCGCGTGACCAGGTGCGCCTCCAGTCGGTTGTCGTAGCGCTCGGAGGCGGCGACGGCGGCCTTGTGCAGCACCCGCCCGTCCAGCGCCCGCCAGTGCCCGTCGCGGGTCTGCACCTTGTTGCTCACCGCCACGTGGCTGTGTAGATCGGGGTCACCGGCGCGGGAGTCGCGGTGGGTGAACACCGCGGCGATCAGCCCGGTGGTCTCCACCTGCCGCACCCCGTCGGTGCCCAGCCGGGTGAAGCACGCGTTGTCCTCCAGCCAGGCCAGGGCGTCGGCGACCGCGGCGGCATGGGCGGCCTCGATTTGCTCGGCCACCGCCCGCGGCGCCAGCGCCCACAACGCTGACACGGACTTGGCCGGGGAGAAGGCCAGGTCGTAGCCGGCCACCGCCGTCGTCGCCGGCCGCGAAACTCGGGCGAGGAACCCCGACAACTCGCGGGTATCGCGCGCGGCGCGGCCGTAGGCCTCGGCGAACATGGCCCGGGCGAGGTCGCTGCGGATCCGCGCCCGGTCGCCGTCCCGAATCGGGGCGGTGGCCGGCCGTCCGCGAGCCGTGTTGAACGCGGCAAACTCCTGGGCGCACCGCGCCCGAAAGCCGTCGGGGCGGGGTGCGAAGGCGAAGAAGGGCCGCCCGAGGGTGCCTACCGCGCGCGCCTGCTGCGGCGTCCGTCCCTGAGCCAGGGCCTCCTTCTCCAGCGCTCGGCGTCGGGATGCCGTCCCTCCCCGAAGAGCGACTTCATCTGCTCTTCGGCGATGGGGTGACCGGCGAGTACCCCGCTGAGCCCGCCTATGCCGTTGCCGGTCCACCTGCCCGGGGACTCGCCGCGCTGGGAGTAGTAGTCACCGAGGCCGGCGTGACCTCGCTCCGTCGCGTCGAACGCTGCCACCTGCCGCGTCAGGTACGTGTAGCCGTCCCCGGCGGTCAGCTTGTGCAGCGTCATCACGGCCGCGGACCGTAGGAAGGCCGCCTCCACTTCGGCTGCCGCATTTCTCCAGTGGCTGGTGGCTCGAGGAGGTCGGCCTGGCCCCTGGACGATCGCGTAGCCGGGGGGCTGACACAGATCCCCGCGCGCGACGACCAAGGCATCGCTCACGAACCCTCAGGCCTCGCCCGGGCGTCGACGCGCGTCACCTGCCAGCAGACGCCAGGGACCGGCTGCCCGAAATGCAAGACGTGTGTGGCACTTGATCTTGCGCCTTCTCCAGTGCCCAGAGGTCGTGACGAGCCAGGGTGCTGTGGCCGGGACTGGGCGCTAGATGGACCGAGCAAGAACGTCGGTGATGGCGGCCGCGTCGACTGATGGCATGTTGTCCCGGTTCCACGCCACGCCGCTTGTCGAACCTTTGTGCGAGCACCTGCTGGGCCTGATGAGCCGCTCGCCTTACATCATCGGGTGTGGACGCCGACCTCGGATGAATTGCAGGCGGCCGAGCTACAGGCCGACGTTGACTCGGCGTCGATGGCGTCGACCTTGCCGCGCATCTCGGCAGCGCCGACTGCGGAAGCTAGCTTCGTCGCCAGGCGAATGCCCGGCGCGACGGCGCTGTGCGGAGCGACGAGTTGCCTCAGTCGCTCAACGCCCCATGTGGATCGGCCAACTGGCCAGACCGGGGGTACTGGGGGCCGCAGCACGACCTCGGCAGGCTGAGGGTCAGGTTCGCTGAAGCGGTTCGGCGAGGTGCCGCAGTCGGGCAGTGCCGCCTGGCAGCATCCCGCACGTGACTGCGAAGGAAGCTCGGCGGTGACCGAGGGCATGCCCCCTCCGTGGGGCAGGAACATCTTTGATGGGGCCGAGATGACGGCGGTGACCCTTGTTGACGCGTGGGCCGGCGAGGTGCGCCGTCTGGTACCTGAAGTTCACGAGCTGCGCGAGTGGTACGTCCAAGGCCAGATGCGGTTCGACGAAGGCGATGAGGAGACACTCACAGAACACCAGCTGTACGTGGGATGGATTCGGCTGTGGGCTGCGCAGCACCACCTGGTGTGGGCGGCCTACCAACTTGAGCGTTGGGTGGCCCGACTAGCCCGCGAGCGCGGCACGACGGCACCGGCTATCG
The DNA here is from genome assembly GCF_041028325.1 of Modestobacter sp. I12A-02662. Taxonomy (NCBI): domain Bacteria; kingdom Bacillati; phylum Actinomycetota; class Actinomycetes; order Geodermatophilales; family Geodermatophilaceae; genus Modestobacter; species Modestobacter sp. I12A-02662. Next base: position 167,673 of record NZ_JABGDE010000006.1, on the reverse strand, counting down.
ACCCCGTGCTTGCCGACCTGCGCCACGCCCTTGAGCACCTCGACGAGGCGGTTTTGGATGACGGGGGCTTTATGACTCCCGGGGAGCGCAGCCGGTCGCTGCGGAGGCTGCCTGGTGCGCGACTCCAGATCGATACAAGTCACTCGTTGGCCTTCTTCGACGTCATCGACGCCGAGGACCTCGAACGCCGGGCACTCTCGATCATGACGACCTCGGACTGGCTGATGCAGCGGGCAGCCGAGGACTGGGCCGAGCAGCAGCGCCCCGACGAGCAAGGGCCGGCGGATGAGGACGGCCAGGTCTTGTGAGTCCGACCAACGCCGTCGGCAATTCGCCACTCGGGCGGACCAGGCGGGAAGCCCTGGTTTGGCGGTCCGTTCACCGGCCCGGGGTTGCTGACTACGCCAGGCGTATCTCTCCCCATCGGCGGTCGGCAGCACCCAACCTTGGGGCGGCTGCACCTTGGCGGAGGTGTCGACGTCAACGCATGAGGATCGCTGAGGGGCCGACTGTGGCTGACGTGATGGCCGAGCTGGCGGCCGTCCGACCGGTCTTTCACTCGGAGGCCGACTTCCAGCACGCCTTCGCTCAGGTTCTTCACCGCCTTGCTCCTTCGTTCGGCATCCGTCTGGAGACGCCACAGGGTCACTCGCCGCAAGGTCGGCTCGAGCATGTGGACCTCTGGACTATTGGACCGCAGGGGCGGACCGCGATCGAGTTCAAGTACTTCAAGGCGTCGTGGAGCGGCACCGTTCCGGCCGGCGATGGCCTGGGTGATGAGGCGTTCAAGCTAAGTGATCATTCGGCCACGGATGAGGGTCGTCGCGACTATGTATTCGACATCGCGCGCCTTGAGCGCCTGTGCGAAGCGCAGCCGGGGGCCAATGGCGTCGCCATCATGCTCTCGAACGCTCAGGGACTCTGGCTGCCGCCCAAGGTCGTCCCGCGGACCCGAGACCGCGAGTTCCGCATCCACGAGGGCGCCATCTTGTCCGGCACGCTCAGATGGGGTGGCGGCGACTACCCAAACAACGCGCGCAATCTATCTGGCTCCTATCCGATGGCCTGGCAGCCCTATTCGAACCTCCCAGGAACGCGCGGCGAATTCAGGTGGGTTGCGGCCGAGATTGCCCCCACCGTGCCCTCCGCATAGTCGGCCCGACCCAGGTCGATTCTTGATCCGTTAGCCAACGTGACCGGCTCCGTCATCCGCCCCGCTGGCGCATCCTTGAGCGGGAGAGATTAGGCATCCGCTGCTGGCAGGTCCCGTAGGACAACGCCTCGGACAGCGATCCCGATCGGCGGTGGGTGACGTCACACGATCGGATGCTAGGGATTTCACCCCCTCGGGGGACGCCACCGCCGCAACCGCCGCCAGTGGCCGCAAGAGGGTTACGGTCCGTCGCATCTGCCGAGATGGGAAGCGGGGTTTGATGGGGCGGCCGGACAGCGGATCGACGCGAGGGCGCCGGGATACGGCCACCGGCTCAGTGCCCCTTCCGCGTTTGCCACGCGCAGCAGGGACTGGACGCGCGATCCCGCAACCGTTATGGACACCCCGGGCCGAGGCAAGTTACGCGGCAGCTTCCGCCGGTCTCCGCCACAGAGTGGTCCGCGTAGTTCGGACGGCGCTGCGCCGGTACGGGACGCAAACGGACTGGTATGACGGTAAGAAGACCGTCCAAGGACTCAAGCAGAACGTCTACGAACTGCGCGCAACTCACGCCCATCGGGTTCTCATCCAGGAGTATCAAGACACCCTTGTCGTCGTGGACCTCGGCGATCACGGCGTCGTGGATCGCTACGTCAGCCGCTCTGCTCAGCAGCGGCGTACGGATCTCGCCGCCGCAACCGAGGCGCCAGTGGGATTTCATCCAGCTGTTGAGGTGCCTCTGTTCGTCAACATCGACGATCTCGTAGAGCCCAGCTACGATGCGGAGCTCGATTCCGGCTGGCTGACCTTCCTGAGTGAGGAACAGTCCGTCGTCGGGAACGAGCTGGCCACGTCCATCGCCGCTCAGTGGGGACGGGACGATACCTTCGTTGCGTACCTGCGCGGTGGCGCTGGTACGGGCAAGACCGCCATTGTCCTGAATCTGGCGCTTCGCGTGCTTGATGCCGGGATACCGGTACGCCTCGAGTGCTCATCTGCGCTGGCCAAACATCTGACTCAACACACGAACGTGAACGTCCGCCACCTGCAACAGGAACTGATGCAGGGAGGAGTGCTGCTCGTCGACGATCCCTCTAGCCCAGCTGCGGCACAGGCCGCCGTCTCGAGAGCTCGCGATGCAGGAGCCAGGGCGGTGGTCGTTGGGTACGACCCACTGCAGTGGCGACACAAGCGACTGCGCCAAGCCATGGCCGGCTTACCGACACCGGACTTGGATTACCGCCTCTCAACCTGCTACCGGCAGGCGAGCAGCCTCGCTCAGCAGGCGATCGAAATGGTGGCCGCAGTTCACGACCGGTCGTCTTGGCGAGTTGACCCGAAGCTCATTGCGGAGGAACGACTACTCTTGAAGGAGCTTGAAGCCGAGTACCTTGCGGGGCTTTGCTTCGTGAAGCCGGGCGGTCGTGTCCGGGTGATCGAACCTAGCGAGGTGAACTCAGCCTTTACGGCAGAGGCCGAAGCGCTCCGCACGCGGTGGGACCGGTGGACGGACATGCCGTGCTTATTGCTCCTCGAGGACCGCGATCACGGAGTCCAGTTGACCAAAGGCGCACGCGCCGGCCTGAGGGGCATTGCTCGCCAGACGAACAAACTTCAAAACGTCGACGCCTACCGCGGCCTGGATTTTCAGGCGACCTGGATTTTCATGAGCAAAGACTTCTACGACCGAATTCAGGAGGGAAAGGCTGGGCTTGGCACCGCGGAATGGGAGTCGTTGCGTGACCTCCATGTGGCCTTCACGCGCGCTAAGGATGAAACGTTGCTGTTCCTGGTGTAACGAGTGAGCTGTCATCCGGCGAGGACTCGATCCGCGCGCCCTCGTCCACTTACTTCTCTGCCACGACTCGACGGCATGACCGACCGCCCCGTAACCGTTCGCGGCGGGACGGCAGCCGCGCCAGCACCTCGAGGCGGGTGCCAGCCCATGAGGGGCGTGGGTCACCGGTCGCGAGGGATAGACCAGCCCACCTACAGTCCGGGAGTGGCGGACAGCGGCGACCTCGACTCCTTTAACGATGCCTGGCGCTACTTGGAGACCCTCGCCAGGCGGATCACCGACGCCAGGGACACCGACGGCGCGATCGACCAGCTAGCCCGCCGAGGTGAGATTAGCGATCGGGAACGCGCTCAGCTGCACGGCGCCCGCCTGATCCGTAATGCGTTGTCGCACACACCTCCGTTGCCGGGGGCGGTGCCGCTGGCCGTGCCCACGGCCGCGCTCATCGAACTGCTGCAGATCGTCGGCAGCCGCCTGAGCCACCAGCCGCCACTGATCGGCGAAGTCGCCGTTCCGGCGCACCAAGTGGCCGGCGACATGCCGGTGCACACCGCGCTTCAGGACCTCTATGAGCGAGACTTCAGCCAAGCGCCCTACCGGGCGCCCGACGGGGGATGGCTGCTGTTCACCGCCGAGCAGGTGGCACGCTGGCTCGCCTTGCATGACGGCCTGGTCGACCTTGGCGGCGTGACGGTTGCCGAGCTGGCCGCCTTCGGTCCGGCCGCTCCGGCGGCGGAGGTGAAACCCACCAGGTCCACGCAGGCGGCCGTTGACCTGCTCGTCAAAGCGCTGGGCGGGCAGCCGGGCGGCGTCGTACCGGTTCTTCTCATCCGCGATCGCCGAACCCCGGATCTGCGCCTGTTCACCCCCGCAGACCTTCCCCGAGCTCAGCCGCTGGTCCGGCCGATCGGCCTCGCTCCGGAGGAGGCTTGATGGCGTCTGCCATGGGCCGGTTCCCGTTGGCCCGTCCGTCTCGCGATCATGTCGGTCGCCTTCCTACGGTGCCGCCCTGCGCAGATGGTTGAGCGGCGCTGAAGATGGCGGTGCGTCCACGGTCGGGGGGGGGGGGGGGCAGCCCAGCTGCTCGTCGGGGAGCTCCACGATCAGGACGATAGTCATCCAACGCCTCTCGCTCGGAGGCGTTCTCCGGCCGCTGCGACGTCTGCGGCCTGTTCGACCGCCTCTCGTACGCCACGTTTGAGCTGTCCCTTCCGATGCAGGCGTTTCCGCCCGGAGCCGACAGTGGTCGCAGGCGTTTCCCGGCCGCCCTGCGGTACCCGCGACGGGCGCGCCGGGAGTTCCTTGACGCTGCCCGCGCGATCGTCACCCGATCAGGACGAGCCATCTTCACGATGGCCGACGCTCTCGCCGAGACGCGACGGCGGGGCGCCGGCTGTGCCGAGAGCACCATCCGCAGGATGATCATCTCGCACCTCTACGCCGAGGCCACTGGCCCGGGTGTCACCCACTACGCCGGCCTGCTCTGCGTCGGGCGCGGGCTGTATCAGCTCACCGGCACGCGCTGACTTCTCCGCCGAGGCGGCGTGTGCCAGGCCGTCGATTCGAAGCGTTCGCTGTGAGACTGGTCCCGACGCAGCGAGATGGTTGGGGTCAGTCGTCCACGATTTGAAGCTGTCGAAGGCGTTCGGTGATCTGGGGCCAAGGGATCGTGCCGGTCATGTGGCACCAGGACAAGCGAATAGCGCCCGCGACGCGCTCGTCTGAATACCCGGCGGCGGTCAGTACATGGCTGGGCTTGTAGCTCTGGGCGGTGCACGCCGAGCCATTTGACAAGGCCACGAGGTCCCTCAAGGCAACGATGGCCGCTTCCGAGTCGATCGCAGGTATCGAGAAATTGATGGCGTTGGGCAGGCTGTGGTCGGGGTGACCGTTGAAGGACGCGCCGAGTGACGTGAGCATCGCCACGGCCTCTCGTTTGAGCGCCGCGTTGTGTGCCGTGCGCTCCTCGTGTTGCTGTAGTGCCAGTCGAGCGGCGGTCCCCAAGCCGGCGATAAGTGCCACCGGCAGCGTGCCGGGCCGCAGACCGCGCTCTTGGCCGCCGCCGTACATCAGGGGGGTCAATGGTGGCCGCGTGAATCCGCGCCGCCGGGCGATCAGGGCGCCGACGCCCTTGGGGGCGTACAGCTTGTGCCCGGATGCGGAGATGAGATCGATCCGGCGGCTGCGCAAGGGATTGATGACCTTGCCGAACGCCTGTGCCGCGTCGACATGGAGGAAGGCCTCGTGGTCAGTGAGAGACGAGGCGATCAGCTCGATCGGCTGAATGACGCCGGTCTCGTTGTTCGCGGCCATGACCGACACCAGCAGTGTGTCTGGGCGCAGGGCGGCTCGCACCGCTTCGGCTTCGATCCACCCGTCTGCGACCGGTGGGAGCAGGGTGATGTCGAAGCCGCGAGCGCCGAGGGCCTCCAGTGGTTCCAGGACCGCCTTGTGCTCGATCTGCGTGCTGATGATGTGTCGGCGGCCGGTGCGTTCTCCGTGTGCGGCCAGGCCGAGGATGGCCAGGTTGTTGCTCTCGGTGGCGCCGCTCGTGAGGGTCACCTCTTCGGGCTGAGCGCTGACGACGGCCGCCAGCTCCGCCCGTGCCCGCTGGACGCGCTCCTTCGCGGCCTGGCCGTAGCTGTGCGTTCGGCTGCCGGCGTTCCCGTACTCCTCGCTCAGGTAGTGCATCACCTCGGCGAGGACCGCGGGCTCGACCGGTGTGGTGGCGTTGCAGTCGAGGTAGACGGGGCGGCCGTGGTCGCCGCCCACCAGCCGGTGCTCAGTCATGTCGGTGCTTGGCGCTACCGTCCTCATGGCTTGCAAGGTACGGCAACCGGGCGACAAGAGTTCGGACACGCCGGGCCTCTGTACGGAACTTGCGATCCGTACATCGGGCGGGTAGACACTTCGGCATGGCCGCACCGCGTGTCAGTTCCGCGGCCCCCGCCAGGTCGCGGGCGTCCGCCTTCGAGTACGTCTTCCCGGCGATCCGAGGCATCCAGGCCGGTCGCGAGTACTACGTCACGATGTGCCCGCTGCGGCTCATTCCCCGCCTGTTCGTCTTTGACGAGGAGGAGCTGACGCCGGAGCTGCGGGCGCAGCGCACCCTTAACAAGGCGCGCGTCCCGGAGATCGCCCGCTACATCTTGGACAACCCGACCAGCTACGTGTTCTCGGCCCTCACCGCGTCGGTCAACGCCGATGTGCGATTCGAGGCCTTCGACGCCGAGGGGCGCGGCGGCGAGCGGCTCGGAACCCTGACCATCCCGATGGAAGCCAAGTTCGTCATCAACGACGGGCAGCACCGCCGGGCCGGTATCCAGCAGGCGCTGGCCGAGAATCCGGAGCTTGGGGACGAGAGCATCGCGATCGTCATGTTCTTGGACATCGGGCTGCAGCGCTCGCAGCAGATGTTCGCCGACCTGAACCGCTACGCCATCCGGCCGGCCAAGTCGATCGGCGTGCTCTACGACCACCGGGACGAGATGTCGGCCATCTCCCGGCTGGTCGTGTTCCGGTCGGACCTGTTCAACGACCTGACCGAGACCGAGACGAGCAACCTGTCGGCGCGGTCCCGCAAGCTGTTCACCCTGTCGGCGTTCTACAACGCCAACCGTGCGCTGCTCGAGGACGTCGAACCCGATTCGCTGGAGCGGCGGGTTGATCTTGCGACTGCCTACTGGGAGGTGGTCGCCGAGCAGTTTCCGGAGTGGACGATGGTGCGGCAGCGCGAGCTGAGTGCCGGTGAGATCCGACGCGACTTCATTCACAGCCACGGCATCGTTCTGCACGCCCTCGGCATCATCGGCAACAGCCTGCTGCGAGCGAGCCCGAGCCGGACGAGCTGGCAGAAGACCCTGAAGGGGCTGCGGCAACTGGACTGGCACCGGGGGAGTGTTGCTTGGGAGGGCCGCGCCGTCCTCGGCGGCAAGGTCTCCAAGAGCCGCGCCAACGTGCTGTTGACGACGGCGGCCATCCGCAACGCTCTTGGCCTTCCGCTGCCGCCTGATGAGCAACAAATTGACGACAACTTCCGACGAGGAGACGCATGACGCGCAGCCTGCCCATCCGGCCCCGCTCCGCCTTCGACGGGTCCGGCTTCGCGGCCAGCGTCGAGACCCTGGTGGGGCAGACGCAGCAGCTCTACCTCGCCGACAGCGTCCCGTGGGTGGTCGGGTACTCCGGTGGCAAGGATTCGACGGCGGTCCTGCAGCTGGTGTGGCTGGCCCTTGCCGGGTTGCCGGCGGAGCAGCGCACCAAGCCGGTGCACGTGATCAGCACCGACACGCTGGTCGAAAACCCGGTTGTTGCCGCCTGGGTGACGCACTCGCTGGGGGTCATGGCGGAGGCTGCTCAGGCTGCCGGCCTGCCGCTGACGCCGCACCGCCTGACGCCGGCGGTGGCCGACACCTTCTGGGTGAACCTGATCGGTCGCGGCTACCCGGCACCGCGGCCGAAGTTCCGCTGGTGCACCGAGCGGCTGAAGATCAAGCCGTCAAACACCTTCATCCGCGAGATGGTCCAGGCCCACGGCGAGGCGATCCTCGTGCTGGGGACCCGCAAGGCCGAGTCGGCTGGCCGCTCGCACCGGATGACCGCCCTGGAGGGGCGCCGGGTGCGTGATCTGCTCAGCCCCAATGACTCGCTGCCGAACTGCCTCGTCTACTCGCCGGTCGAGGACTGGTCGAACGACGATGTCTGGACCTTCCTGATGCAGGTCAAGAACCCCTGGGGCTACTCCAACAAGGAGTTGCTGACCATGTACCAGGGCGCCTCGGCCGATGGCGAGTGCCCGCTGGTGGTCGACGCCAGCACGCCGAGTTGCGGCGACAGCCGCTTCGGGTGCTGGACCTGCACGCTGGTCGACCAGGACAAGTCGATGGCTGCCATGATTCAAAACGACGAAGAGAAGGAGTGGATGCTGCCGCTGCTGGAGCTGCGAAACGAACTGGACGTGGCCGACGACCGGCACTTGCGCGACTTTCGGCGGATGAACGGCTCTGTGCAGGTCTTCGGTAAGGACAACAGGCTGATCCCCGGGCCCTACACCCAGGCGTCACGCGAGCGCTGGCTGCAGCGGCTGCTCGAGGCGCAGACCTGGATTCGGGCCAACGGCCCCGACTACGTGCGCCAGCTCGAGCTCATCACTCTCGCCGAGCTGGAGGAGATCCGTCGTCTCTGGGTGGTCGAGAAGCACGAGTTCGAGGACCACCTGCCAGGCATCTACGAGCGTGCCAGTGGCACGCCATACCCCGGCCGGCCGCTCGATGAGCACCTGCCGCTGGGCCCCGCCATGGTCGAGCTGCTCGCCGAGGTGGTGGGGGAGGACCGGCTGCACTTCGAGCTCGTGCGCGAGCTGCTTGACGTCGAGCAGCGCCACCGGGCGCAGGCGCGTCGCTCTGGCCTCTTCGATGCAATCGAGAAGGCGCTGCGCCGCGGCTTCTACGACGACGAAGCGGACGCCGTGCTGCGGGTTCTGCAGAGGCAAGAGGCCGCTGAACGTCCTGCGGGCGACGCGGACGCCGCTGAGCCGGATCCGCTGGACGTGGCCGATGGCTATGTGCAGCTGGCGGCCGAGCAGGTTGCGCCGTGATCCTCGACGAGCTCGTCCTGCACAACGTCGGCACCTTCGCCGGGCGCCACGCTATTGAGCTGACACCTCCCTCGCCAAGCAAGCCGGTGGTGTTGATCGGCGGTCTCAATGGGGCCGGCAAGACAACACTGTTGGAGGCCATCCACGTCGCCCTGTACGGGGCGCTGGCACCGGTCTCTGGCCGACGCTCGAGGAGCTACGAGAACTACTTGCGTGGCCTCATCCACCGCGGTTTGCCGCACAGCGAAGGTGCCGCCATCGAGTTGGCTTTCCACGCTCACCAGCAGGGCCAGGAACGCCACTACCGCGTTCGCCGCAGCTGGCGCAGCACCGGCAAGTCGCTCCGCGAGATCCTGCTCGTGTCGGTGGACGGCCGTCACGACAGCGCCCTGACCGCGACCTGGAGCGACTACGTCGAGACGTTTCTGCCGCGCGGCATTGCCGGGCTGTTCTTCTTCGACGGCGAGCAAATTGAGGCGCTGGCCGACTTGGACCGGTCGCGCCAGGTGCTGGCCTCGGCCTTGGCCGCGCTGCTCGGGCTCGATCTGGTGGACCGGCTGAGCACAGATCTCGCCGTGCTGAAGCGCCGGCACCGCGCCCAGCAGGTTCCCGCCGAGCTACGCCAGGCGATCGACGAGCGCCGGATGGCCGTGACAGCGGTCCGGCAAGCCGAGGAGGCTGCGACGGCTGCCGTTGCCGCGGCCCGGGTGGAAAAGGAACGGGCCGACAAGCAGGCTTTCGAGCTGACCGAGCGCTACCGGGCCTCCGGCGGCGAGCTGCTCGACCAGCGGGAGGCGGCCGAAGCGCGGGCCAGCGTGCTAAAGAGTCAGCTGGCTGCCTATGAGCTTGAGCTGCGCACCGAATCGGCCGAGGCTGCACCCTTGCTGCAGGTCACCGCACTACTGGGGCAGGTTGCCAGCCAAGCCCAGGCCGAGACGGTAGCGGGCCGCCAGCGGATCGTTGCCGCGGCCTTGGACGAGCGCGACGCGGCGCTCGTGGCGCAGCTGCGCACCGACAATCTGACGACTGAGGCGCTCCGGGCGGTGGAGCAGCGTCTGGCTGCCGATCGTGACGCGCGGGCCAGCGCCGCTGACGTGCCGATCGTCACGGGTCTGCCCGAGGCGGTCGGCATCGAGCAGCTGGTCAGGGCCACGCTGCCTACGGCGCAGCGGCGGCTCGCCCAGCTCGTCCACCGCCGGGCGGAGGTGCGAGCCGATCTCGACCAGGCTGAGCGCGTCGTCGTCGCCATACCTGACGCCGCCTCGTTGGCGCCGCTGCTCGCCGAGCGCGATGCCGCCGCGGCTGAGGCACTGCGGCTGGACGCCAAGCTGACGCAGCTGGAAGAACAGTTGGCCGCCCTTCGTCAGGAACGGGCCCGCGCCGACGCCACGTATGAGACGGCCTTGACCAAAGCGGCGCAAGCTGGACTGGTGGCCGACGACGGCCGCCGTCTCGTCGACCACGTTGACCGTGTCCAGGCCACCCTTGAGCAATTGCGGGAGGCCGCCGTTCGTCGCCATCTCAACGGCATCGGTGCTCTGGTCCTGGAGGCCCTCGGGCGGCTGCTGCGGAAGTCGAACCTGATCACGGACGTGGTGATCGATCCGCAAACCTATGCCGTGCAACTGACTGGAACAGACGGGCAAGTTTTGCCGGCTGACGCCCTGTCGGCCGGGGAACGCCAGCTGCTGGCCGTTGCCCTGCTCTGGGGCCTCGCCCGCGCCGCCGGCCAGCCACTGCCGGTCGTCATCGACACGCCACTCGGCCGGCTCGACGGGAGACACCGCGCACACCTGCTCGAGCGCTACTTCCCGCACGCCAGCCACCAGGTAATCCTGCTGTCGACCGACACCGAGATCGACGATGCTGCCCACCGTCGGCTGGCCCGGCACGTCGGCCGCAGTTACCAACTCGCCTTCGACCCGACGACCAACGCCACGGCCGTCGCGCCCGGCTACTTCTGGGAGTGAGTCCGCGTGCCCCTTGAACACATCCGGCTGTCGCAGGCGGCGCGCGACCAGCTCATCACGCTGAAGCGCCGCACCGGCATCATGCACTGGAATGTCCTGTGCCGCTGGGCGTTCTGCCGCTCGCTGGCCGAGCCGGCGCCGCCCCCCGCCGTCAAGCTCAGCCTCGACAGCAACGTCGAGATGACCTGGCGCGTCTTCGCCGGCGACTACGGCGACGCGCTCTGGGCCCTGCTGCGCTCCCGCTGCCACCAGGATGGCCTGGCACTGGACGAGGAGACGCTGGCGCAGCAATTTCGGCTCCACCTGCACCGCGGCATCGGCTACCTCTTCGGCGATCCCCGGGTAACGGATGTGGCCGGCCTGGCCAGCTTGTCGCTGGAGGAGGTGGCCGCCGCATGATCCCGGCGGTCGCGCGCCACCGGACAGCGCTGGTCCGCACCCACCTGTCACGGCCGCTCGCGACCGCCCTGGCCGACAACCTGCTCGGCCCATCCCAGACGCTGCTCGACTACGGCAGCGGCCGCGGCGACGACGTGCGCCACGCCAAAGCGCTCGGCATTCCGGCTGTGGGCTGGGATCCGGTCCACCAGCCCGACGGGCCCCGGGCCGCCGCCGACGTCGTCAACCTCGGCTACGTCGTCAACGTCATCGAGGACCAAGCCGAGCGCGCCGCCTGCCTGCGCCAAGCCTGGGAGCTGGCCAACCGACTGCTCGTGGTCAGCGCGCGCCTCACTTGGGACGCCCGTGACCTCGTCGGCCGGCCCTTCGGCGACGGACTGCTCACCCGGACCGGCACCTTCCAGAAGTTCTACGAACAGACCGAGCTGGCTAACTGGATCGAACAGACCCTCGAAGTTCGATCGGTTGCCGCGGCGCCCGGCATCTTCTATCTGTTCCGGGAGCCCTCCGCCGCGCAAGACTTCCTGGCCCGCCGCGTGCACACCTACAGACCGCGCGTCCGCATCGAGCCGCAGGCCATCTACGAATCTAACCGCGAGCGGCTGGAGCCGCTGCTCGACTTCATGACCGCCCACGCCCGGCCGCCGCGTCCCTCCGAGCTAAGTCGGGCGGCTGAAGGAGATCTCACGACGGTCTTCGGCACCATCGGCCGGGCGGTCCGGCTGCTGCAGCAGGTAACTGATGCCGACCTCTGGCAGCAAGTCACCATCCAACGCCGCTCGGAGCTGATGATCTACATCGCCCTGTCGCGCTTCGGCCGACGGCCTAGTTACAACCAGCTGCCGGCCAGCCTGGCCACGGACATCCGGAGCCTCTTCGGCACTTACCAGGCGGCCTGCGTGCAGGCGGACCGGCTGCTGCTCTCCTGTGGCGACCCGGCCATCGTGCTCGTCTCGGCGCGCAGCGCCTCAGTGGGTAAGCAGACGCCGAGCGCCCTCTACGTCCACCGCAGCGCGCTGGGCCATCTGCCCCCGGTACTGCAGGTCTACGAAGGATGTGCACGCGTCCTGGCAGGGACCGTCGAGAACGCCAACCTCGTGAAGCTCTCGGTCACCCAGCCTCAAGTTTCCTACCTCTCGTATCCGACGTTCGAGCGCCAGGCACACCCGACCTTGGCAAGCGCGGTCACGGTCAATCTCCGAAACCTAACAGTTGACTGGCGCGACTACCGCCAGGTAGACAACCCGCCGCTGTTGCATCGCAAAGAGGAGTTCGTCGGATCAGATGATCCGCGGCGGGAGCTGTACGCCCGCTTGACCAAGGCGGAGCACCGTAAGGGTCTTTACGCCGATCCCAACCGCATCGGCACGCGGTCCGGCTGGGAGTCGGTGCTGGCGCAGGCCGGGGTCACAGTGCAGGGCCACCGGCTGGTGTGTCGGTCAGCTAGGACCAGTTCATCCCACTGAGCAACTCCTCCACCGAGACAGGCTTGGCGCCTCCACTGGCGGACAACGCCTCCGTGACGAGGGCGTCGACGACGAGGGCTGCCGGCTGGTGCCGGAAGTTGACCTGCTCCTGAAGGTATTCCAGCCCGCCGTTGGCGTACTCCTCGAAAATCTTGACTCGCTCCTCGATGCGGGTGGCGTCCATGATTTCGGGATCGTCGGTCAACACGTTGGCCGCAATCATGTTGACCAGCGCCTCGCTGAACATCGGGGCCGTCAGGGTGTCGTATCGAATCGGGTCACCCGACGCGGCCGTGAACGGCACGCGGCGATCGTTGTGGAAGCCGAGTGCCGCCGCGAACAGCAGCACGTCGCGGAAGTAGGGAAACCGCGACTCGGTCTGCAGCTCGAGCAGCAGGGCCTCGTGCTGCTGTGGCCGGCGGATCCGAACGTCGACGAGGGGTGTCGTCACTTGATCTCCTTCAGCTCGGAGTGGTCGGTGCTCGCCGGCCGGATGTAGGGGTAGGCGACACCCTTGATCTCGATGTCGTCGGCGACATCACCCGTCGCAGTCGTGTGCGTTTCGATGACCCCTAGGTGGCTGACGTAGGGCATCAACTCGGTGACGACTCGGCCGAGGCCCTGGCTCTTGCTGACCAGGACAACCAGCTGCGGGGCCATCTGCGCCAGGGCGCGGGAGACGGCCTGCTGGTAATCCTGGTCGAGGGAGCCGAACGCGGCGTCCATGACGATTGGATAGATGCCCGCATCGGGGTGCGCCTCGCCCTCGGCTCGGCGCTCCTGGCGAATCTCGCGAGCAAGCTTGGAGACCGCGGCCACGAAGCTCAGGCTCAGGATTTGGTTCTCACCAGTCGACTTCGGCACCTGCAGCTGCACGCCGTCGACGTCCTTGTGGAGCGTCAGCTCGAAACCCCGGTTGAGCGACGGGATGTGGTTCTGGTGGGTGATGCTCCGGAACACCGTCTTGAGCTCGGCATCGAGACGACGCCGCATGTCTTCCTCGCGGATGGCGAGGATCTCCTCCAGCGCCTGCTTCACCGATTGCACAAGGTCCGATCGGGCTCGGGCCTTGGCGGCCAGCTCGTCCGTCACCTCCGCGGTGCGGCGCTCCTTGGTCTTCTGCTCGATCTCCCTCACCAGGCGTTCCAGCTCCGACCGTACCGAGCCGATCCGCTGTTGCTTGAGTCCGAGCTGCGTGTCCAGGTCGATCCGCTTGCTCTCCAGTGCCTGCACGTCTTCAAGCCGGCTGTCGCGGAGCTTGCCGTCGAGTTCCGACTTGTGCTCGACAAGGCGGTCGACGCGGTCGCGCTCGGCGTTGATCCGCGTCATGAGCGCCGAGAGGTTGTCACGCAGTTCAAGGCGGGCCGACGCCAGGGGACCGATCTGGCCGCTCAGCTGCTGCCACGCCGTCTCGACGGCTTGGAGGCCGGCCTTCTGGCGCCAGTCCTTCACGTGCTCCCACGGCTCGGAGTGCTCGGTCAGCGGCGTGCCGCAGATGCAGGTGCCGTCTTCAAGCAGCTTGTCGACAAATTCTCGCTTCAGCGGGGAGGGCAGCTTGCCCTTCTCGTACAAGCTGTCGGCCATCGCCTGAGTCGTGTCGGCGAGCGACTCGGTGAAGGCCAGGAAGCCGCGCGTGGCGATGATGTGCTGCCGCTCGGCTTGGGCGGCTGCAAGGGCGTCCTTAGCCTCTTCTAGGTCGCGTGAGACAGCGTCCCGACGCTCCTGGATGGGCCGTGCCTCGTTGTGTTGCCGCAGCACTCCCAGCACCGCGTCGCGTTCCTCGGCGAGCGCCGCCAGATCGCCTTCCAGCAGTTTCAGGTCGTCGCGCGCGGCGGTCTCGCGCTCGCGCAAGTCGTCGATGGCTTCCTGGATTCCGCTCGCCTTGTCTCCACCGTGTCTCTTTAATTCGGCGGTGAGCTTGCGATCGACCTTGGGTAGGTGCACGAGCGAGCGTTCGACCTGCTCGAGGTCGAGCAGCATCTTGATGTCCTGCTGGACCTCGGCGTAGGCACCTCTCTTGACGAGGTTCTCGATCCGCTCCCCGTTGAAGAAGAAGAAGCGGCTCACGTGGCGGGGCAAAATCGTGTAGATCTTCTCTTGCGGTGCACCCACAACCTCCGACGAGCCATCGGGAGCGGTCGTCCACAGCTGCAGCTCGGGTGCCGGGCTCGTCTGGTGGTCAGACTGCTTGTGCACACTGGCTCGGCGCAGGAGCCGGTAGTCGTGACCCTCGTGGTCGAATCGGAGTTCGACGGCGACCTCCGCGGAGTGGCCGATCGGCAGCGCGCGCCACACGTTGTCGCTGACCATGCGCTCCTGCTGTTCGACGTCCTCTGACATCGCACCGTGCAGCGCCCACGTGAAGGCGTTCAAGAAGGTGGTCTTGCCTGCTCCGTTCGCGCCGAAGAGGAGCGACACGGGGCGGATGGCGTCGGAGGTCAGGTCGAAGGTCTGCACGCCCTCGAACTGGCGGAAGTTTGTCAGCGTGATGGACTGCAGCTTCACGGAATGATCTCCTTGACCGCGGCGAGCAAGTCGTCCGTGGCGTCGTAGGCGCTCAGATGGAGCTTGGCTCGCTCGATCTCCAGGACGCGCTTGAGCAGGGCGCGCTCCTCGTCGCCAATCTCCTCAAGCACCTGTTTCTCAGTGCGACCGGCATCGGTCACTGATGTCTCCCTTGCCGTGGTGGTTCCGTAGTGGGCTGCCGCTGCTACATGTCGAGGAGCTGATACCGCTCTTTCAGCGGCCGGAGCACCTGGAGCGTGCTCGCATAGTTCTCCGACAACGTGCCGAACTCGTGTGCCCGCTGCAGCTCACGCGCGAGAAGGGCTCGTTCGACATCGAAGTTGACCGGTGCCCCGGCCGGCGGCACTGCCAGGTAATCCAGGATCTCGGCTCGCTCCTTGTCGGGAGAACGGCGCAGCAGGCGACCGCGCCGCTGAATGAACTGGCGTGGATTGCTACTGCTGGCCAGCAGGTAGCCGATGCGGGCATCGGGAATGTCGACGCCCTCATCAAGACAGCGCATGGCGACCAGTACCCGTAGATCGTCACCCGTGCCGAAACGGCGCAGCAGCACTTTGCGCTGTGGACGGGAGACACCATCGACGTAGGAGTGGGCCGGCAACTGCAGCCGGTGGCCCACCAACTGCATGACCTCATCGAGCTGGTTGGGCCCCGGCGGGTCACCCGGCTCCGTCGGTCGCCGACCCTCGGCGCAGTACACAAGCTGGAACCAAGAATCTCGGCGTGCGGTCAGGTCCTGTTGGAGCGCCGCCAGCTTGCCCTCGGCATGTCCCAGGACGCCGGCGCGCTGCCGCAGCAAGAAGCCGATGGGGGAGTCAGGGTCGGCGTCTTGCACGCTGTCACCCGCGGCGATGCGCTTGGCAATTTGCGTCGTGAGGTCGACGTACAGATTGGTCTCGTAGTCGTTCAGCTCCACCAGCCGCGGGACGTAGGTGTAGCGGCACAGCGCCCGCATCTCGATCGCCTTGGCGAGACCGAGCTCGAAGACGATGGGGCCGAAGTAGTCGATGAGTGCGTCGGTGCCTGCATCGTCGAACCAACGCTCCGGTGTCGCCGAGAGGGCCAGGCGGTAGGTGGCGCCTGGGGGGAGTGCCGTGCGATACGTCGACGAGCCGAGGTTGTGCGCCTCGTCGGCGATGACCAGCAGCGGCTGCGTGATGCGGGACAGCACCGCCTGGAACCTGTCACCGGCGAACGACTTGTTGGTGGCGACCATGATCACCACCGGGCGCTGGCCGAGACGGGCTTCGGCCAGTTGGTCTTCGACGACGCGCATCCACTTCTGGCTCGCCTCGTAGATGGCGATCGGGCGCACGCCGAAGTCTTCGACCTCGGTGATCCACTGGTCGACCAGGTGCTGCAGCGGGGCCAGGATGAGCACGACAAGGGGTTCCTCGCGTTGCCGCAGAACGTTGCTGAGCTGGGTGGTGGCGATCATGGCCGTCTTCGTCTTGCCGGTGCCGGTGGCCATCTTGAGGATGCCGCGGCCCTGCTGGCGACCCCATGCCTCGACCGCCTGCCGCTGGTAGTCGCGGACGTCCAACCAGCTGGGGATGCGCAGCCGGATCGGCTCGGAGACGGTCGGCGGGGTGGGCGTCAGCGCGTCGTCGCGACCCGGCACCGGGCGATGCGGACGTTCGGTGCCGAGCTTGATCAGCCGCTCGCGGGCAATGTCCGGGAAGCGCTCAACCGCGAGGTTCGGCGTCTGGTTGGCCCAGAGCGCCTGAAAGTCACTCTCGAGCCGGAGCGCCCGCGCGCCGTCCCCTGCCACCCAGCCGCGATACACCTCGACAGATTCGAAGTTGGCCATGAGGCCGCCGTAGGTCTCGTTGCTGCTGCCCGTGAAGCCCACGAGGTCGCCGAAGTCGTCGCGGAAGACGCCGATCTTCTCGTGGTAGATGCCAACGCGCCCGGCTTGCGCGACGAATGCCAGCTTGATGTCGAGTTGGCCTTTGGCGATCAGGCGGCCCAGCATGCCGAGTCCGTCGAGGACCGGTTCCCGATCCTCGTGCTCCAGCTGGCGCATGGTCGCCCGTTCGATGACCACGCGGACGTCGTACCCGCGTTCGATGTCGACGATGTCGTCTTCGCTGAGATGCGGAGAGGCGACTACCTGCATCGTGCCGCCCCGCGCGGCGAACGTCTCGATGCCGCGGGCATAGAGGGCGAGACTGCTGGAGGTGAAGTAGCCCACTGCCCGGCTGTAGCTAGACGCGACGGTGAAGGCTGGCACGTAGAAGGTGGCGACGACGTCTTCCTGATCGCTGCGATAGCGGTCATGCAGGGAGAGTGACCGCAGGCCGCGGGGCCACGTGGTCACAGCAGGTCCAAGATGTCATCGACTGCGGCACGGTGCGTGGGAGACGGCTGGGGGTGGCCCGCCTCCAGGGACTCGCGGACGCTCGTCAGGAGGTCTGCGATGTCGCTGTCGCCACGTTCGCGGTAGGTGCCGATCACGCTCGTGACGGGCGCGGCCGCTGATAGCCCGACGGCTGCAGCGAGCAAGCTGCGGGCTTCGTCGCGGTCGTCGGTCACTGGCGCGCCGATCAAGCTGAGGGCGTCCATGAGCGGGTTGCCGGTCATGTCACGGGCCGGCTCGAAAGAGAACGAGCCGTCGTTGTGGATCATCAGGAACGCTTCGGTGTCAACGGCGATATCGCCGGCCAGCAGGAAGCGGCGGATGGTGCCGAAGGATGGCTGGATGGCGGTCCACGCGATGGTCTGCGGACCCAGCGGCGATGTGAGCTGACGCGTGTCACCGAACTGAAGACTGAGGAGGCTGGCAATTGCGACTGGAGCTGCTGAGCCGCTGCCCCTCAGGTGGTCGGCGGTGATGCGTACGCGGTATGCCCAGGCGTCCGGACGGCGGAAGAGGCGGCGGGTCTGCTCGGGCGTCTTGCGCACCTCGCGGTCGTCGCTCGCGAGAGTGACCACGCCGCCTTTGCACTGGAACGGCGGTGAGCTGGCGTACGCCGCGACGCTACTGGCGGTGACGGAGTAGCGGCCGGTGATGTACTCGACCAGGTCTTCGAGCTGGGCGCGCCCGCCGCTGCGCGCCACCCGTTCGCGGATTAAGGAGCGGACACCGGCATAAGCTTCCATGCCCCATTCCCGGAGCGCCCAGCGGTCTCGATCGACACGCTCGAAGCGGTCGTCGCCGCTCATGGCGTTGCGCAGTGAGGCGGCGCTGCGTTCGGTCAGGAAGCGGTCGACGATCTCCTGGGCGCTGAGCGGCGAGCCCAATATCGACAGCACCGCCGCGCCGTAGTCCTGCACCGATTGCGTCCGGGTGAGGACGAAGTCGCCGTCGACGACGTAGCCACAGTGCGTCAGCCAGGCCGCTGTCAGTACGGTCCGGCGCTCGAGTTGGCTGATTTCGACGAGACTGAGGTTGTCGATCCGGGCGACACCGTAGCGGTCAACCCGTTCCTGGAGCTGGGTTTGCGTGATGGTCCGCGCCGCGGTGAGGGTCGGCACGACACACCAGCCATCCTCGATCTCGTAGGCGTCCTCGAGGCGATCGAGGACCCGCCACGCCGGTTGGCCAACCGACGCAACCGCCTTCCCGAGGCTTGGCATGAGGGCCAGTAGATCGTCCAGCGGCCGGATGGTGCCGATGAGGGTCCGGGCGGCTTCGGCGACCATGGCGAGCTGCCCACCGTCACCGACCAAACCGAGCAGCGCGCCGCGCGCCTTTCCCTCGATCTGTCGAATGCGTTCTCTCGTGACACCGTGGTCGCGCCCGATCTCATCCAGCGTGCGGGCGTCGTCGGCGAACAGCCGATCTGCCAGGACTTGGACCGCCCGCGGATCGAGTGTCGCGAGGGCCGCCTCGAAGCGGCCGGCGACATCCGCTTTAGCAGCATCGTCGGGCAGGACGTCGCCCGCACACAGGGCATCGAGGCGGAGGCGAGCCTTGACGACCTCGTCCGGCGTCCCGGGGGCGAGCGCTGCTCCCAGCAGCGGTCGCTCGGGCTGCCCGATCGTGGCGTACCAAGTCGCGACTTGGCCGAGGTCGTCGAGGAGCGACGCTATCCAGTCCGGCAGGCGCGCCTCGCTGCTCGGCTGCACAGCCGGCGCGGCACCGTAATCGAAGGCGTTCACGCGCGGTGTCGCCTGCGAAGTTGAGACGTCCGCAAGCGCTTGGAGAATGGCGTCTACGGTACCGACGCCTACCTGTTGCCACTCCATCACCGCGCGCAGGGTGACGCCGAAAAGATCAGCTCCTTTCAGGCACCCGTACCGGGCCAGCGCGTTGCGGGCCCGCACCGGCAGTCGGAGCTGCAGCAACTCGGTCTCTGGCGATAACCCGGGAAGGATTTGTCCGATGGTCCACTGACTGAGTCGTGCCATCGCCAGTTCTGCGATCTGTGCGATGCGCTGCTGCCTGAGAACAACGCCGGCATCGCCGATGAGCTCGTCCCACCACGGGTGGTCCGATACGTCGGCAGCCCCCTTGATCCATGGAAACGCCTCGAGCCACGTGCACGGACGCAGGTCGCCGAACGCAGCTTCTTCGGACACGTTGGCGGCTCCTCCGGGGTCCAAATTCCAAGCGAGCGGCAGCGTCCGACGACGATCCACCAGCTCGGGTGGTGCGGGCAGCTGGCTGATTACGGATGCAGCGTTCGCCAACGCCGCCGCGGGCCAACCGCCTACCGACGGCGTGCCCCTGGTTGTCATCGCGTCTCAGTCCGGCTCAGGGCTGGATACAGGACCGGTGTCGTCACCGTTCACATCATCCTGATCTTGTTGTTCATTGACGGCCTCGGTTGTCGTAGTTCCCGCATCGGACTCCAACCAGGCATCAATATCGGCAGCGGCGATGTCGAACCACCTGATGAGGGCATGGCGGACCTCCTTTCGGGCGTCTTGGAGGCCGCGCTCCTTGCGTTCGGTTTCGGTCAGACTGGCCTGTGTCGTCTTCAAGGCTCGCGCCTTCTCCCCAGCCACGTAGGCGATGTATGCGCGACGAGCCTCATCACGCAACTCCCCGAGCCGTTCCCCATAGACAAGGCCAGAGAGACTTGCCGCTGCCTGAGGGGAGGCCAAGATTTCAAGCCAGAAATAGCGGAACTGGACCGCCCGTGGTGTGTCCATGTTCGCGACCATGTTTAGGGCGTGCTTCGGGAAGTCCTCACGGCGTTTCGCGAGCGCCAAGCGCCGGTCGTAGTCACCCGTGGTCTTGCTACTCATCCAGGCATTGATGCCGGCGGCTATTCCTACGGCGAGCTGCACTACGGTCGTATCGCCCGCCTTGGCACGTCGGAATAGCGTAGCCAATGTCAATGCCACCCCGAGCTGGCAGGCGTGGGTATTCATTGCCTGGAAGACTAGATTGGCCGACTCTCTGCGTGACTTGCTGCCCAGCAGCTGCTCGGCTCGCAATTGCTCGAAGTCGCCCTGCTTCGCCACAATCATGTCCCAGGCGTGAACGACGTCAGGCTTTGTCGTCCGTCCGCCGGGATGTTCGTCCCGCTGCCAATGCAGGGCTGACTCTCGCAGCGTCCAATACATGCCAACGCCGCTGAAGAGCGCGTCATGCGCCAACGTCGCAATCGCGTCGTCGACGAGCCAGTTCTGCTTCAGCTGCGAGAGGGCACGAGCATGTGCCGCCCAAGGCTCAACCCTGCTGAGCAGGATAAGAATGGCACTGCTCCAGGTGTCACGGTACCGTTCCGCCAGTGGTCCGGCCGCGGCTTCCGGGAAGTCGGTGTCCCCCAGCTGGTCACGCGAAAAAGGCTCGTCCCCCTCGATCTGGGCGGGAAAGAGCGACGCGACGTCGAGCTGGGAGCGCATGAACGAGTTCCGCTGCTCCTTGTCCTCCCGACTGCCGAAGGCAACGTCAACCCTGTTGATGTATTTTCCTGGGCCGAAAACGGTCCGCGTGACCATCTGCTTCAGGGCGTGGATGTTGGTAAGCGCTGACCAGCGCGCAGACTGGGTTGTCTTCGTGTCAGGGTTGTCGTACTCGACACAGTAGAGCGGCAGGTAGACGTTGTCGTCCTGGTTGCGTAGCTGTGTCAGCGTAGTGCGGGTCAGAATGTTTACGAGTTCGCCGTCGGACAGCAAGATCAGGCGTGATTCGCTGGGGGTCCGCGCTTCCTTGTTGACGTCGACAAACAGCTTGCGGGCAGCCTTGTGAGGCTGCTTGCCCTCACCGAACAATTCCGGGAACCAGAGCAGTGTGACCGGCACCTCAATGTCGTCGATGGTTCGGTTGCGCAGCGCTTCTTTGATGCGTGCCTCGTAGAAGTAACGGTAGCGGGCGCCGGAACTTCCTTGCCAACTGTTTCGAATAGTGCGGTCGATAGCGAGCAGAGCCATGGCCCGATGTTGGCCGTCGATTACGACGATGCGACAAAACTCGTCATTCCAAGAAACCTGCCCTAAGGCCACGGCACTTGGCTGCCCATCGTCCATGAGGAGTCGACGGACACGAAAATGCTGACCAGCATCCTGCTGGCGCCAGGTCAGGCCGTCCTGTACCTGGGTCGCCGCGCCGAGCCCCGGAAACTCAGACGGCTGTTGTCCGGAGAACGGCAGGGCGATCGCCACAATAGGAGGGAAAAAGGCCGGGCCGGTCCAGTCGTTGCTGAGAAGGTACGGCACAAGGTTGACGGCCACCCGGTGGTCGTCAAGGTCACGTTGCAGGAGCTGGTTGAAGTCCAACTCCTCGACCGGAATCACCTCACGCACCGGCACTAGGTGTCGAGTTAGACGACGCTCCGGGTCGGCCGCGTCCTGTCCCAAGCGTGCCTTCGTCATCAGGTACGAGACCCTGCCGGCTGGCGTGACGAACTCACCAATCGTGCCGTGGGCGTGATTTTGGAACGCGGGCGCGCTCCCAAGTTGACTAAGGCTCATCTCTATTGCCTCCCGAGGACCGGTAGAAAAATGCGCTGAAGAATCCATTCGGCCGTTTCGGCGACGCCTCTCGCGGTCGTTGCGGAGTCGGCATGCTCACGGCCGCTACTGGGAGCAAAATTGGCTGGCATGAGCCAGCAGTGTAAATGTTCCAACTGCAGACCCGTCGCGGCCAGACGGGCGCCGAATGATGGGCCCTCGAACTGTGTTCGTGCAGCGGCGGAGGGGTCTAGGCGAAGTGCCTCTCTAGTTCCCTCGTATGCGACTCGATGCTCGGCCAGTCGCGTGCGAAGATTCGTTGCGACGCCGATATATAGTGGGCTAGCGAAAACTGGTACTGCGGTGCGGAGTAGGCCAATGAGAAGCTGACGTACCACGGGTTCATCTGCGAGGTCGCCGAGCCGCGACTCAAGACTCATGCCGTCGCCGTCGCCAGTCGTGTCGGCAATGGATGCGCGCCGCACTGTTCCGGACCAGTTCAGTCGGTAGGTTCCCTCGCCCTTCAAGTTGATTGGGTTCGGCTGGTGAGCGCGCGCATAGTCGGCAACTGCCCTGTGCAAATAGCTGGCGGCGAGGTCGGCGCCGTCTCTGATTTGAGGCTTCCAGTCATCGTTGGACAATGGCAGTCGGGCGTACCAGGCGTAGATACCTGGAGCGTCTGGGGCCATGTCAAGATCGAGGGCGCTCAGCTGCATGACTTGCGTGCGAGGGCTTTCGTTCAACTCAGGCACTGACGGCCACTTTGGGGTTGGAGATGAACGCTGAAGCCGAGCTGGCGGCGTCCAGCGCCATTATTGCCATCGATGGACGGTCCGCCACGGCGCTGCCTCCTGAGGGGGCAGTGGGCGCGACTGGCATGGGTGCAGCCCTCCCGCTCGTGAGATTGATCCTGTGCTCGCCGCCGGGGAGGTTAGCTGCCGCACTGCTGCGTGCTCGACATTCGGATGGGGGAGACACGACGGGAGTGGCGGCTGTGACAGGCGTTGCAGCCGCGAGCATCGCTACGTCCGGAGAGTTGCCGACTCGATCGCGCGGCCGTCCGGTCGGAGCTTGATCGGCAGCCCGGGTTCCCTAACGCGATGTCAGGCGACACCCGTGATCGGTGCATCTGCGGCCCTGGGTTCGACCCGGTCTCCCCGTCGAACCCAGGGGTGGGGGTCTTGACTCGGCGCCGGACGGACAAGCGTGCCTCATGCCTTCCCGCAGTGGACCGCCGATCCGGATGGCTCGACTGGTGGGACGTCCGCGCCGGGGGTGACGTCCCCGCTGGTGGTGTAAGTCCAGGGCACCGGTTGCGTGGGTGATCAGGTGAGGGGGCCATCGTGTGATGGTCAGCGAGACCACGCCAATGGTTCTCGCGGAAGGACACAGCACACGACGGCCTTGGACCAGTCCGCCGTGCTCGAGGTGCTGGAGGCACTGAAGGCCGCCGATGTCGATGACCGGATCCGGTCGGCGGCGACCACGATTTATCAGGCGTTGATCGAGGCCGAGCTGACCGCGGTGATCGGCGTCGCGCCGCACGAGCGCACCGATGCCCGGACCGCGCAGCGCAACGGCTCCCGGGCGCGGATCCTCACGACGACGGCCGGGGATCTGGAGCTGCGCATTCCGAAGCTTGCGCCGGGTCGTTCTTTCCCTCGCTGCTGGAGCGGCGGCGGATCGATCAGGCTCTGTTCGCGGTGGTGATGGAGGCCTATCTGCACGGCGTCTCCACCCGCGAGGTCGATGACCTGGTGCGGGGGGAGGAGCCCACTCTGCGAGCTGCTGCCACCGGGCGGCCGCTCCTGGGGTCCCGCCCGTGCTCTTAGCAGGGTGAGCACCGCCACTCCGGCGAAGCACAGCAGCGCCGGGACGCCGAGCACCGCCCGCAGGTCCTCAGCGGACACCCACGGTCAGGTCCGTCGGCAAGTGCAGGGCTATTGGTTCGAGTCCAACCGGGGAAGCAAAGACGGGATACGTTCCAGCTGTGTCGACGGACTGGGTCTGTCCACGTCGTGCCTCAACCGTGCCTTAAGCACCGGCCAAAGCCGGTGGTCAGCGGTCAGCAGGGGTCAGCACCCTCAAGGCACGGGAGCGGCGCCAAGGCCGCGCTGAGCTGCGCAGACGGGCATACGAGCTGGTCAGTGCGTGGAGCGGGTGACCGGGATCGAACCGGCATGGCCAGCTTGGAAGGCTGGGGCTCTGCCATTGAGCTACACCCGCGTGCACCCGAGGGTGCCTGGACAGGGTACCGGCACGCCCTGGTGCCTACACTCAGCCCGCCACGGGGTGTGGCGCAGCTTGGTAGCGCACCCGCTTTGGGAGCGGGGGGCCGTGGGTTCAAATCCCGCCACCCCGACCGTCGAGAGACGTATCTAGACTCGTGGGGAGCTGCGGCGCCCATCGGGTGCCGCCTCCCACCGTCTGTACCCCGTCATGAGGAGCGCTGCGCTGTGAAGAGCACCATCGAGAACCTGGGCCCGACCCGGGTCCGGCTCGCGATCGAGGTGCCGTGGAGCGACCTCGACCACGCCTTCGGTGAGGTCTACAAGGAGCTCCGCAACCAGGTGCGCGTCCCGGGCTTCCGTCCCGGCAAGGTCCCGAACCGGGTCCTCGACCAGCGCGTCGGCCGTCCCGCCGTCCTCGAGCAGGTCGTCCAGCACGCCGTCCCCGAGGTCTACTCCGAGGCCGTCCGAGAGAACCAGGTCCGCGTCATCAGCCAGCCCGAGGTAGAGGTCACCCGCCTCGAGGACGGCGAGTCCCTGGCCTTCACCGCCGAGGTCGACGTCGCCCCGCAGCTCGAGCTGCCCGCGCTGGACGCCCTGGCCGTGACCGTCGAGGACGTCGAGGTCACCGATGAGGAGATCGACCAGCAGGTCTCCGTCATGCGCGAGCGCTTCGCCACCCTCTCCGGCGTCGAGCGCGCCGCCGAGGACGGCGACTACGTCTCCATCGACCTCGAGGCCACGCTCGACGGCGAGGTCCTCGAGGACGGCAGCACCACCGGCATGTCCTACGAGGTCGGCTCCGGCAACCTGATGGCCGGCCTGGACGACGCCGTCCGCGGGCTGTCCGCCGACGGCACCGCCACCTTCACCACCCCGCTGCTCTCCGGCCCGAACGCCGGCGAGGAGGCCGAGGTCACCGTGACCGTCCGCTCGGTGAAGGCCAAGGAGCTGCCCGAGCTCGACGACGAGTTCGCCACCATGGCCAGCGAGTTCGACACCCTCGACGAGCTGCGCGAGGACGTCCGCACCCGGCTGGCCCGCACCAAGGTCCTGCAGCAGGGCGCCCAGGCCCGCGACAAGCTGGTCGAGCAGCTGCTGGAGGCCACCGAGATCCCGGTGCCGGAGAAGCTGGTCGAGCAGGAGCTCTCCTGGCGCAGCCAGGCCATGGAGCGCGAGCTCCAGCAGGCCGGCATGGACTGGGACGCCTACTTCTCCGCCGCCGGCATCGAGAGCCGTGAGGCGTACGACGCCGAGACCCGGGAGAACGTCGAGCGCGCGGTCAAGACCCAGTTCCTGCTCGACGCGATCGCCGACGCCCGCGAGGTCACCGTCGACAACGAGGACCTCTCAGCGCAGGTCATGGCTCAGGCCCAGCGCAACCGGATGAGCCCGGAGCAGTACGCCCAGCAGCTGCAGCAGGGCGGCAACATCGCCGACTTCGTCGCCGACGTCCGCCGCACCAAGGCGCTCGCCCAGCTGCTCGAGGAGACCACGATCACCGACGCGTCGGGCAACGTCGTCGACCTGGAGGCGCTGCGCCCGCAGACCGTGGCGGCCGGGGACGACGCCGCGACCGACGAGGCCGACGAGGCCGACGAGGTCGAGGACGAGGACGAGGACCCCACGGCCGCCGAGGTCGCCCAGGTCGAGGCCACCGACGCAGCGGTCGCCGCCGCTGACGAGGACGTCGCCACGGCCGGCGACAAGGCCGCCGACAAGGCCTGATCCACCCCCTCGACGCCGCCCGCACCCGCCCCGGGTGCGGGCGGCGTCGTCGTTCCCAGCGGCACGACGCGCGACCCGGCTGCGCCCACGGCGAACACCGGCCCCGACCGGGAAGATGGGTCAGGGGTGCGCGTTAGGGTCGACGTGACACCGACGCCCTCACCGCACCCGAGTCCGGACGCCCCCGGTGCCCGCCTCGTCGGCGAGGACGTCGAGCGCACCCGAGTCCCCCGACCCACCCGTTCCACGACACAGACTGCCGCGCAGTCCTACGGAGGTCACCGAACCCGTGAGCACCACTGACCCGTACCTGGCGAGCACGCCGCTGCTGCGTGCGTCCGCCGGGGGGATGAACCTCAACGACTCGGTCTACGAGCGCCTGCTCCGCGAGCGGATCATCTTCCTGGGCAGCCAGGTCGACGACCCGATCGCCAACCAGCTCTGCGCCCAGATGTTGCTGCTGTCCGCCGAGGACGGCAAGCGCGACATCCACCTGTACATCAACTCGCCCGGCGGCTCGGTCAGCGCCGGCATGGCCATCTACGACACGATGCAGTTCATCGACTGCGACGTCGCCACCTACGGGATGGGCCTGGCCGCGTCGATGGGCCAGTTCCTGCTCACCGCGGGCACCAAGGGCAAGCGCTACGCCCTGCCGCACGCGCGGATCATGATGCACCAGCCGTCCGCCGGCGTCGGCGGCACCGCAGCCGACATCGCCATCCAGGCCGACCTGTTCCGGCGCACCAAGGCCGAGCTCAACGAGCTGCAGGCGCTGCACACCGGTCAGCCGGTCGAGCGGATCGCCGAGGACTCCGACCGCGACCGCTGGTTCACCGCGAAGGAGGCGCTCGAGTACGGGTTCGTCGACCACGTGGTGACCCGAGCCGAGACCATGACCGAGACCGACAACCCGGTCACCGACGGACCGGAGAAGTGACGATGAGCGACTTCCAGATGCCCTCCAGCCGGTACATCCTGCCCTCCTTCGTGGAGCGCACGAGCTACGGCATGAAGGAGAGCAACCCGTACAACAAGCTCTTCGAGGAGCGGATCATCTTCCTCGGGGTGCAGATCGACGACGCCTCGGCCAACGACGTGATGGCCCAGCTGATCACGCTGGAGTCCAACGACCCCGACCGCGACATCACGATCTACATCAACTCGCCCGGTGGCTCGTTCACGGCGCTCACCGCGATCTACGACACGATGATGTTCGTCCGCCCCGACATCCAGACCGTCTGCATGGGCCAGGCCGCCTCCGCGGCCGCCGTCCTGCTCGCGGCCGGGACGCCGGGCAAGCGGCTCGCGCTGCCGTACTCGCGCGTGCTCATCCACCAGCCCTCGGGCGAGGCCGGCGGCCAGGTCACCGACCTGGAGATCCATGCCGCGGAGATCGAGCGGGTGCGCACGCAGATGGAGCAGATCCTGGCCCGGCACACCGGCCAGAGCCAGGAGCAGGTCCGCAAGGACATCGACCGCGACAAGATCCTCACCGCCCAGCAGGCGAAGGACTACGGCATCGTCGACGAGGTCATCGCGAGCCGGAAGCTGAACGCGCTCCCGGCCTGAGGCACCGACCGGGGCGGGCCGGGGCCGCGCGTGTCGCGTCCTCGGCCCGTACCGTTCACCCAACCGCGGCGCTGCGGCCGGCAGTGCCACGGGGAGAGCCGGGGCGGGTGTTACGGGCCGGACGACCGGGGTGAGTCCATCCCCGAGAAGGTCGGCCCCGCCGGGTAGGTTCGGCGAACGCCCGATTCCCCGGTCACTACCGCAGGGTTGTCACCGCAGGGACGATGGGATGCCTGGAACGAAGGCGTCGACAGGGCACCACGCAAGCACGTAGAGGGGACGACGGCGTCGTCCCCACCCGATCTGGAGGTCAGCCAGGTGGCACGTATCGGTGAGAGCGGCGACCTGCTCAAGTGCTCGTTCTGCGGGAAGAGCCAGAAGCAGGTCAAGAAGCTCATCGCTGGCCCCGGGGTCTACATCTGCGACGAGTGCATCGACCTCTGCAACGAGATCATCGAGGAGGAGCTCTCGGAGTCGTCGGACCTCAAGTTCGACGAGCTGCCGAAGCCGAAGGAGATCCACGCCTTCCTCGAGCAGTACGTGATCGGCCAGGACAAGGCCAAGCGCACCCTCGCCGTCGCCGTCTACAACCACTACAAGCGGATCCAGGCCGGCGGCGAGCGCGCCCGCGACGAGGGCGTCGAGCTGGCCAAGTCCAACATCCTGCTGATGGGCCCCACCGGATGCGGCAAGACCCACCTCGCGCAGACGCTGGCCCGGATGCTGAACGTGCCCTTCGCGATCGCCGACGCCACCGCGCTGACCGAGGCCGGCTACGTCGGTGAGGACGTCGAGAACATCCTGCTCAAGCTGATCCAGGCCGCCGACTACGACGTGAAGCGCGCCGAGACCGGCATCATCTACATCGACGAGGTCGACAAGATCGCCCGCAAGAGCGAGAACCCGTCGATCACCCGCGACGTCTCCGGTGAGGGCGTGCAGCAGGCGCTGCTGAAGATCCTCGAGGGGACGACGGCGTCGGTGCCGCCGCAGGGCGGCCGCAAGCACCCGCACCAGGAGTTCATCCAGATCGACACCACCAACGTGCTGTTCATCGTGGGTGGCGCGTTCGCCGGCCTGGACAAGGTCATCGAGCAGCGGATCGGCAAGCAGGGCATCGGCTTCGGCGCCGAGGTCCGCGGCAAGGCCGAGATCGAGGAGGCCAACGCCTTCGCCGAGGTCATGCCCGAGGACCTGCTGAAGTTCGGGATGATCCCCGAGTTCATCGGCCGGCTGCCGGTGATCACCAGCGTGCAGAAGCTGGACCGGGAGGCGCTGATCAACATCCTCACCGAGCCGAAGAACGCCCTGGTGCGCCAGTACCGGCGGCTGTTCGAGCTCGACGGCGTGGAGCTGGAGTTCACCGACGACGCGCTCGAGGCCATCGCGGACCAGGCGATCCTCCGCGGCACCGGCGCCCGTGGCCTGCGGGCGATCATGGAGGAGGTGCTCCAGTCGGTGATGTACGACGTCCCCAGCCGGGACGACGTCGCCACCGTCGTCATCACCAAGGACGTCGTCCTGGAGCACGTCAACCCGACGATCGTGCCCCGCAAGCCGGCCCGCGCCCCGCGGGAGAAGAGCGCCTGACGGCCACCTCTGCGCACGGAGGCCCATGACCCTGTCGGGTCATGGGCCTCCGTGCGTCCGCGCCCGTGGTGCGGCCAGCTCGGCCCGCAGCGACTCCTGCACGTACGTCATCGCCGCCTGCGCGGCCGGGTCGGCGAAGCGGGCGGCGAGCTCGGCGGCGGCCACGTCCGCGAAGCGCTCGTGCAGCCACCACAGGTGCCCCTGCGGGTCCCGGACCCGTGCGACCCGCTCGCCGAACGCCAACTCCGTCGGATCGGTGACGGCGCGCGCCCCGGCCGCCACGGCCCGGTCGAACGCCGTCCGCACGTCTGCCACGTACACCCGCAGGTGCGCGGGGGTGGCCGGCCAGTCGGCGGCGCTGTCGAAGAGCAGGACGACCGCGTCCCCGATCTCCACCTCGGCATGGCCGATCCGGCCGTCGGGGCCGAGCATCCGCGACCCCGGCGTCTCCCGAGCGCCGAACGCCGCGCCGAGGAACGCGATCTCCGCGGCGGTGTCCCGGCTGATGACCCAGGGGTCGACGCGCGAGTACCGGGCGGGGACGCGGACCGCCGCCTCGTGGTCATCGATCATGGCGGGACGGTCCCACGACCCACCGACGACGACGAGGGGTCCGGCCGGCCGCATGACACGCCGCCGGTGCGGGAACAGGATCGGTGAGTTGCCCGCTGTTCATCTGGAGCCGCCGAGCGAGCAGGGAGATCAGCGCTGATGCCGATGCTGCTGCAGGACCGGGACGTCCAGGGCCCGACCACGACCCGCCGGCCGCGCGGCCGTCGTCTCCTCGCGGCGGGGATCGGGGTGGCCGTCGCCGTTCCGCTCGCCGGGCTGGCGGTCGACCGGTTCACCGGCTGGGACCCGTTCGGGCAGGAGGTCGTCGACCGCAGCACGACCCCGTTGCTGCTGGCGCTGGACGACCTGCACGAGTACCACGCCGCGACCGGCACCTTCCAGGTCGTGATCGACCAGGAGCGCGACACCCCCTACGTCCCGTCGGTGCTCAGCGGCGAGCGGACCACCCTGCTGGCGACCGGGACCGTCGACGCCTACGTCGATCTCGAGGACCTGGGCGCGGACCGCGTGACGCTCTCGGCGGACGGCGGGTCGGCGACGATCGTGCTGCCGGCGCCGCGGCTGGCGGAGCCGCGGGTCGACCCGACCGAGAGCCGGGTGCTCGACCGTGACCGCGGGCTGCTGGAGCGGGTCGGTGACGCGATCGAGGACGATCCGGTCGACGACAGCGCGCTGTACGCCGAGGCCGAGCAGCGGCTGGCCGCTGCGGCGGCGGAGAGCGACCTGACCGACCGCGCGGCGGACAACACCCGGACGATGCTCACCACCCTGGCCGGGTCGCTCGGGGTGGAGGACGTCACCGTGACGTTCGAGCCCGCCCCCGGCGCCGCGGGCTGAACCGCGCCTGCTCTGAGGCGTGCGCTGAGGCCGGGTTCCTCGACGGGTAACCCGGCCTCAGCGCACACCGTGGAACGGGGGGTCAGGACTCCGCGGGCTCGGCGAGGACGACGTCCACGGTCAGCGGCCCCTCACCGGCGACCACGCTCAATGAGGCGATCCGCCCGGCCGAGGTGAGGTCCACCCGGGCCGCCTCGACCAGCGCCACCTGCGCCTCCGGGGCGCTCACCGTGGCCGTGGCGACGTCGGCCCGCATCGACTGCTTGGCCTCGGACTTCGCCTTGCGCACCGCGGCCAGCGCCTCGGCGGCCACCGTGGGCACCGCCGGGTCCCCGCCGGCCGGCAGCTCGGCAGCCGTGGGCCACAGCGCCCGGTGCACCGAGCCGCTCTGCCACCACGACCAGACCTCCTCGGTCACGAAAGGCAGCACCGGCGCGAACAGCCGCAGCTGCACCGACAGCGCCAGCGCCAGCGTCGCCTGGGCCGAGCGGGCGGCGTCCCCGGTGGAGTAGGCGCGGGACTTCACCAGCTCCACGTAGTCGTCGCAGAACGACCAGAAGAACGCCTCGCTGACCTCCAGGGCGCGGGTGTAGTTGTAGGCCTCCATCGCCGCGGTGGCCTCCTCGACCACCGTAGCCAGCGTGGCCAGCAGTCCCCGGTCGATCGGCTCGGTGACCTGCTCGGCCGACAGGCCCGCCGAGGCGCCGAGCCCGAGCACGAACTTCCCGACGTTGAGGATCTTGATGGCCAGCCGGCGGCCGACCTTCATCTGCGCCTCGTCGAACGGCGAGTCCGCCCCCGGCCGGGCACCGGCGGCCCGCCAGCGCACCGCGTCGGAGCCGTAGCGCTCCAGCACGTCCAGCGGCGTGGTCGCGTTGCCCTTGGACTTGGACATCTTCTTGCGGTCGGGGTCGACCACGAACCCGGAGATCGCCGCGTGCGACCACGGCACGGTGCCGAACTCGTAGTGCGACCGGACGACGGTGGAGAACAGCCAGGTCCGGATGATGTCGTGCGCCTGGGGCCGCAGGTCCATCGGGAACACGTGCGCGAAGAGCTCCGGGTCGGTGTCCCAGCCCGACGCCACCTGCGGGGACAGCGACGAGGTGGCCCAGGTGTCCATGACGTCCGGGTCGGCCATGAACCCGCCCGGGACGCCGCGCTGGGACTCGTCGAAGCCGGGCGGGACGTCGGACGACGGGTCGACCGGCAGCGACGCCTCGTCGGCGAGGATCGGGTCGTCGTACGAAGGCTCGCCCTCGGGGTCCAGCCGGTACCAGACCGGGAACGGGACACCGAAGAACCGCTGGCGGCTGATCAGCCAGTCGCCGTTGAGGCCCTCCACCCAGTTCTCGTACCGGTGCCGCATGTGCTCGGGGACCCACTGGATCTCCCGGCCGCGGGCCAGCAGCGCCTCGCGCAGGTCGGCGTCCCGGCCACCGTTGCGGATGTACCACTGCCGCGTGGTGACGATCTCCAGCGGGCGCTCGCCCTTCTCGAAGAACTTCACCGGGTGGGTGATCGGCGTCGGGTCGCCGTCCAGGTCGCCGGACTCCCGCAGCAGCTCCACGATCCGCTGCTGCGCGCTGAACACCGTCTTGCCGGCCAGCTCGCCGTAGACCCCCGAGGGCACCCCGGCCGGCGGGTCCGCGACCAGCCGGCCGTCCCAGCCCACCACCGGGCGGGTGGGCAGCTGCAGCTCCCGCCACCAGGTGACGTCGTTGAGGTCGCCGAAGGTGCAGATCATCGCGATGCCCGAGCCCTTGTCCGGCTCGGCCAGCCGGTGCGCCACCACGGGCACCTCGACGTCGAACAGCGGCGTCCGCACGGTCTGCCCGAACAGCGGCTGGTAGCGCTCGTCGTCCGGGTGGGCGACCAGCGCGACGCAGGCCGGCAGCAGCTCGGGGCGGGTCGTCTCGATGAACACCGGGCCGTCCGCGGAGGAGAACGAGATCCGGTGGTAGGCACCGGGGCGCTCGCGGTCCTCAAGCTCGGCCTGGGCCACCGCGGTGCGGAAGGTGACGTCCCAGAGGGTCGGGGCCTCCTGGGCGTAGGCCTCGCCGCGGGCCAGGTTGTGCAGGAACATCCGCTGGGCGGTGGCCCGGGAGGACGCCGAGATGGTCCGGTAGACGTTGTTCCAGTCCACCGACAGCGCGACCCGCCGCCACAGCTCCTCGAAGGCGGCCTCGTCGACCGCGGTGAGCCGCTCGCACAGCTCGACGAAGTTGCGCCGGGAGATCGGCTGCTGGTCCTTACCGGGCTTGGCGGGCGGCTCGAACCCCGGGTCGTAGGGGAGCGAGGGGTCGCAGCGGACGCCGTAGTAGTTCTGCACCCGGCGCTCGGTGGGCAGGCCGTTGTCGTCCCAGCCCATCGGGTAGAAGACGTGCCGCCCGCGCATCCGCTGGTAGCGGGCGACGATGTCGGTGTGCGTGTAGCTGAACACGTGCCCGACGTGCAGCGACCCGCTGGCCGTCGGCGGCGGGGTGTCGATGGCGAAGGTGTCCTCGCGGGGGGCGGCCAGTGCCGCCGCCCGGTCGAAGCCGTAGGTGTCCTCGGCGGCCCAGCGGGCGACCCACTTGCCCTCGAGGCCGTCCAGGGAGGGCTTCTCGGGTACGGCGCCCGACGCTCCCGGGGCGGTGCTGTCCGGGGCGCGGGTGTCGGTGACCATGACTGGCATCCTAGGAGCGGTGAGCACCTCCACTTCCCCAGGGCAGGCAGCCGCGGGCCCCGAGCTGGCCAGGGTCGAGCAGGCGCTCCTCGCGCGCTGGCCCGAGAGCCGGCTTGAGCCCTCGCTGGCCCGCATCACCGCGCTGGTCGACCTGCTGGGCTCGCCGCACCGCGCGTTCCCCGTCGTCCAGGTCACCGGCACCAACGGGAAGACGACGACGGCCCGCATGATCGACGAGCTGCTGCGCGGCTTCGGGCTCCGGGTGGGCCGGTTCACCAGCCCGCACCTGGAGTCGATCCGCGAGCGGATCGTGATCGACGGGGAGCCGATCAGCGCGGAGCGCTTCGTCGAGGTGCACGACGACGTCGCCCCCTACGTGCAGATGGTCGACGCGGGCGGTGACGTCCCCATGTCGTTCTTCGAGGTCATGGTGGCGCTGGCCTACGCCGCATTCGCCGAGACGCCGGTGGACGTCGCCGTGGTCGAGGTGGGCATGGGCGGCACCTGGGACGCCACCAACGTGGTGGACGCGAAGGTCGCCGTCGTCACCCCGGTGGCGCTGGACCACGCCGAGTACCTGGGCCCCGACGTGGCCACGATCGCCACCGAGAAGGCCGGGATCATCAAGCCCGAGTCGATCGCGGTGCTCGCCCACCAGCCGGCCGGCGCCCTGGAGGCCCTGGTGCGCCGGGCGATCGAGGTCGAGGCCACCGTCGCCCGGGAGGGCACCGAGTTCGGCGTGCTGGAGCGGCGGGTCGCCGTCGGCGGCCAGCAGGTCCGCCTGCAGGGGCTGGGCGGCGAGTACGACGAGGTCTACCTGCCGCTGTTCGGGGCGCACCAGGCGCAGAACGCCGCGGTCGCGCTCGCCGCGGTCGAGGCGTTCCTCGGCGCCGGGGCGGCCAGCGGGCCGGTGGCCCAGGACGTCGTCCAGGAGGGGTTCGCCGCCGTCCGCTCGCCCGGCCGCCTGGAGCGGGTGCGCAGCTCGCCGACCGTGCTGGTGGACGCCGCGCACAACCCGGCGGGGATGACCGCGACCGTCGAGGCCGTCCGGGAGTCCTTCGACTTCACCCGGCTGGTCGGCGTCGTGGGCTGCGTCCGGGGCAAGGACGTGTCCGGGATCCTCGAGGCGCTCGAGCCGCTGTGCGCCGAGCTCGTCGTGACGCAGAACAGCTCCACCCGTGCCCTGCCCGCCGACGAGCTGGGGGCGCTGGCCGTCGACGTGTTCGGCGCCGACCGGGTCAGCGTCTCGCCGCGGCTGCCCGAGGCGCTCACCGAGGCGATCGAGCTGGCCGAGGCCGGCCCGGACGACGCCCTGGGCGGATCCGGCGTGCTGGTGACCGGCAGCGTGATCACGGCGGGGGAGGCCCGCACCCTGCTGGCCGGCCGGCGCACGTGACCGAGCTCGCGAGGTCACGCATGAGCACAGCACCTGGGGTCACGGTCGCGACGAGCTGGGGGCACCTCCCGCTTGCGGGGGACAGCGAGGAGCGGTCGTGACCTCGCCGGACAAGCCCCGGGCCGCCCGCGCGCTCGGCGGTGGCGCAGCGGCGATCCTGCTGCTGGAGGGCATCGCCGTCCTGTTCGTGCCGCGCGGCATCGCCCAGACCGGCGAGGGGCTCACGACCACCCGGCTGGTCCTGCTGCTCACCCTCGCGGCGCTGCTGGTGCTGGCGAGCGGGGTGCAGCGCCGTCCGCAGGGCCTCGTCATCGGCACGGCGCTGCAGGTGCCGCTGCTGCTGACCGGCCTGCTCGGCTCGGCCATGTGGCTGGTCGGCGGGGTGTTCGTGCTGATTTGGTTGTACCTGCTGCAGATCCGCAAGGAGCTGGTCGGCAGCCCGTTCGGCCCGCCGCCGGCCGATCCGCCGGCGGCGGGCTGAGCCCAGGCGGCGGGCTCAGGCGGCGGACGAGTCGCCGAGCTGCCCCTCGAGCGACCCGCGGGCCACCCCGAGCTCGGCCAGGACCCGCTGCACCAGCGGGTCGGCCACCGCGAGGACGCCGAGCAGCACGTGCCCGCTGTCGATCGCCCCGCCGCGGCGGCGGCCACGGCGCAGGACGGCGCGCAGCGACTCCTCCAGGGCGCGCTTGCTCCCGTCGGCGAACGGGATGTGCCCGCCCGGCTCCGGCTTGCCCTGCTCCAGCGCACCCGGCCCGAACGCCGCCTCGGCCGCGGCGCGCACCTGCTCCAGGTCGATCCCGAACGCGGCCAGGGCGTCGGCGTCCAGCGGGCTCCCCGCCCGGACGACGGCGGACCGGGCCGACTCGTGGTCGACGCCGCACGAGCGCAGCGCGGCACCGCCCCTGCTGTCGTCCTCGGTGAGCGCCAGGAGGAGGTGCACCGGCTCGATCTTCTCGGCGCGCAGCTCACGGGCCTCGGCCTGGGCGCCGACGACCACGCGCCGGGCCTCCTGCGTGAAGCGTTCGAACACCTCAGTCGTCCTTCCTGCTGCGGGCGTGCTTCTTGTGGACGGCCTGCCGGGTGACGCCGAGGGCCTCGGCGATCTGCTGCCACGACCAGCCGCGTCCCCTGGCGTTGCCGACCTGGAGGACCTCCAGGCGGTCGGCGAGCTCGCGGAGGGCACGGATGGCGCGCAGGCCGACCGCTGGGTCGTCGGCGGCGGCCGCGGTGGTCACGTCGGTGGTGGGTCCGGCCATGACGTCAACATAGGTTGACGTAGCGCAGATGTCAACATGGGTTGACGTGCGGGTTCCCGTACGCTCCCGCAGCGTGTCCGCACCCAACGCTGAACGCACGCTCGTCCTCGTCAAGCCCGACGGCGTCGCCCGCGGCCTGGTCGGCCAGGTGATCGCCCGGCTGGAGGCCAAGGGCCTGCGCCTGGTCGCCGCCGAGCTGCGCACCCTGACCGCCGAGGTCGCCGAGACCCACTACGCCGAGCACCGCGAGCGGCCGTTCTTCGGCTCGCTCGTGGAGTTCATCACCAGCGCCCCGCTGGTGGCCCTGGTCGTCGAGGGTCCGCGCGCCATCGAGGCGTTCCGCGCCCTCGCCGGCGCAACCGACCCGGTGAAGGCCGCGCCCGGCACCATCCGCGGCGACTTCGCCCTCGAGGTCCAGTCCAACATCGTGCACGGCTCGGACTCCCCGGAGTCCGCGGCCCGGGAGATCGAGCTCTTCTTCCCCGGCCTCTGAGCCCAGGGGCGGCCATGTTGGCCAACATGGCCGCCCGGGACCGGGGGGAGGGGGCGGCTACCCTGGACAGGTCATGACTGGTGAGTCCCTGTACCCCCGCCTCGAGCCGTTGCTGGCCCAGGTCCAGAAGCCGATCCAGTACGTCGGCGGTGAGCTCAACGCCCAGGTGAAGCCCTGGGACGACGTCGCCGTCCACTGGGCGCTGATGTACCCCGACGCCTACGAGGTGGGGCTGCCCAACCAGGGCCTCATGATCCTGTACGAGGTGCTCAACGAGCGCCCCGACGCCCTCGCCGAGCGCACCTACGCGGTCTGGCCCGACCTCGCCGCCCTCATGCGCGAGCACGGCGTCGGGCAGTTCACCGTCGACGCGCACCGGGCGGTCCGCGACTTCGACGTGCTCGGGGTCAGCTTCGCCACCGAGCTGGGCTACACGAACCTGCTCGAGGCGCTCGACCTCGCCGGGGTCCCGCTGCACGCGGTCGACCGCGACGAGAGCCACCCGGTCGTCGTCGCCGGCGGCCACGCCGCCTTCAACCCCGAGCCGATCAGCGACTTCGTCGACTGCGCGGTGCTCGGGGACGGCGAGCAGGTGGTCGGCGACATCACCGACGTCGTCGCCGCCTGGAAGCAGCAGGGCCGCCCCGGTGGGCGGGTCGAGCTGCTGGCCCGGCTGGCCCGCGTCGACGGGGTCTACGTGCCGCGCTTCTACGCGGTCACCTACAACGGTGACGGCGCGATCGCCGGGGTGCTGCGCACCCGCGACGACGTCCCGGCCCGGGTCGGCAAGCGCACGGTGATGGACCTCGACGAGTGGCCGTACCCGAAGCAGCCGCTGGTGCCGCTGGCCGAGAGCGTGCACGAGCGGATGAGCGTGGAGATCTTCCGCGGCTGCACCCGCGGCTGCCGGTTCTGCCAGGCCGGGATGATCACCCGCCCGGTGCGCGAGCGCACGATCACCGGGATCGGCTCGATGGTCGAGCAGGGGCTCCAGGCCACCGGCTACGAGGAGGTCGGGCTGCTCTCGCTCTCCAGCGCCGACCACTCGGAGATCGGCCAGATCGCCAAGGAGCTGGCCGACCGCTACGAGGGCACCAACACCGGGCTCTCCCTGCCCAGCACCCGGGTCGACGCGTTCAACGTCACCCTGGCCAACGAGCTGTCCCGCAACGGCCGGCGCAGCGGGCTCACCTTCGCCCCCGAGGGCGGCAGCGAGCGGATCCGCCGGGTGATCAACAAGACCGTGTCCAAGGAGGACCTGGTCCGCACGGTCACCACGGCCTACGCCAACGGCTGGACCCAGGTGAAGCTCTACTTCATGTGCGGTCTGCCCACCGAGACCGACGAGGACGTGCTGGAGATCGCCGACCTGGCGGTCGAGGTCATCCGGGCCGGCCGGGAGGCCAGCGGCCGGAAGGACATCCGCTGCACGGTCTCCATCGGTGGCTTCGTGCCCAAGCCGCACACCCCGTTCCAGTG
The DNA here is from genome assembly GCF_041028325.1 of Modestobacter sp. I12A-02662. Taxonomy (NCBI): domain Bacteria; kingdom Bacillati; phylum Actinomycetota; class Actinomycetes; order Geodermatophilales; family Geodermatophilaceae; genus Modestobacter; species Modestobacter sp. I12A-02662. The sequence continues at coordinate 130,099 of NZ_JABGDE010000006.1, read as the reverse complement.
GGCCGGGCAGGCCAGCGCCGACACCATCGACTCCCGGCTCAAGCTGCTCCGGGAGGCGATCAACAGCGACCGGCGCATCGGCCGCTCCATCGGCCTGCGCTACCACGACGGCAAGCCCGGGGTGATCGAGGGGCTCCTCTCCCGCGGCGACCGCCGCGTGGGCCGGGTCATCGAGCGCGTCTGGCGGGACGGCGGCCACTTCGACGGCTGGAGCGAGCACTTCTCCTACGACCGGTGGACGACGGCCGCCACCGAGGAGCTGGCGCCCTTCGGCGTCGACCTGGACTGGTTCACCACCCGCGAGCGCACCGAGGACGAGGTGTTGCCCTGGGACCACCTGGACTCCGGGCTGGACAAGGAATGGCTCTGGGAGGACTGGCAGGAGGCGATCTCCGAGGAGGAGGTCGGCGACTGCCGTTGGACCGGCTGCTACGACTGCGGGGTCTGCCCGACCATGGGCACCGAGATCCAGATCGGCCCCACCGGCCGGAGCCTCTTGCCGCTGACCGTGGTCGGGCGCTAGTGGCCCGCCAGCCCGACGGTCCGCCCCCGCCGCCCACCGTCCAGCGGCTCCGGCTGCGCTACACCAAGCGCGGCCCGCTCCGCTTCGCCTCCCACCGGGACCTGGCCCGGGCGCTGGAGCGGGCGCTGCGCCGGGCGCAGGTGCCGATGGCCTACTCCGCGGGCTTCAGCCCGCACCCGAAGATCAGCTACATCGGGGCGGCGCCGACCGGGGCGGCGTCGGAGGCCGAGTACGTCGAGATCGGCCTGGCCGGCCGCCGGGATCCCGAGGCGGTGCGCGCCGCGCTCGACGCGTCGCTGCCGCCGGGGATCGACGTGGTCGAGTGCGTGGAGGCGGTCGAGGGCAGCGGCTCGCTCGCCGACCGCATGGAGGCCACCCGCTGGCGCGTCGACCTGCCCGGGGTCGAGCCGGAGGCGCTGGTCGCGGCGGTGGAGGAGTTCCTGGCGCGGGAGGTCGTGCTCGTCGCCAAGCGCACCAAGAACGGCACCAAGGACGTCGACACCCGCGCCGCCGTCGTCCGCGCCCGGGTCTCCGGAGAGGCAGGTTGTGCCATACTGCACATGGTCGTACGGCAGCTCACGCCGACCGTGCGGCCGGACGACGTGATGGCCGCTCTGGCTGCCGTCGCCGACTTGCGCCCGCACACGCCCCCCCGGGCCGTGCGAGAGGCGCAGGGCCGGCTCGACGACAGCGGTGACGTCGCCGATCCGCTCGGGCCCGACCGTGCGGTGCGCTCCTGCTGCCAGGAGGAGCGCGCGCAGGTCTGACCGGCGGAGCCGGAGGCCGGGCGTCGTCGCCGGCACCACGTCTGCCAGCCGTGGCGCACCCCAGATCTCCGCACCACCAGCACCACCCCGCACCACCAGCACGCTGCACCACCGGGTCCCAGCCGCACCGGCCGGGGCGCGACCAGACTTCGCGGGGCCGGGCCGCCGCAACCGCTGCGGCCGCCGCCCCGCCCAACCCGCGTTCCTGCGCGGCCGCCAGTCGGAGACGATCGGCGCCCGGGAGCGCACAGGAGGCGAGCCCTTCGTGGCCGACCGCATCGACGAGAACGACAGCGCGACCGAGCCGGCGGCAGCCGACCCGTCGCCCCTCGGCACCGAGGAGCCGGCCGCGCCGGACCTCGGCACCCCGCCGGAGGACACCCCCGAGCCGCCGGCCGAGGCCCCCGAGCTCCCGGCCGAGGACGAGACACCCGACGACGTCGCCGGCACCGATCCGGCCGCCGCGGACGAGGCGGACGCCGAGGCGCCGGCCGAGGCCGTCGCCGAGCCAGAGCCCGCCATCGGGGCCGAGCCGGCCGCCGAGGCCCAGCCCGCCGCCGAGGCTCAGCCCGCCGCCGAGGCTCAGCCCGCCGCCGAGGCCGAGCCCGCCGCCGAGGCCGAGCCCGCCGCCGAGCGCACGCTTGAGCCCGAGCCCGAGGGCCCGCGGTTCGGCGCCCAGTTCAGCTCGCCCGAGCCCACCACGGTGACCGCGCGGCCACGGCGCCGGGCCACCCGCCCGGCGCTGTCCGCGGACCCCGAGTCCGTCGCTCCGCCGGTCGCCGTCCCGCCGCCGGTGGTGCCCGCCTTCATCACCTTCGTCGCGCCCGAGCCGGAGGTCGCCGCACCGCGCCGGCGCAGCCGCCGCGCCCAGCCGGAGTCGCCCGCCGAGACCGACGCGTCCGCCCCCGCCACCGAGGAGCGGGACGCCGACGCGCCGCCGCCCCGGCGCTCGCGCAACCGCCGCCGGGAGGCCGTGGAGGCCGAGGACGGCGTCGCCACCGCCGAGGACACCGGTGCCGTGGTGGCCGCCGTCGACCTCGACGACGTGGACGTCGACACCGACGTCGACGAGCAGGACCTGGAGGACCGCGACACCGAGGACGGCGGGGGTGCCGGCAGCCGCCGTCGCCGCCGCGGCCGCCGGGGTCGCGGTCGCGGCCGGACCGGCGACGACGGTGCCGAGGGCGACGAGGACGCCCCGGACACCGCCCCGGCCGAGTCGGCCGACGACGAGGAGCCCGCGGAGACCGAGGACGCCGACGAGGGCGACGACGCCGAGGCCGGCGCCGGCTCGACCACCCGCCGTCGGCGCCGCCGGCGGCGCCGGGGGACCAGCGTCGAGGGCGCGGCCGACGAGCCCGCCGAGGACGCCGACGACCGGCCGGAGCGGGCCGGCCGCAACGGCCGGGTCAGCAGCGACGACGACGTCCGCGGCGTCGCCGGGTCCACCCGGCTGGAGGCCAAGCGGCAGCGCCGCCGGGAAGGGCGGGACGGCGGCCGTCGCCGCGCCCCGATCCTCAGCGAGTCGGAGTTCCTGGCCCGCCGCGAGGCCGTCGACCGGGCGATGGTGATCCGCCAGCAGGGCGAGCGCACCCAGATCGCCGTCCTCGAGGACGACGTGCTGGTCGAGCACTACGTGACCCAGGCGCAGGCCACCTCGTTCGCCGGCAACGTCTACCTGGGCCGGGTCCAGAACGTGCTGCCCAGCATGGAGGCGGCGTTCGTCGACATCGGCAAGGGCCGCAACGCCGTCCTGTACGCCGGTGAGGTCAACTGGGACGTCGCCGGCCTGACCGGCAAGCAGCGCTCCATCGAGCAGGCGCTCAAGAGCGGCGACAAGGTCCTGGTGCAGGTCACCAAGGACCCGATCGGCCACAAGGGCGCCCGGCTGACCCAGCAGATCAACCTGCCCGGCCGGTTCCTGGTCTACGTGCCCGGCGGCTCGATGACCGGCATCAGCCGCAAGCTCCCGGACAAGGAGCGCACCCGGCTCAAGGACGTCCTCAAGAAGATCGTCCCCGACGACGCCGGTGTGATCATCCGGACCGCCGCGGAGGGCGCCTCGGAGGAGGAGCTCACCCGCGACGTGGCCCGGCTGCAGGCGCAGTGGGAGGTCATCCAGACCAAGGCCGCCTCGACCAGCAACGCGCCGACGCTGCTCTACGGCGAGCCCGACCTCGCGATCCGGGTCATCCGCGACGTCTTCAACGAGGACTTCAAGCGGCTGGTCGTGCAGGGCGACGACGCCTGGGACACCGTCGAGGCCTACGTGGCCCACGTGTCCCCGGAGCTGTCCGAGCGGCTGCAGCGCTACACCGGCACCGGTGACGTCTTCCGCGACCTGCGGATCGACGAGCAGCTGGCCAAGGCGCTGGACCGCAAGGTGTGGCTGCCCTCGGGCGGCTCGCTGGTCATCGACCGCACCGAGGCGATGACGGTCGTCGACGTCAACACCGGGAAGTTCACCGGCTCCGGCGGCAACCTCGAGCAGACCGTCACCCGGAACAACATCGAGGCCGCCGAGGAGATCGTCCGGCAGCTCCGGCTCCGGGACATCGGCGGGATCATCGTCATCGACTTCATCGACATGGTCCTGGAGAGCAACCGGGACCTCGTGCTGCGGCGGCTGACCGAGTGCCTGGGCCGGGACCGCACCAAGCACCAGGTCGCCGAGGTCACCTCCCTGGGCCTGGTGCAGATGACCCGCAAGCGGGTGGGCCAGGGCCTGCTGGAGGTCTTCTCCGAGCCCTGCGAGCACTGCCGCGGGCGCGGGGTGCTGGTGCACACCGATCCGGTCGACGAGAAGCGGCGCAGCTCCGGGAGCGGGAACGGCGGCGGCAACGGCCGCAGCCGCGACCAGAACCGCGGCGGCGGCGACGCGGGCAAGCCCGCTGAGCCCGCCAGGCCGGCCGAGCCGGTCAAGGCCGCCGAGCCCGTGCCGGCTCCCGAGCCGGCCGGCGAGGCCGCTGCGTCCCCGGAACAGGCGGGCGAGGCCACGGGCGAGGGGCGCAGCCGGCGCAACCGCGGCCGGCGTGGCCGCGGCCAGTCGGGCGAGGCCCGCGCGGCCGAGGACGCCGCCGTGCTCGCCGGGGTCCTGGCGGACGACGAGCCGGCGGAGACGCCCGGCGACGAGCCGACCGCGGAACCGGTGGACGACGCCGTCCCGGCGGGGGAGACCGTGCCCGAGGAGGCCGCGACCGAGGTCGAGCCCGCCTCCGACGTCCAGCCCGCGGTCGACGCGGAGCCGGTGGCCGACGCCGCGGAGGCCGAGCCGGTCGCCGAGTCGCCCACCCCGGACGGCCTGCTGGCCGCGCGGATCGCCGAGGCGGCCGCGACGGGGACCAGCGTGACCCCGGTGGCGGTCGAGCCGGCCGCGGAGCCCCCGGTCGTCTTCACCCCCCAGCCGGTGGCCGAGCCGGTCGCCGGGGACGAGCCCGCGGTGGCCCGGCCACGGCGGCGCCGGGCAGCGACCCGCCCGGCAGGCCCGCCGGCCTGACAGCGGACCGCGTTCGACCCGGCCGCGCGGACTCGGGTACGCTGGTCGGGTTGCTGCGCCACGGGCAGTGCACCAGCCGGTGCCGCCTGGGAGGCGCGGGCAGCCCGTCCAGCACTCGGCCCCGGGCCGGTCGTGCGCGCAGGACACAGGTATTCGATCGAGGAGTCAGTGGTGTACGCAGTCGTCAAGGCCGGTGGAACGCAGCACAAGGTGGGTGTCGGTGACACGTTCACCATCAACCGCCTCGCCGGCGAGGCCGGTGACACGATCACCCTGCCGGCCCTCCTGCTGGTCGACGGCGACACCGTCACCACCGACGCGCAGGCGCTGGCCGGCGTCACGGTGACCGGCGAGATCGTCGAGCACGGCAAGGGCCCGAAGATCAAGATTCACAAGTACAAGAACAAGACCGGGTACCACAAGCGGCAGGGGCACCGTCAGCCCCTGACCAGCGTCGTGGTCCGCGACATCACGAAGGGCTGACGACGACATGGCACACAAGAAGGGCGCCTCGTCCTCCCGCAACGGCCGCGACTCCAACGCGCAGCGCCTGGGCGTCAAGCGCTTCGGCGGTCAGGTCGTCAAGGCCGGCGAGATCATCGTGCGCCAGCGCGGCACGCACTTCCACCCGGGCCTGGGCGTCGGCCGGGGCAAGGACGACACGCTGTTCGCCCTCGCGCCCGGTTCGGTGACCTTCGGTCAGCGCCGCGGCCGCCGGGTCGTCTCCATCGAGGCCGTCGAGACCGCAGCGGTCTGAGGAAGGGGCCTCCCTGCCCCGCCACTCGCAGGCTCGCGGCGGGACCCTGCAGGGAGGCCAACAGCTCCACCCGGGTGGCGGCGCCGTACGGCGCCGCCACCCTTTGCATTGACAGACACAGCCACATCCACAGGCAGTAGCAGAGAGGCGGCGACCATGGCCGCTTTCGTCGACCGGGTGACGGTCCACGTGGCCGCGGGCAACGGGTCCCACGGGGTCAGTTCGGTGCACCGCGAGAAGTTCAAGCCGCTGGGCGGTCCCGACGGGGGCAACGGCGGCGACGGTGGGGACGTCGTCCTCGAGGTCGACCCGAACGTGCACACCCTGCTGGACTTCCACCACTCCCCGCACCAGAAGGCCGGCAACGGCAAGCAGGCCGCCGGGGACTTCAAGAACGGCGGCCGCGGCGAGGACCGGGTGCTGCGGGTCCCCCCGGGTACGGTCGTCTCGGTCGGCGGCGAGGTCATCGCCGACCTGATGGGTGCCGGCACCCGGCTGGTGCTGGCCCGCGGCGGCAAGGGCGGGCTGGGCAACGCCGCGCTGGCCAACTCGCGGCGCAAGGCCCCCGGCTTCGCGCTGCTCGGTGAGCCCGGCGAGACGGTGGACGCCGTCCTGGAGCTGAAGTCGATCGCCGACGTCGGCCTGGTCGGGTACCCCTCGGCGGGCAAGTCCTCGCTGGTCGCCGCGATGTCCGCCGCCCGCCCGAAGATCGCCGACTACCCGTTCACCACGCTGGTGCCGCAGCTGGGCGTGGTCCGGGCCGGCGACGTCACCTACACGATGGCCGACGTCCCGGGTCTCATCCCCGGCGCCTCGACCGGCAAGGGCCTCGGGCTGCAGTTCCTCCGGCACGTCGAGCGCTGCGCGGTCCTGGTGCACGTGGTCGACATGGCGACGATGGAGCCCGGGCGCGACCCGGAGAGCGACATCGAGGCCCTCGAGCACGAGCTGCGCGAGTACGGCGGCGACGAGCTCGACCTGGTGGGCCGGCTGCGGATCGCCGTCCTCAACAAGATCGACGTCCCGGACGCGCGGGAGCTGGTCGACCTCGTGCGCGACTCGCTCGAGGCGCGCGGCCTGCAGGTCTTCCCGGTCAGCGTGGCCACCCACGAGGGTCTCGGCGAGCTGGGCTTCGCGCTCGCCCGCGAGGTCGAGCAGTACCGCGCCTCGCTGCCGGAGGTCGAGCCGGCGCGGATCACCCTCACCCCGCGGGCGGTCGACGACGGCGGCTTCACCGTCGAGCCCGACCCGCGCACCGACGGCTGGCTGGTGCGCGGCCGCAAGCCCGAGCGGTGGGTCGTGCAGACCGACTTCACCAACGACGAGGCCGTGGGCTTCCTCGCCGACCGGCTCAACCGGCTCGGCGTCGAGGAGGCACTGGCCGCGGCCGGCGCCGTCCCCGGCGACGCGGTGACCGTCGGGGACGTCACCTTCGACTGGGAGCCGACGCTGCCGGCCGGCACGCTCACGATCGAGGAGTCCGCGGGTCTGGGTGGCCGCGGCACCGACGTCCGGCTGGAGACGAACACCCGGCGCGGCGCCGAGGAGCGGCTGGCGGCCAAGAAGGCCCGCCGGGTGCCCTACGAGGTCGCCGAGGACGACGGCTACATCGACCAGTCCCTGCTCGAAGACCCCGACGAGCACCGGTGAGCACCCGGCCGGAGATCGCCGGGGCGCAGCGGGTCGTGGTCAAGGTCGGCTCCTCGTCGCTGACCACGCTGCCCGGCGGGCTGGACGGCGAGCGGCTGCGGTCGCTCGTCGACGTCCTCGCGGCACTGCGGGCCGCCGGCCGCGAGGTCGTCCTGGTCTCCTCCGGGGCGATCGCGGCGGGCCTCGCGCCGCTGGGCATCGAGACCCGGCCGCGGGACCTGGCGACCGCGCAGGCGGCGGCCAGCGTCGGGCAGCTGCGGCTGGTGCAGACCTACGCCGACGCGTTCGCCACGCACGGCATCACCGTCGGCCAGGTGCTGCTCACCGCCGACGACCTGACCCGGCGCGGCCACTACCGCAACGCCCGGCAGACCGTCGAGCGGCTGCTGGCCCTCGGGGTGCTGCCGATCGTGAACGAGAACGACACGGTCGCCACCGAGGAGATCCGCTTCGGCGACAACGACCGGCTCGCCGCGCTGGTGGCGCACCTGGCGGTCGCCGACGCGCTGGTGCTGCTCTCCGACGTCGACGGCGTCTACGACGGGGACCCGCGTTCAGGTCCGGCGCGGCTGGTGGAGACCGTGCGCGGCCGCGCGGACCTGGCGAGCGTCGCGCTCGGCTCGGCCAGCCGCAACGGCGTGGGCACCGGCGGGATGGCCACCAAGGTCGAGGCGGCGTTCATCGCCTCCGCGGCCGGGGTGCCCGTCGTCGTCACCTCGACGCCGCAGGCCGCCGCCGCGCTCGCGGGGGAGCGGGTCGGGACGCTGTTCGCGGCGTCGGGCCGGCGGCCCTCGGCGCGGCAGTTCTGGCTCCGGTACGCCAGCCGGCCACGGGGTCGCGTGCTGCTCGACGAGGGGGCCGTCCGCGCCGTCCGCGAGCGGCACGCCTCGCTGCTGGCGGCGGGGGTCACCGGGGTGAGCGGGGACTTCCTGGCCGACGACCCCGTGGAGCTGGTCGGCCCGGACGGGGTCGTCGTCGCCCGTGGCCTGGTCGCCTACGACGCCCGGGAGATGCCGGACCTGGTCGGCCGCAAGACCGGCGAGCTGGACCCGGAGCACCGCCGCGAGGTCGTGCACCGGGACGAGATGGTGCTGGTCGGGCGCCGAGTCCTCGGCTGACAGACTGCACCGGTGAGCGTTCGACCCATCCGCGAGATCGGTGATCCCGTCCTCCGCACGCCCGCCGACCCGGTGCGCGCCTTCGACAAGGACCTGGCCGCGCTGGTGCGCGACCTGGAGGAGACGGTCGACCACCCCGGCCGGGCCGGGGTCGCCGCGCCGCAGATCGGCGTGGGCCTGCGGGTCTTCTCCTACAACGTCGACGGCGTCATCGGCCACCTGGTCAACCCGGTGGTGACCGAGCGCTCGGCGGAGACCCAGGACGACGACGAGGGGTGCCTGTCCATCCCCGGCCTCTACGCCCCCACCGTCCGGGCGATGCACTGCGTGGCCGAGGGCTTCGACGTGCACGGGGCGCCGCTGCGCCTGGAGGGCACCGGGCTGATGGCCCGCTGCCTGCAGCACGAGGTCGACCACCTCGACGGGAAGCTGTTCGTCGACCGGCTGACCGGGGACGCCCGCAAGCGGGTGCTCCGGGCGCTGCGCGGCTGATGGAGGCGTTCCTGTCGCCGGTGACCCTGTCCGGGTCCCTGGTCACCCTCGAGCCGCTGTCCGCCGGCTCCGTCGACGAGCTGGTCGGCGCCGCGTCGGACGGCCGGCTGTGGGAGCTCTGGTACACCAGCGTCCCGACGCCGGAGGGGATGGCGGCCGACGTCGCCGCCAAGCTCGCCGCCCGGGACGCCGGGACGATGCTGCCGTTCCTCGTGCGCCGCACCGCCGACGGGACGGCGGTCGGGGTGACCACCTACTGCAACGTGGAGCCCGAGGTGCCGCGGCTGGAGATCGGCTACACCTGGACCGCCGCCTCGGCGCAGCGCAGCGGGGTGAACGCGGAGAGCAAGCTGCTGCTGCTCACCCACGCCTTCGAGGTGCTCGGGTGCATCGCGGTGGAGTTCCGCACCCACTGGCACAACCTGCAGTCCCGGACGGCGATCGCCCGGCTCGGCGCCAAGCAGGACGGCGTGCTGCGCAACCACCGGCGGCAGCCGGACGGCTCGTTGCGGGACACCGTGGTCTTCTCGATCCTCGACAGCGAGTGGCCCGCAGTGCGCGCCGGCCTGCGCCACCGGCTCGCCCGTTCCTGACCCCGGGCGCCGCGTAACCTCGACCCGTGTCCGAGGCCGACTTCCCGCTGATCGGGGCCGCTGCCCACCGCGCCCGTGAGGCCGCGCGTGTGCTCCGCACCCTGCCCACCGCCACCAAGGACGCCGCGCTCGCCGCGATGGCCGACGCGCTGCTGGAGCGGGCCGACGAGGTGCTCGCGGCCAACACCGCCGACGTCGACGCCGCGGCCGCGGAGGGGACGCCGTCCTCGCTGCTGGACCGGCTGCGCCTGGACCGGACCCGGCTGGCCTCGGTGGCCGACGCGCTGCGGCAGCTGATCGCCCTGCCGGACCCGGTCGGCGACGTCGTCCGCGGGTCCCGGCTGCCCAACGGCCTGCAGCTGCGGCAGGTGCGGGTGCCGCTCGGCGTGGTCGGGATCATCTACGAGGCCCGTCCGAACGTGACCGTCGACGCCGCCGGGCTGTGCCTGAAGAGCGGCAACGCGGCGCTGCTGCGCGGGTCGGCCTCGGCGCACCGCACGAACACCGCGCTGGTCGCCGTCCTCACCGAGGCCGCGGAGAAGGCCGGCCTGCCGGCCGGGTCGGTCGCCCTGCTGCCGGCCGACCGGGCGTCGGTGGGGGAGCTGCTGAACGCGCGCGGGCTGGTGGACGTCGTCATCCCGCGCGGGGGCGCCTCGCTGATCCAGCGGGTGGTCCGCGAGTCCACCGTCCCGGTCATCGAGACCGGCGTCGGCAACTGCCACGTGTACGTCGACGCCTCGGCCGACGCGGCCATGGCCGAGGCGATCGTGCTCAACTCCAAGACCCACCGGGTCAGCGTCTGCAACTCCGCGGAGACGCTGCTCGTGCACCGCGACGTGCCCTTCCTGCCGCGGCTGCTGGCGGCCCTCGCCGACGCGGGGGTCACCCTGCACGGCGACGAGGCCGCGCAAGCGGCCGCCGAGGGTGTCGTCCCGGCCACTGACGAGGACTGGGCGGCCGAGTACCTGTCGCTGGACATGGCCGTGCGGGTGGTCGACGACCTGCCGGCTGCGCTGGACCACATCGCGCGGTGGGGGAGCGGGCACTCCGAGGCGATCGTGGCCGACTCCGCGGGAGCCATCGCCGACTTCACCGCCGGGGTGGACGCGGCCGCCGTCCTGGTCAACGCCTCCACCCGGTTCACCGACGGGGGCGAGTTCGGGTTCGGCGCGGAGATCGGCATCTCCACCCAGAAGCTGCACGCCCGCGGCCCGCTGGGGCTGCCCGAGCTCACCTCCACCACGTACGTCGTCACCGGCAGCGGGCACACCCGCTGAGGTCGCGGGCGCCGACGCGCACCGCCCGGTTCGCCGATCTGGCGGGCGTGACCCGGCGGTCGCCTCGGCGGCGGCCACCGGCACCGGGCTAGGCTCGATCGGTGGCAGCACGTCGACTGGGAGTGATGGGCGGGACCTTCGACCCCGTCCACCACGGGCACCTCGTGGCCGCCAGCGAGGTCGCCGGGCTCTTCGGCCTCGACGAGGTCGTGTTCGTCCCGACCGGCCAGCCGTGGCAGAAGTCCGAACGCGGGGTGAGCCCGGCCGAGGACCGCTACCTGATGACGGTGATCGCGACCGCCTCCAACCCGCGGTTCTCGGTGAGCCGGGTGGACGTGGACCGGCGCGGCCCGACCTACACCATCGACACACTCAGCGACCTGCACCGCGAGCACCCGGACGCCGAGCTGTTCTTCATCACCGGCGCGGACGCGCTGGCCCAGATCATGAGCTGGCGGGACACCGACCGGCTCTTCCAGCTCGCCCACTTCGTCGGGGTGACCCGCCCGGGCTACCACCTGGCCGACGCCGACCTGCCCGAGGGCGCGGTCAGCCTGGTCGAGGTGCCGGCGCTGGCGATCAGCTCGACGGACTGCCGCGAGCGCGTGCACCGCGGGATGCCGGTCTGGTACCTCGTCCCCGACGGCGTCGTGCAGTACATCGAGAAGCGCGGCCTCTACCGCGGCGACCGTACGGTGGTACGGGACCGTGCGGGTCATCGCAGCCCCCGGCCGGACGGCGCCCGTCCCCAGGCGGGACCACCCACGGACGAGCAGCCGGACAAGCCGACGCTGCCCGACCACCCAGCCCCCGGGGACACCACGTCCCCCGATCTGCAGGAGATGCCCCGATGACCGCCTCGGCCGAGGCCCGAGAGACCGCGCTGATCGCCGCGCAGGCCGCCGCGGACAAGCTGGCCACCGACGTCATGATCGTGGACGTCAGCGAGCGACTGGCGATCACCGACGCCTTCGTGCTGGCGTCCGCACCCAACGAGCGTCAGGTGCAGTCCATCGTCGACGAGGTCGAGGAGCGGCTGCGCGAGCACGGCGCCAAGCCGGTGCGCCGGGAGGGGGTCGCCGAGTCCCGCTGGGTGCTGCTGGACTTCGTCGACATCGTCGTCCACGTGCAGCACGCGGAGGAACGCGCCTACTACGCCCTCGAGCGGCTGTGGAAGGACTGCCCGGTGATCCCGTTCGTGGACCGCTCGCTGCCCGGCAGGGCGGCCGGCACGGCCGGTGGGGACGGTGCGCCGGAGGCGGCCGCGCCCGCCGAGGGCCCCGCGGCGGCCGGGGACACCGGCCCGGCCGCCGCCGGCCAGCAGTCCGACGCGGAGACCGACGAGACCCACCGGTGACCGACCCGCTGTCCGCCCCCTCGATCCGTCGCCTGCTCGTCTGGCGGCACGGCCGCACCGAGTGGAACGCGGCGGGACGGTTCCAGGGGCAACTGGACCCGCCGCTGGACGCCGAGGGACGCGCCCAGGCGGCGCGGACCGCCCCGCACCTCGCCGCGGCGCTGCACGGCACGGAGGCGGTGCTGGTCTCCAGCGACCTGCAGCGCGCCGCGGACACCGCGGCGACGCTCGCGCCGCTGCTGGGCGTCGAGCTGAGGGTGGACGAGCGCCTGCGGGAGCACGGGCTGGGCTGCTGGGAGGGACTGACCCGGGACGAGGTCGCCGAGCAGCTCCCGGACCAGTACGCCGACTGGCAGGCCGGACGGCCGGTGCCCGGCCGCGGGGGAGAGGCGCAGGCCGACGTCGCGGCGCGGGTCCTGGCGGCCGTCGCCGACCTGCCGCCGGTGGACACGGCGGTCCTTGTGACCCACGGCGGCACGGCGGGGCGGCTGCTCGAGGCGCTGCTCGGTCTGGGCCCGGAGCACCGGCGGGTCTTCGGACCGCTGGGCAACTGCCACTGGAGCGAGCTGGCGTTCCACTCGTCGGGCTGGCGGCTGATGCGGCACAACCTCGCGGTGCCGGGCCCGGGACGGGTCGAGGGACTGCGGGACGGCCGCTCGGGGACCGACGTCCCGGACGCCCCCCACGCCGGGGCGAGCCCGGAGGAGGGCGCGCCGGCTCCCGCACAGGACGCCGACGCCGTCTGACCCCACCGCGCCCCCGTACCCGGGGGCGCGGGGTGGCCCCCGGGCCGCCCGGCCAGCGGGTTAGCCTCCGGCCATGCCCGTCGCCGTGGTCACCGACTCCACGGCCTACCTGCCTCCCGACCTGGTCGAGCGGCTGCGCATCGAGGTCGTGCCGCTGTACGTGGGGCTGGCCGGCCGGTCCGGACGCGAGGGCACCGACGTCACCCCCGACGAGGTGGCCCGGGCGCTGAGCACCCGCGGCGGTCACGTCTCCACCTCCCGGCCGACGCCCGGTGACTTCGTCGCCGTGTACCGGCGGCTGCTCGGCGCCGGGGCCGACCGGATCGTCTCCATCCACCTGTCCGCCGAGCTGTCCGGCACCCACGACGCGGCGCGGCTGGCCGCGGCGCAGGTCGGTGAGCACCTGGTGACCGTCCTGGACTCCCGTTCGGCGGCGATGGGCAGCGGGTTCGCCGTCCTCGCCGCGGCCCGCGCGGCGGCCGCCGGGCAGCCGGCCGGGGCGGTGGCGGAGGTCGCGCGGTCCACCGCCGCCGCGACCCGCACGTTCTTCGTCGTGGACACCCTCGAGCACCTGCGCCGGGGCGGCCGGATCGGCTCGGCCGCCGCGCTGCTGGGCAGCGCGCTGTCGGTGAAGCCGCTGCTGCACGTCGCGGACGGGCGGGTCGTCGCGCTGGAGAAGGTCCGCACGTCGAGCCGGGCGCTGCACCGGCTCGTCCAGCGGGCCGCCGAGGCGGCCGGGGACGCGCCGGTGGCGGTGGCGGTGCACCACCTGGCCGCGCCCGAGCGGGCCGCCCGGCTCGCCGAGCAGCTCCGCGGACGACTGCCCCGGCTGACCGCGCTGCACGTGAGCGAGCTCGGAGCTGCGGTGGGAGCGCACGTGGGGCCGGGTGCCGTGGGTCTGGTGGTCGACCCCACCGAGCAGGAGCACGGTGAGGAGCCGCAGCAGGGCTGAACGCGGGGCCGGGATCACCCGCGCACCGTGGCCGGTCGACGCGTCCGGTGCGTTCCGTCGTCCACAGCCAGGACGGTCGTCCACAGCCTGGCGCAGGCCGTGGCGCCGACCGGTCGGGCCTCCCTAGCGTCCGGCAGGTGCGTTCCTCCGCCCGCCGCCGCCGCGATGACGACGACGTCATCCGCGCCCGGTTGCGGGCGTTGCTGGCCGAGGGCCGGGGCCCCGCCGGCGGGTGGGTGCCGGACGACGAGGACGAACCGCCGGCGGCCGGAGCCTGGCCGGACGACCCGGCGGAGACGGTGCCCGTCCCCCTCGAAGCGCCTCCCGAGCTGCCGGCCCCCGCGGGACTCGGGCGTCACCGGCTGCCCGGCCCGGCCGCCCGGCTGGACCCCGGGCGGCGGGGTGCCTGGTCGCTGTGGGCCGCGGCCGTGCTGGCCGCGCTGCTGGTCGCCGGCTGGACCTGGGCCGACCGGCCCGCCGTCGAGCGGGTGACCGGCGCCGCCCCCGTCGGGGCCGAGGTGCCGGCGGGGACGTCGTCCGCGCCCCCGACCGCGTCGGCGCCCGAACCGGTCGTCGTGTCCGTCGTCGGTGCGGTCGCCGCTCCCGGACTGGTCACCCTCCCGCCAGGAGCGCGGGTGGCCGACGCGCTCGCCGCGGCCGGCGGGCTGCTGCCCGACGCGGACCCGGCGTCGGTCAACGCCGCCGCGGTGCTCGTCGACGGTGAGCAGGTCGTGGTCGCCCGGCCGGGGGCGGCGCCGGCGGCCGCGGGCGCCGGCGCCGCAGCGGGAGGAGCGCTCGACCTCAACACGGCCACGGTCGCCGACCTGGACGCGCTGCCGGGCATCGGCCCGGTGCTGGCGCAGCGGATCGTCGACCACCGGACCGCCCAGGGTCCGTTCAGCAGCGTCGAGCAGCTCGACGACGTGGACGGCATCGGCCCGGCGATCTACGCCGAGGTGCAGGACCGGGTGACGGTCCGGTGACCTCGCCGTCGGGATCCCGCCGGCCCGCCGAGGTGCGGCGGGTGCGCACCGACGCGCGCTGGGCCTGGGTCGACCTGCGGCTGCTGCCGGCGGCGGCGACCGTCTGGGTGGTCACGCTGGTCACCCCGCACCTCGCGCCGGTGCTCAGCCTCGCCGTGGGTGGGGGTGCGGCGGTCGTGGGGGCCGTCCTGCTGACCGGGTGGCGGAGCGCCAGGGCCGGCCGGGCCGCGGTGCTGGCCGGCTGCCTGGCCGCTCTCACCGTGTCCGCCGTGCTGGGAGGCGTCCGCGCCCAGCTCGACGGGACCTCGCCGTTGCGTCCCCTCGCCGCGCGGGAGGCGGTGGTGCCGGTCGTGTTGCGCGTGGACGACGACCCCCGGCCGCTGTCGGGAGCCGGCGCACCCCGGGTGCTGGTCGCCGCGACGGTGCAGGAGGTCGAGGGCTCGCCCGTCCGCGCCGCGCCGGTGCTGCTGTTCGGGCCGGCGGACGCGTGGGCCGAGCTGCTCCCCGGGCAGGTCGTCGGGGTGCGCGCGGCCGTCCGCCCCGCGGAGCCGGGGGACGAGGTCGTCGCCGTCCTGTCCGCCCGGGCGCCGCCGGTGCCCACCGGCGGACCGGGAGCGCTGCAGGAGGCCGCCGGCACCCTCCGGGCCGAGCTCGCCGAGTCGGCGGCGCGCACCCTGCCGGCCCGCCCGGCCGGCTTGCTGCCCGGGCTGGTGGTCGGCGACACCCGGGCGATGGACGACGTGCTGACCGACGAGTTCCGCCGGGCCGGGCTCGCGCACCTGACCGCCGTGTCCGGGGCCAACGTGGCGATCGTCGTCGCGTTCCTGCTGTGGCCGCTGCGGGCCCGCGGCACCGACCGGCGGGTCCAGGCGCTGGTCGGGGTCCTCGGGATCGCGCTGTTCGTCGTGCTGGCCCGGCCGGGGGCCAGCGTGCTGCGCGCGGCGGCGATGGGCGGGGTGGGTCTGCTCGCGCTCGCCTCCGGGCGTTCCCGGACGGCGGTCCCCGCGCTGGCGGCGGCGGTCGTCGTCCTGCTCCTGACCGAGCCCGGGCTGGCCCGCGACGGCGGTTTCGCGCTGTCGGTGGTGGCCACCGCGGCCATCGTGCTGCTGGCGCCGCCGTGGTCGCGGGCCCTGCGGCGGCGCGGCGTGCCCCGCCTGCCGGCCGACGCGCTGGCGGTCAGCGCCGCCGCAGGTCTCGCCACGGCTCCGCTGGTGGCCGCCCTCTCCGGGGTGGTCAGCCTCGTCTCCCTGCCGGCCAACCTGGTCGCCGCGCCCGCGGTCGCCCCGGCCACCGTGCTCGGGCTGGTCGCGACGCTGCTCTCCCCGGTCGCGCCCGTGCTGGCCGACGCGGCCACCTGGCTCGCCGGCTGGCCGGTGCGCTGG
Source organism: Modestobacter sp. I12A-02662 (assembly GCF_041028325.1). Classification (NCBI taxonomy): domain Bacteria; kingdom Bacillati; phylum Actinomycetota; class Actinomycetes; order Geodermatophilales; family Geodermatophilaceae; genus Modestobacter; species Modestobacter sp. I12A-02662. The sequence goes on along the minus strand of NZ_JABGDE010000006.1, from coordinate 114,006 downwards.
CTGGTCGGCGTCGCCGAGCGCGCGGCCGCGGTCCCCGACGGGGCGGCCGGCTGGCCGGCGGGCGCGGCGGGAGCCGTCCTGCTCGCGGTGCTGCTGGCCGTCGGCGGCTGGGCGCTGTGGCGCTGGCCCCGGTGCCGGGCGCTCGCGCTGGCGGTGCTCGTGGGCGTCGTGGTCCTGGGCTGGCCGCTGCGGCAGGCCACCCGGGGCTGGCCCGTGCCCGGCTCGGTGGTGGTCGCCTGCGACGTCGGTCAAGGTGACGCGCTCGTGGTGCCGACCGGCGCGGGGGCCGGGGTGCTGGTCGACGCCGGTCCCGACGGGCCGGCGGTCGACGCCTGCCTGACCCGGCTGGGCGTCGACGAGCTCCCCCTGGTGCTCCTGTCGCACCTCGACGCCGACCACGTGGCGGGGCTGGCCGGCGCGCTCAGCGGCCGCCGGGTCGGCGAGGTGGCCACCGGGACGCTCGCCCCGGGCGACGACCGGCTGCCCGCGGTCTCGGAGGTGCTGCACGGTGTCGGAGCCCGGCACGTCGTGCTGGTCCCCGGCGACCGGCGGACCGTGGGCAGCGCGACGTTCGAGGTGCTCGCGCCCGACCCGGCCGCAGCGACCGCCGCGGCCGAGGCCAACGACCTGTCGCTGGTGGTGCGCGCCAGCCATCGGGGCCTGCGGGTGCTGCTCACCGGTGACCTCGGCGCCGAGGCGGAGGCCGGCCTGGCGGCCGCGGGGACCGACCTCACCGCCGACGTGCTCAAGGTGCCGCACCACGGCAGCGCCGACGCGGACGCGGGGTTCCTGGCCGCCAGCGGCGCCCGGGTGGCCCTGGTGTCGGTCGGGGCGGACAACTCCTACGGGCACCCCGCCGACCGGCTGCTCGACCTGCTGGCCGCCCAGGGGATGCGCACCTACCGCACCGACCGGGACGGCGACGTGGCGGTGGTCGGCCGGGCGGGGGAGTGGGGGGTCGCCATCCGCGGTCCCGACGCCGTGCTCCGCGCCGGCGCGTCCGGTCCGGGGGCACCGTTCCCGGCGCCGGTCGCGGCGCGGTCCGGTCAGCTCCGCGTGGCAGCATGGCCGCGTGGCAGCCGCACCCCCCGCACCGACGTCCCGGCTGCGGCTGGTGGTGGGCGAGGAGGAGCTGCTCCGTGCGCGAGCCGTGACCGCCGTCCGGGCCGCGGTCCGCGAGCGCCACCCCGACAGCGAGGAGCACGAGCTCGCCGCGGCCGGGCTGCCGGTGGGGCAACTGGCCGACGTGCTCGCCCCGTCGCTGTTCGGCGGGCACCGGCTGGTGGTGGTGACCGGCGTCCACGAGGCCGCGGCCACGCTGGCCGAGGCGCTGACGAGCTACACCACGGACCCGGACCCCGACCTCACGCTCGTCCTGGTGCACGCCGGCGGAAAGCGGAACGAGGCGCTGCTGAAGACGTTCAAGGCGGCGGGCGCGGCGGTCGACGACTGCCCGAGGATCAGCTCTCCGGGGGACCGGATCGCGTTCGTGCGCAACGAGGTCCGCGCCGCGGGCGGCAGGATCACCCCGGACGCGGCCGTCGCGTTGCTGGACGCGGTGGGCAACGACCTGCGGCAGCTGTCCTCGGCGGCCAGCCAGCTCGTCTCCGACTTCGGCGGCACGATCGACGCCGACGCCGTCGCCCGGTTCCACCGCGGGCAGGCGGAGGTCTCCGGGTTCACCGTCGCCGAGCGGGTGCTGGTCGGGGACACCGCCGGGTCGGTGGAGATGCTCCGCTGGGCGCTCGAGCGCGGTGTGGCCCACGTGCTCATCGCCGACGCCCTCGCCGACGGGGTGCGCACCGCCGCGCGGGTGGCGTCGCTGAACACCTCCAACATCGGCGACCTCGCGCGGCAGCTGAAGCTCCCGCCGTGGAAGGTGAAGAAGGCGCAGGCCCAGGCGCGGGGCTGGACGATCGACGCCCTGCAGCAGGCGATCGGTGTCACGGCGGAGCTGAACGCCGACGTAAAGGGCGCGGCCGCCAGCGCCGACTACGCGCTCGAGCGCGCGGTCCGGCGGATCGTGGAGATCCGGGCCACCTCGGGCAACCGCCCCCGCGGCCGCTGAGGGGCACGCAGAGCGGCCCGGAACGCGACGAGCCCCTCTCCCAGCGGGGGAGGGGCTCGTGGACGGGGCGGCGCGGCCGCCCCGGTGGATCAGAGAGCGGCAGCGCGCTTGGCCAGCGCCGACTTGCGGTTGGCGGCCTGGTTCTTGTGGATGATGCCCTTGCTGGCGGCCTTGTCCAGCGCCTTGCTGGCGCTCCGCAGCGCGGTGACCGCGGTCTCCCGGTCCCCGGCGTCGGCGGCCGAGCGGAAACGCCGGACCGACGTCTTCAGGGCGGACTTGACCGCGACGTTGCGCTGACGCGCCCGCTCGTTCGTCTTGATCCGCTTGATCTGGGACTTGATGTTCGCCACGCGTGAGCCTCGGATGTCTCGCAGGAAGGGGTACGTCTGACAGTGCGTCCACGGCACGACGAAGCGCCTGCGGACCGGCCTCACAAGATACCAGCACACCGGAACCGCCCCAACCCGGAGGCGGGGGCAGGCGGCGCGAGCGGCGTCCTGCCGGGGTTTCGGCTCGACGGCGGGGGAGTCCGTGGGACGATGGGCAGCACTGTGACGACTCCTGCCTCCACCGATCCTGCCCGGATCCGGAACTTCTGCATCATCGCCCACATCGACCACGGCAAGTCGACGCTGGCCGACCGGATGCTCGAGGTCACCGGGATCATCGAGGCACGGCAGATGCGTGCCCAGTACCTCGACCGGATGGACATCGAGCGGGAACGCGGCATCACCATCAAGGCGCAGAACGTGCGCCTGCCGTGGCGGGTCGGCGACGACGAGTACGTCCTCGACATGATCGACACCCCCGGCCACGTCGACTTCACCTACGAGGTGTCCCGGTCGCTGGCCGCCTGCGAGGGCGCCGTGCTGCTGGTCGACGCCGCGCAGGGCATCGAGGCCCAGACGCTGGCCAACCTGTACCTGGCGATCGAGAACGACCTCACGATCATCCCGGTGCTCAACAAGATCGACCTGCCGGCCGCGCAGCCGGAGAAGTACGCCGCCGAGATCGCCCACATCATCGGCTGCGACCCCAGCGAGGTGCTCCGGGTCAGCGGCAAGACCGGGGAGGGCGTCGCCGACCTCCTCGACGTCATCGTCGAGAAGATCCCCGCTCCCGAGGGGGACGCCGACGCACCGGCCCGGGCGATGATCTTCGACTCGGTCTACGACATCTACCGCGGCGTGATCACCTACGTCCGGGTCGTCGACGGCCGGATCTCCGGGCGCGAGCGGATCAAGATGATGTCCACCGGTGCGGTCCACGAGCTGCTGGAGATCGGCGTCATCTCCCCGGAGCCCAAGCCGGTCGAAGGGCTCGGGGTCGGTGAGGTCGGCTACTTCATCACCGGGGTGAAGGACGTCCGCCAGTCCCGCGTCGGTGACACCGTCACGCTGCAGCACAAGCCGGCGGCCGAGCCGATCGGCGGCTACAGCGACCCCAAGCCGATGGTCTACTCCGGCCTCTACCCGATCGACGGCAGCGAGTACCAGCTGCTCCGCGAGTCGCTGGACAAGCTGCTCCTCAACGACGCCGCGCTGGTCTACGAGCCGGAGACCTCGGCCGCGCTGGGCTTCGGGTTCCGGGTCGGCTTCCTCGGCCTGCTGCACCTGGAGATCGTCCGCGAGCGGCTGGAGCGCGAGGGTGGGCTGAGCCTGATCTCGACCGCGCCCAACGTCGTCTACCGGGTGGTGATGGAGGACCGCTCGGAGGTCGTCGTCACCAACCCCAGCGACTGGCCGGCCGGCAAGATCGACAAGGTCTACGAGCCGATCGTCAACGCCACGATCATCGCCCCCAGCGACTACACCGGCGCGATCATGGAGCTCTGCCAGAGCCGCCGCGGCGCGCTCACCGGGATGGATTACCTGTCCGAGACCCGCGTCGAGCTGCGCTACACCCTGCCGCTGGGCGAGATCATCTTCGACTTCTTCGACGCACTGAAGTCCCGCACCCGCGGCTACGCCTCCCTGGACTACTCCGAGGCGGGTGAGCAGGAGTCGCAGCTGGTGAAGGTGGACATCCTGCTGCAGGGCGAGGCGGTCGACGCGTTCTCCGCGATCGTGCACAAGGACAAGGCGTACAGCTACGGCGTGCTCATGGCCGGCAAGCTGCGCGAGCTGATCCCGCGGCAGCAGTTCGAGGTGCCGATCCAGGCCGCGGTTGGGTCCCGGGTGATCGCCCGGGAGACCGTCCGCGCCATCCGCAAGGACGTGCTGGCCAAGTGCTACGGCGGTGACATCACCCGCAAGCGCAAGCTGCTGGAGAAGCAGAAGGAGGGCAAGAAGCGGATGAAGATGGTCGGCCGCGTCGAGGTCCCCCAGGAGGCCTTCGTGGCCGCGCTCTCCACCAACGAGTCCACCGCCGCCAAGCCCAAGTGAGCGCGCCCGCGAGCTCACCGGTGAGCAGAGCCGGTGGCGGGAGCGGCCGGGTCACCGCGGTCTGCGTCTCGGGCGCGGACCTGCTGCCGCTGCCCGACCGGCGCCCGAACCGCAGCGGCATCGACAAGCGGCCGGTCGACGGCCGGGTCACCGTCGGCGAGCTCGGCCTGGACGGCGACGTCCAGGTCAACCGGAAGTACCACGGCGGCGAGGGGCAGGCGGTGTACGCCTACGCCCAGGAGGACGCCGACTGGTGGGCCGCCGAGCTCGGCCGCGACCTTCCCCCGGGCCGGTTCGGCGAGAACCTGCGCACCAGCGGCCTGGACCTGACCAACGCCGTCCTCGGGGAGCGCTGGGCGGTCGGCACGGCACTGTTCGAGGTGACCGCCTGCCGGATCCCGTGCGCGAACTTCGAGCGGTTCTGGAACGTGCCCCGGCTGGTCAAGCGGTTCACCGCGCACGGGGCCAGCGGCGCCTACCTGCGGGTGCTGCGGACCGGCGAGGTCGGTGCCGGCGACGCCGTCGATGTGGTGGCCCGCCCCGACCACGGCGTCACCACCGGCCTGCTGTTCCGCGCCACCACGACCCAGAAGCACCGGATCGCCGAGATCGCCCCGGCCCTGGCCCACCTGCCGGTCAAGGACCAGCCGAAGGTGGCCGGGAAGATCGACCGGCTGCTGGCCGCCCGCGCCTGACGGCGCCTGGCAGCGCCGGCCGCCCGCGTCTGACGGCCGGCCGCTGGGGACGGCGGCGGTGCCGCGGCCCCTGCCCTGCACGCGCTCGCTCGTCTACCTTTCGGGCGGGCAGGGAAGGGCGGGTGGTCGGCACGACCGAACTGCGGGTCAACCTCCTGGGTGAGCTCACGGCCTCGTGCGCCGGGGCGCCCCTCGACCTGGGCGGTCCACGGCAGCGCGCCGTCCTGGCCGTCCTGCTGCTCGCCCGCGGCGAGATCGTGCCCGCCGACCGCCTGGTCGAGTCCGTCTGGGGTGACCACCCGCCGGCCGACACCAGCGGCGCCCTGCAGGCCTACATCTCCCACCTGCGCCGCCGGCTCGAACCGGGCACCGCCGCGCGCACCCGCTCGGCGGTGATCGTGCGGCAGGGCCCCGGCTACGCCGTCCGGCTGCCGGGTGACGCCGTGGACGCGTGGCGCTTCGAGACCCTGGTGCACCGCGCGGCGACCGCCGCCCCGGACCAGGCGGTGGACCTGCTCCGGGAGGCGCTCGGGCTCTGGCGGGGGCCGGCCCTCGCCGACTACCCCGACGCGCCGTGGGCCGAGGCCGAGATCGGCCGGCTCACCGAGCTGCGCGCCGCCGCGCGGGAGCGGCTGCTCGCCGCCCGCCTCGACCTCGGCGAGGCGGCGCTGCTCATCCCCGACCTGGAGGCCATGGTCGCCGAGGAACCACTGCGCGAGGAGCGGTGGCGGCTGCTCGCCCTGGCCCTCTACCGGTCCGACCGGCAGGCCGACGCCCTCGCCGCGCTGCGCCGGGCCCGCGCCACGCTGGCCGACGAGCTCGGCGTCGACCCCGGTCCGGCCCTGCGGGAACTGGAGGACGCCGTCCTGGCCCAGTCACCCGCGCTGCGGTCCCCGCCGCGACGCATGCCCGGGCCGGCACCGCGCCTCGCGGCCGCCCGGGCGGCGCCCGACGACCTGGCCGACCGGGACCGTGAGCTGGCCGCGGTCGGTGAGGCACTCGACGGGCTCGCCGAGGGCCGGCCCGGGCTGCTGCTGGTCGAGGGACCCGCCGGCATCGGCAAGACCCGGCTGCTCGCCGAGGCCCGGCGGCTGGCGGCCGAGCGCTCAGTGCGGGTGCTCACCGCCCGCGGCAGCCAGCTGGAGAAGGCCTTCGGCTTCGGCGCCGTCCGGCAGCTGTTCGAGCCCGAGCTCATGGCCGCCGACCGGCGCGAGGAACTGCTCAGCGGGGCCGCAGCCCCGGCTCGCGCGGTCTTCGACCTCGCCCCGGGCGAGGCGCCGGAGGGCTCGTTCGCCGCGCTGCACGGGCTGTACTGGCTGGCGGTCGAGCTCGCCGCTGCCGGCCCCCTGCTGCTGTCCGTCGACGACCTGCAGTGGTGCGACAGCGCGTCGCTGCGCTGCCTGGCGTACCTGGTCCGCCGGCTGGACGACGTACCGGTGCTCATCGTGGGCACGGTCCGGACCGGGGAGCAGCACGACGACGAGGAGCTGCTCGCCGAGCTGGCACTCGAGCCCACGGCGGTCGTCGTCCGGCCCGCGCCGCTGTCGGCGGAGGCGACGACCCGCATCGTCGGCCGCCGGCTGGGGGAGCCGGTGTCGCCGCTGTTCGCCCGCGCCTGCCACCGCACCACCTCGGGGAACCCGCTGCTGCTGCGGCAGCTGCTGCGCGGGCTGGAGGCCGACCGGGTGCGGCCCGACGCCGCGCACGCCGACACGGTCGTCGCGGTCGGCTCGCGGGCCGTGTCCAGCATGGTGCTGGTCCGGCTCCGCCGGGTCCCGCCCGACGTCCCCGCGGTGGCCCGGGCGGCAGCCGTGCTCGGGGACGGCGCGCCCCTCCCGGTTGTCGCCGCGCTGGCCGGCCTGCCCGAGCAGCAGACGGCGGCGGCCCTCGCCGTCCTCGCCCGGGCCGAGATCGTCAAGGACGAGCAGCCGCTGGCGTTCGTCCACCCACTGGTCCGCGACGCCGTGTACCGGGACCTGCCGGCCGCCGAGCGCGGGCTGCGCCACGAGGAGGCGGCACGGCTGCTGCGCGCGGCCGGCGCCAGCGACGAGCAGGTGGCGGCCCACCTGCTGCTCGCCCCGCCCCGCGCCGACGAGGTCACCACCGACGTGCTGCGCCGGGCAGCGCGGACCGCGGCCGACCGGGGTGCCTCCGACAGCGCCGTCACCTACCTGCGCCGGGCGCTCACCGAGCCGCCGTCGCTGCGGTCCCTGCCCGGCGTGCTGATCGAGCTGGGCACGGTGGAGGCGCTGGTCGACGGCGCCGCCGGCACCGGTCACCTGCTGCGCGCCTACGCGCTGGTCGACGACCCGCGGACCCGCGCGGACCTGGCGATCGTGATCGCCCGCACGCACGTCTTCGCCAGCCCGCCCGGCACCGCCACCGCCTTCGCCCGGGCAGCCGGTGCGGCGCTGCCGGCCGAGCTGACCGACCACCGGCAGGCGCTGGTCGCGCTGGAGCGCACCAGCGGCTACATGCACGGCCTGGACCCGGCGGTGTGGCGGACGCCGACGCCCCCGGTTCCGGAGGGGGACGGGGACGGCGCGCGGATGCTCGCCGCCTCGCTGGCGTTCGAGACCACCCTGGCCGGGGAGGACCGGGCCCGGGCCGTCGAGCTGGCCCGCGCCGCCCTCGCCGGGGACCGGCTGTGGACGGTCGACAGCGGGCTGTTCTGGATCGTCGCCGCCGTCGTCCGGGTGCTCGCCGACGACGACCTCGGGGACTTCTGGCACCGGGCCAGGGCCGCGGCGCACGCGCAGGGATCGCTGTTCGCCGTGCACTCGACGAACCTGTGGCAGGGCTTCTGGCACTGGCGGCGGGGTGAGCTGGACGAGGCGCTCACCTGCCTGCGGGACGCCCTCGACCAGGCCCGGATGTGGGGCGGCACCGAGCTCGGCGACTCCTACACCCGGGCCTTCGAGATCGCCTGCCACCTCGACCGCGGGGACCTCCCCGCCGCCCGCCGGGCAGCGGACGCCGGGCTCGCCGCGCCGCACCCCGGGGAGGGAGGCAGGCTGCTCCAGCACGCCGTCGCCCGGCTGCTGGTCGCGGAGGGCAGGTTCGAGGAGGCCCTGGGGGTGGTCGTGCGGATCCCGGCGCCGGTGGCGATCCCGAACCCGGTGTGGCACCCGTGGCGGGGCACCGGCGCCCTCGCCCTGGCCGGCTTGGGCCGCACCGGCGAGGCGGTCGGCCTCGCGGAGGAGGAGGTCCGGCTGCTGCGGCGGTGGGGCGCGCCCAGCCACCTGGGCGCCGCGCTGCGCCTGCTCGGTGAGCTGCGCGGCCCGGCGGGGCTGGCCGACCTGCGCGAGGCGGTGGAGGTGCTGGCGCCCACCTCGGCCGCGGTCGAGCTGGCCCGGGCCGGCTGCGCGCTGGGCCGCCGTCCGGAGGTGCCGGACGAGGAGGCGGAACCGCTGCTGCGCGCCGCGAGCGAGACCGCGCACCAGCGCGGGGCGGCGGGCGTCCTCGCGGAGGCATGCGCGGCGCTGGAGGCGCGGGGGTTGACCGACGAGCCCCGGCCCGCCGCCGAGCACCTGTCCACCACCGAGCGCCGCATCCTCGACCTGACCGCGGCCGGCCTCGACGTCCGGGAGGTCGCCGAGCGGCTGTACCTCGCGCCCGGCACGGTCAACTCGGTGCTGCAGGCCGCCGACGGCGACCGCCTCAAGTTCCTCTCAAGTCCGCCGACCGACGCTGTGCACCGCTGAGACGAGGTGACCGTGACGCAGCAGCAGACACCGCTCCCCGCCCGCATCCGGGCGGAGGGCCTGCGTGGGCTGTGCGGGGGATCGGTGCACCTGCCCGGTGACCCGGCATACGACATGGCCCGATCACCGTGGAACCTGCAGATGTCCGACCACCCCGCCGCGGTGGTCTACCCGGCGTTCCCGGACGAGGTGGCCGACGTCCTGCGCACGGCGTGCGCGGCCGGGCTGTCGGTGGCGCCGCAGGGGACCGGGCACGGCGCGCCGCCCCTGCACGGCCACCTGACCGAGGCCGTGCTGCTGCGCACCTCGGCGATGAGCGAGCTCGCGGTGGACGTCGAGCGGCGCAGCGCCCGGGTCGGCGCGGGCGTGCTGTGGGGGGACCTCACCGACGCCGCTGGGCGGGCCGGGCTGGCCGCCCGGCACCCGTCGTCCCCGGACGTCGGCGTCGTCGGCTACTCGCTCGGCGGGGGCATCGGCTGGTACGCGCGCCGGCTCGGGCTGCAGTGCAACGCGGTCACCGCCGTGGAGCTGGTGCTCGCCGACGGCACCTTCGTCCGGGCCACCGCCGACGACGACGCCGACCTGTTCTGGGCGCTGCGCGGCGGGGCGGCCCCGCTGGGCGTCGTGACCGCGCTGGAGTTCGACCTGTTCCCCCTCGACACCGTGGTCGCGGGCTTCCTGGCCTGGGACTGGACCGCCGTCGAGCGGGTGCTGCCGGCCTGGGTGGCGTGGTGCGCCGACGCGCCGGAGGAGGCGACCACCGCCTTCCGGCTGCTGGAGGTGCCGTCGGGGGAGGAGTTCCCCGCGCACCTGCGCGGGCGGCGGCTGGCGATGGTGGACGGCGCCGTCCTGGGTGACGACCGCTCCGCCGCGGACGTGCTCGCCCCGCTGCGGGCGCTCGCCCCGGAGATCGACACCGTCACCCGGGTGGCGGCCGCGTCGCTCGCCCGGCTGCACCTCGACCCCGAGGGGCCGACGCCGGCCTACGCCAGCAGCACGCTCGTCGGCGGCCTGCCCGACGCCGCGATCGGCGCGGTCATCGACGCCGTGGGCCCCGGCTCGGGCACCCGCCTGGCCGCCGCCGAGCTGCGCCAGCTCGGTGGCGTGCTGTCCCGGCCGGACCCGGACGGCGGCGCGCTGTCCTACCTGGACGGCGCCTTCCTCGCCCTCGGCCTGGGCCTGGAGGGCGGGCCGGAGGACTGGCCGCAGCAGCGCGCCGCCGCGGCCCGCTTCCTCTCCGCGCTGGAGCCGTGGGCGACCGGGCGGCACTACCCGCCGATGCTCGACGAGCCGGTCGACACCCGGAAGGTGTTCCCGCCCGGGGTGCACGCCCGGCTGTCGGCGATCCGGCACAGCGTGGACCCCCGCGGCCTGTTCGTCGCGCCGCACCCGCTGGCTTGAGGTCGGCCGTCAAGGACGGCTCAAGAGCCCGCCAAGGCCCCGGCGGCACGGTTCCTCCAGACGTCATCCGGACGTCGCCCCGGACCTGGAGGATCCCGTGACCGCACTCCTCGACACCGCCGTCGACGAGACCACCGCCGTCGACGCCCCGTTCGACGTGCTCGACGCCGTCCTGACCGGCTCGGTGCACACGCCCGACGACCCCGGGTACGGCCCGCTCGTCTCGCCGTGGAACCTCGCCGTACCCGTGCAGCCGGCCGCCGTGGTCGACGCACGGACCGGGCAGGACGTCGCCACCGCGGTGCGCTTCGCCGGCGCCTTCGGGCTGGGCGTCGGCGTCCAGGCCACCGGCCACGGCGCCGTCCGCGGTATCACCGGGGACCTGCTGATCTCCACGAAGGGCCTGGACGAGCTGACCGTGCACCCGGAGGGCTGGGCCCGGGTGGGCGCCGGCGTGAAGTGGCTGCGGGTGATCGAGGCCGCGGCCCCGCTCGGGCTCGCCCCGCTCAACGGGTCCTCCAGCGACGTCGGCGTCGTGGGCTACACCACCGGCGGCGGCGTCGGCCCGATGGCGCGGACGTACGGCCTGGCCGCCGACCGGGTCCGCGCGTTCGACGTCGTCACCGGCGACGGCGTGCTGCGCCGGGTGACCCCCACCGAGCACCCCGACCTGTTCTGGGCGCTGCGCGGGGGGAAGGGCACGACCGGCATCGTCACCGCCGTCGAGTTCGACCTGCTGCGCATGTCCACCTTCTACGGCGGCGCGATCTACTTCGACGGCGCGGACACCGCCCGGGTGGTCGAGGCATGGCGGCACTGGTCGGCGACCCTGCCGGAGCAGGGGACGACGTCCTTCGTGATCTTCCAGCTGCCACCGCTGGAGTTCGTGCCGCCGCCGCTGGCCGGGCGGATGACCCTCGGTGTCCGGTTCCTGTGGACCGGCGACCCGGCGGAGGGCGCGCGGCTGCTCGACCAGCTGCGCGCGGTGGCCCCGGTGGTCCTGGACGACGCCGCGCTCAAGCCGTACACCGCCGTCGACTCGGTGCACGCCGACCCGGTGGACCCGATGCCGGTGATCGACCCGGCGATCCTGCTCCGCGACTTCCCGGCCGAGGCGGCCGAGCTGCTGCTCGCCGTCGCCGGCCCCGGCTCGGGGTCACCGCAGGTCCTGGTCGAGGTGCGCCAGCTGGGCGGGGCGTACGCCCGCGAGGCCGAGCACCCCAACGCCTTCGACCACCGCGACGCCCGCTACAGCCTGCTCGTCGTCGGCATGGCGCCGGACCCGGCGGCCCCGGGGCACGCCGAGGCGGTGTTCAGCGCCCTCGCCGACTGGGACACCGGCACCGTGTGGCCCAACTTCGGCCCGGTGCACGACGCACGGTCCGCCCGGCGGGCCTACGACGAGGCGACCCGGCGGCGGCTCGCCGGGATCGTGGCCACCTACGACCCGGACGGCGTGCTGACCCCTGGCCGCTGGACCCGGGACACCGACTAGCGTCAGCCCCCGGTCCGGCGGGACCGCCGGACCGGGGACGCAGACCTGAGCGGAGTCCGCCATGACCTACGGGTTCGTCATGGACGTCCCGGCGCCGATCGAGGCGTACGAGGCGATGCACGCCGAGATCACGCGCCGGGCGACGGGCCCCGTCGAGGGGCTGCTGCTGCACCTCGGCCGGGCGACGGCCCGCGGCTTCCAGATCGTGGAGCTCTGGGAGTCCAAGGAGCAGTACCTCCGCTACGACGCCGAGCTCGTCCAGCCGGTCGTCGCCCGGATGGCGGCCGGGCAACCACCCGTCGAGTCGACGGTGGAGGAGTTCGAGCCGCGCGGCCTGATCCTCCCCGGCGCGACCGTCAGCGTGTGACGGCGCCGGACGCCACGTCGAAGTGGCTCACCGTGGTCTCCCGGTCGACGAGGTACCGCTCGTCCTCCGGGTAGAACACGGCCTGCTCGACGTGGTCGCCGGCGAACGCGCGGATCGCCTCGAACGACTCCCACAGGCTGAAGGTGACGATCTCCGTCCGCCCGTCGTCGAGGTCGCGGGTGAGCATCCAGGCACCCTGGTTGCCGGGCGTCCGGCGGTACTCCGCCATCCCGGTGGCCTCGATGTAGTCGACGTAGGCGTCGCGGTCCGCGGCGCGGACCCAACCGCGCCAGATCCGGGCGATCACAGCGGTCCTCCGTTCAGGCGACTGCGGCCTCCAGGCCGCCGGTGACCCGCACCAGGTCGGTGTAGGTCACCGCGATCATCGTGTGGTGGTCACCGCCGCCGGCCCACAGCACCGGGTGCGCGGCCAGGTCGACGTCGACGACGGCGCGCAACGGGGACGGGTGGCCGACGGGGGCGACCCCGCCGACCTCCTGGCCGGTCGCCGCGAGCACGAACTCCGGCGCCGCCCGCCGGACGCGCGCCGCGCCGACGAGCGCGGCCACCGTGCCGGTGTCGACGCGGTGCGCGCCGCTGGCGAGCACGAGCAGGGGAGCACCGTCGGCGTCGAACACCAGGCTGTTGGCGATCGCGCCGACGTCGCAGCCGAGGACCCGCGCGGCGGCGGCAGCCGTGGGCACCGGCTCGTCGAACCGGCGCACCTCGGCGTCCACGCCCCCGGCGCGCAGCGCCGCGACCACCCGCTCGACCGCGCTCACCGGCTCCCCACCCGCAGCGCTGTCCGGTTCGCTCCCGCGGGGCGCTCCGCTCCTCGCTCGTTCCTCGCTGCGATGCCCACGCCCCTGTCCGCTCACAGGCTGAAGACGATCTTCCCGGCCGTCCGGCCCTCCAGCATCCGCTCGAAGCCGTCCCGCGCCTGCGCCAGCGGCAGCTCGACGTCGATCTCGGGACGGACGCCCGTGACCCGGCACATCTCGATCAGGTCCTCGAGCTCCCCGCGGGTGCCCATCGTCGAGCCGATCACCGACAGCTGGGTGAAGAAGACGCGGTTGAGCTCCGCGCCGGGGTCGTAGCCGGTGGTGGCGCCGCAGGTGACCACGACCCCGCCCGGGCGCAGCGACTTGATGCTGTGCGACCAGGTCACCTTGCCGACGCTCTCCATCACGCCGTCGACCCGCTCGGGCAGCCGCGCACCGGGCTCGAACGCCTGGTCGGCACCGAGCGCCAGGGCCGCCGCCCGCTTCTCCTCGCTGCGGCCGGTCACCCACACCCGGTAGCCGGCGGTGCTGGCCAGCCGGATCAGCGCCGTCGCGACGCCGCCGCTGGCGCCCTGCACCAGGATGGTCGACCCCGGGCGCAGGCCCGACTTCACGAACAGCATCCGGTAGGCGGTCAGCCACGCGGTGGGCAGGCAGGCGGCCTCGGCGAAGGACAGCTCGGCGGGCTTGGGCAGCAGGTTGCGCCGCGGCACCGCGACCCGGTCGGCGAACGTGCCCTGGTACAGCTCGGAGAACAGCGTCCGCTTCGGGTCCAGCGTCTCGTCGCCGGTCCAGCCGGGGCTGGCGACCACCCCGTGGACGACGACCTCGTTGCCGTCGGCGTCCAGGCCGGCCGCGTCGGTCCCCAGGACCATCGGCATCCGCTCGACCGGCAGCCCGACCCCGCGCAGGCTGAAGAGGTCGTGCTGGTTGAGCGAGGCGGCCCGGACCTGCACCGTCGTCCAGCCCTCGGGCACCTCGGGCTCCGGGCGGTCACCGACCTCCAGCACCGACAGCGGATCGTCCGGGGCGGGCTTCGAGACGAAGGCAGCGAGCATGCAGGCAACGTAACGAAGGGCAGGCAGCCCGGCGACGTGTACGTGATCGGGAGGAAGTCCCCGTACTCGATCCCGATCACGTACGGACGACGACGACGTGCTCCTGGCGCGGGACGAACTCCCCGATCACCGGTGCCCCGGGCACCTCCCCGCCGAGCAGCAGCCCCCCGGAGGTCTGCGCGTCGGCCAGCAGCAGTGCCTCGTCCTCACCGACCGCCGACAGGTCGGCGTGCGGCCGCACCCAGTCCAGGTTGCGCCGGGTGCCGCCGGAGACGAACCCGGCGGCCAGCGCCTCCCGCGCCCCGGCGAGGTAGGGGACGGCGGCGGCGTCGACCACCGCGGTCACGCCACTGGCCCGGGCCATCTTGTACAGGTGGCCGAGCAGGCCGAACCCGGTGACGTCGGTGCCCGCCCGGATCCCGGCGGCCAGCGCCGCTCGCGACGCCTCCGCGTTCAGCGTGGTCATCGACGCGAGCGCCTCCGCGGACACCTCGCCGGTGCTCTTCATCCGGTTGTTGAGCACCCCCACGCCCAGCGGCTTGGTCAGCGACAGCGGGGTGCCGGCGACCGCCGCGTCGTTGCGGATCAGCCGCGCGAGGTCGACCAGCCCGGTCACCGCCATGCCGTACTTGGGCTCGGGATCGTCGATCGAGTGCCCCCCGCCGACGTGGCAGCCGGCCTGCTGGGCCACCTCGAGACCGCCGCGCAGCACGTCCGCGGCGAGCTCGGCGGGCAGCACGTCGCGGGGCCAGCCGAGCAGGTTCACCGCGACCACCGGGGTGCCGCCCATCGCGTAGACGTCGGAGAGGGCGTTCGCGGCGGCGATCCGGCCGAAGTCGTAGGCGTCGTCGACGACCGGGGTGAAGAAGTCGGTCGTGAGCACCAGCCCCTGGCCGCCGGGCAGTTCGACGACGGCGGCGTCGTCCCCGTCGTCCAGCCCGACCACCAGCCGGGTGGCCGGGTCGACCGGCCCGCCGCCGGTCAGCCCGGCGACGACGGCCTCGAGCTCCCCGGGCGGGATCTTGCAGGCGCAGCCACCGCCGTGGGCGTACTGGGTGAGCCGGACGGTGGCGGGAGCAGTGGTCACGCCGCGAGGTTAGAGCCCCGTCGCGGCGGGCCGCAGCGGCGTCCTGCCTGGTCGTCGTTGCGAAACCGTGTTGCGGACCGGTGAACGGGGACGGTTGCGGGACGTTACGCTCCGCGTCACCTCGCGGTGGCCCGCAGGAAGCACTGGGCCCGCAGTCTGCTCGGTGGCCGACCGGTTCGGGGCGGCCGCCCCGAAGGGAGTTGGTCGGCGTGCCCGTGCCACGGTGGTGTTGCCCGTGACGACGACGGAAGCCCCCCGGGCGCTCCCGCCGACGTCCCCCGCCCGTGCGGCCGCGCCCCGCCGCCGCAGCCGGTTCTCGCGGCGCAACCGGCGCGACTACCTGGTGTTCCTGGCCTTCGCGGCGCCGAACCTGCTGCTCATCGCCCTGTTCACCTACCGGCCTCTGTTCTCGAACATCTACTACTCGACGCTGAACTGGACGCTCGGTTCGCCGGTGGCCACGCCGGTCGGGCTCGGCAACTACGTGGAGTTCTTCACCTCGCCGGGGACCCGCGGCGTGCTGGTGACCACCGCGGTGTTCACCGTCGCCACGGTCGGCGGGTCGATGGTCCTCGGCCTGCTGGTGGCGCTCGCGCTGAACAAGCGGGTCCGCGGCGTCGGATTCGCCCGGGCGGCGGTCTTCTCGCCGTTCGTCCTCTCCGGGGTCGGCGTGGGCCTGGTCTGGCTGTTCATCTTCGACCCGGTGGTCGGCGTCCTGGGCTACCTGCTGCGGCTCGTCGGCGCGTCGAGCCCCCAGTGGTTCAACGACCCGACGCTGAGCCTGGTCATGGTGATCATCGTCTACATCTGGAAGAACCTGGGCTTCGCCGCGGTGATCTACCTGGCGGGGCTGCAGTCGATCGACCGGGACCTCCTCGAGGCCGCCTCGATCGACGGCGCGAACTCCCGGCGCACCTTCTTCTCGATCGTGCTGCCGCTGCTCTCGCCGACGACGTTCTTCCTGCTGGTCACGAGCATCCTCAACTCGCTGCAGGCCTTCGACATCCTGCGGATCATGAACCCGCTGGGCCGGGGCACCACGACGCTGATCTACGAGGCGTACCTGCAGGCCTTCGGCGGCTCCAACCGGGCCGGCTACTCGGCGACCGTCTCCACCGTGCTGTTCGGGCTGCTGGTGCTGCTGACGGTCTTCCAGTTGATCGTCCTCGAGCGACGGGTGCACTACCGGTGACCGCCGTCGCCGAGCGGGCGCCGGTGCAGGCGCGCCGCAACGGACCGCTGTCCCGGCAGAACCTGGTCGCCACGATCGCCACCGGGTACGTGCCCATCGTCCTCGCGACGCTGGTCGTGGTCCTGCCGTTGCTGTGGATGATCCTGGCGTCCTTCAAGGGCCCGGGGGAGCTGCTCACCCAGACCCCGAGCGTGCTGCCGGAGTCCTTCGCGCCGACCAACTACACCGAGGCCGCGGAGAAGGTGCCGTTCGGACGGCTGTTCTTCAACTCGGTCCTGGTCACCGCCATCGGCGCCGGGATCAAGGTGGCGCTCGCCGTGCTCACCGCCTACGCGCTGGTCTTCGTCCGGTTCCCCGGCAAGAAGATCATCTTCGCGCTGGTGCTGGCCACGCTGATGGTGCCGCCGCAGGTCTCCCTGCTGCCCAACTACGTGCTGATCACGGGCCTGGGCGGGGCCGACACCTACTGGGGGATCATCCTGCCGGGCCTGGCCACCGGGTTCGGGACCTTCCTGCTGCGGCAGCAGTTCCTCACCCTGCCGGCCTCGATCCTGGAGGCCGCGGAGATCGACGGTGCCAGCCACTGGAAGCGGCTCACCCGGATCGTCGTGCCCATCTCGACGCCGGCGATCGCGACCGTCGCCCTGGTCAGCATCGTCTTCGAGTGGAACGAGTACCTGTGGCCGCTGGTCATCGTCTCGGACCCGAACATGATGACCCTCCCCGTCGGCCTGACCCTGCTGCAGAACAGCGAGAGCGGCGCCGACGGCTACGGCCTGGTGATGGCCGGCACGGTGCTGGTGATCGTCCCGGTCCTCGTCGTCTTCACCGCGTTCCAGCGCTACATCGTCTCCGGGCTGACCCAGGGCGCCGTCAAGGACTGACCCCCGCCCACGCTCCACCCCGCTCCCACCCGCTCGACCAGGAGGTCCACCCATGCCCCCGCAGCTGCCCCCCTCGCTCACCCGCACCGCGCTCGATCGCCGCCGCTTCCTCGGGCTGGCCGGCCTGGGGCTGTCCGCCGCCGCGATCGCCGCCTGCGGCGGTCCCAGCACGTCCGGTGGGGGCGGCGCGGCCGCCCCGACCGACGAGACCGACTGGTCCTCGGTCACCCCGGCCAGCGAGATCACCTTCTGGTCCAGCAACCCGGGCTCGTCCCAGGCGGTGACCCAGCAGCTGATCGACGCGTTCCACGCGTCGCAGCCCGACATCAAGGTCACCCTGGTCACGGCGGGGGCGAACTACGAGGAGATCGCGCAGAAGTTCCAGGCCGCCCAGGCCGGTGGCGACCTGCCGGACCTCATCGTCTTCTCCGACGTGTGGTGGTTCCGGTACAAGATGCTCGACTCGATCATCCCGCTGGACGGGCTGGTCGAGGCGGTCGGCATCGAGAAGGACGACTACCGCGAGGGCCTGTGGGCCGACTACACCTACGACGACGCCCAGTGGGCGATCCCGTGGGCGCGCTCCACGCCGCTGTTCTACTGGAACAAGGCCCACTGGGCGGCCGCCGGCCTGCCCGACCGCGCCCCGGAGACGTGGGCGGAGTTCACCGAGTGGGCGCCCAGGCTGCAGGCGGCCGGAGTGGGCACCCAGCGCGCCTTCCAGCACCCGGCGCTGGCCGGCTACGCGGGCTGGAGCTTCCAGAACGTGCTGTGGGGCTGGGGTGGTGGCTGGTCGGCGAAGGAGTCCTTCGACATCACCTGCAACTCGCCGGAGTCGGTGGCGGCCATCCAGTTCCTGCAGGACTCCGTCTACAAGGACGCCTGGGCGGGGGTGGCCAGCAGCGACTCGGTCAACGACCTCACCGCGGGCGCGGCCAGCGCGACCATCGCCTCGACCGGCAGCCTGGTCGGCATCCTCAAGGCCGCCACCTTCGAGGTCGGGGCCGGCCCGCTGCCCGGCGGCCCGGTGGAGACCTCGCCGGTCTGCCCGACCGGCGGCGCCGGCGTCGGCATCCCGAAGGACATCGCCCCGGAGAACCAGCTCGCCGCGGCCACCTTCGTCAAGTTCCTGACCTCGCCGGAGAACACGGTCACCTTCTCGCAGGCCACCGGCTACATGCCGGTGCGGAAGTCCGCCGACACCGCCGCGATCGTCGCGGCGGCCCCGCAGGTGCAGGTGGCGCTGGACCAGCTCGAGGCGACCCGGACGCAGGACTACGCCCGGGTGTTCCTGCCCGGCGCGGACCAGGAGATGGCCAAGACCTGCGCGAACATCCTGACCTCGCAGGCGGACGTGCAGGCCGAGCTCGACGCGCTGAAGACGACGCTGGAGACGATCTACACCCGGGACGTCGAGCCGAACCTGTGACGGGGCCTGCGTAGGCTCGGCCGCGGAGACGTCAGGGTGCCTGGTGGCCTCCGCGGCCTCTAAAGCCGACGTGGCCGAGCAGCTCGGTCAGGCGGGTTCGATTCCCGTCCGTCTCCGCCAGCCGTCGTGCGGAGCCGGCCTCGCGGCCGGCTCCGCACCGGCGACCTACGCTGGGCGATCATGACCGGAGACCCCCGCCGCCTGGTCCCGCGGACCGATGCCGTGCTGGCCGAGCCGCGGGTCGCCGCCGCCGCGGAGCGGCTGGGCCGGGAGCTGGTGAAGTCCCTCGTGCAGGGCGCGCAGCAGCAGGTGCGGAACGGCGGGCTCGCTCCGGAGGACGTCGTCCCGGCGGTGCTCGCCGGCCTGCCCGCCACCGCCGGCAGCCTGCGGCCGGTGCTCAACGCGACCGGCGTCCTGGTGCACACCAACCTCGGGCGGGCGCCGCTGTCGCCGGCCGCGGTCGACGCCGTCGTCGCCGCCAGCGGCACCACCGACGTGGAGCTCGACCTCGGCACCGGGCGGCGCGGGACCCGCGGCGAGGGTGCGCTGGCCGCGCTGCTGGCCGCCGTGCCCGCCGCCGAGGCCGCCCTGGTGGTGAACAACTGCGCCGCCGCGCTGGCCCTGGTGGCCACCGCGCTCGGGCAGGGCCGCGAGCTGGTCCTCGCCCGCGGCGAGCTGGTGGAGATCGGGGACGGCTTCCGGATCCCCGACCTGCTGGTCGCCACGGGCGCGCGGCTGCGCGAGGTGGGGACGACGAACCGGGTCACCCTCGCCGACTACACCGACGCCCTCGGCCCGGGCACCGGCGCCGTGCTCAAGGTGCACCCGTCGAACTTCGTCGTCCGCGGCTTCACCCGGGCGGTGCGGGTGGCCGAGCTGGCGGGCGCGCTGGCCGGGACCGGGGTGCCGCTGGTCGCCGACGTGGGCAGCGGCCTGCTCGCGCCGCACCCGCTGCTGCCCGACGAGCCGGACCTGCAGAGCACGCTGACCGAGGGCGCGGACCTGGTGCTCGCCAGCGGCGACAAGCTGCTGGGCGGCCCGCAGGCGGGGATCGTCCTGGGCCGCGCCGACCTCGTGCAGCGGCTGCGCCGCCATCCGCTGTACCGCGCGCTGCGGGTGGACAAGACCACGCTGGCGGCGCTGGAGGCCACGCTCCGCGGCCCGGTGCCGCCGGTGCGGGCGATGCTCGAGGCCGACCTGGCCGAGCTGCGGACGCGTGCGCAACTCGTCGCCAGGACCGTCGTGGCCGCCGGGGTGGACGCCCTGGTCGTCGGCGCCACGGCGCGGGTCGGTGGCGGGGGAGCGCCCGAGTTCGAGCTGCCGAGCGTGGCGGTGGCGCTCCCCGCGGCCTTCGCCGAACCGCTCCGCCGGGGCCCCGTCCCCGTGGTCGGGTACGTGGCCGACGACCGGACGCTGCTGGACCTGCGCAGCCTGCCGCCCACGGACGACGTGCGGCTGATCGCCGCGGTGCTGGAGGTGGCCCGCCGGTGGACGTGATCGCCACCGCCGGGCACGTCGACCACGGCAAGTCCACGCTGGTGAAGGCCCTGACCGGGATGGAGCCGGACCGCTGGGAGGAGGAGCGCCGGCGGGGGCTCACCATCGACCTCGGCTTCGCCTGGACGACGCTGCCCTCGGGTCGGCGCCTCGCGGTCGTCGACGTGCCCGGGCACGAGCGGTTCGTCGGCAACATGCTGGCGGGGGTGGGCTCGGTCCCCGCGGCGCTGGTCGTGGTCGCCGCCGACGACGGCTGGTCGGCGCAGACCGCCGAGCACGTCGCCGTGCTGGACGCCCTCGGTGTGCGGCACGGGCTGCTCGCGGTGACCAAGGCCGACCTCGCCGATCCCGCGCCGGTGCTCGCGGACGCGACCGAGCGGCTGGCCGGCACCTCGCTGGGCCGGCTCCCCGCCGTCCCGGTGAGCGCCCGCACGGGCGAGGGGACCGCCGAGCTGGCGGCCGCGCTGGAGCAGGTGCTCGCGGGGCTGCCCGCCCCCGACGCGACGGCCGCCGTGCGGCTCTGGGTGGACCGGGCCTTCACCATCCGCGGCGCCGGCACCGTCGTGACCGGGACCCTCGCCGCCGGGACCGTGCGCCCCGGCGACCGGTTCGTCCTGGGCGGCCGCGAGGTGACCGTGCGCGGGCTGCAGTCGCTGGGCGCGCCCGTGGACGCCGCCTCCGCGACGGCGCGGGTGGCGCTCAACCTGCGCGGGGTGGCCGTGGAGGAGATCTCCCGCGGCGACGCCCTGCTCACCCCGGATGCCTTCCGGCAGGCCACCGACGTCGACGTCACCCTCGTCGCGGGCACCGATGACCGGCTGCCCGCCGAGCTGGTCGTGCACGTCGGCTCGGCGACCGTCGCCGCCCGGGTGCGCCCGCTGGGCGGGGCGGCGCTGCGCCTGCGGCTGGCCGCACCGCTGCCGCTGCGGGTGGCGGACCGGCTGCTGCTGCGCGACCCGGGCGCGCGCCGGGTGCACGGCGCGGACGTGCGGGACGTCGACCCGCCCGAGCTGCGCCGCCGCGGCGCCGCCCGCACCCGCGGGAGGGAACTGGCCGAGCAGCCGCCCGGGGAGGCCGGGGCCCGGGCCGAGCTGGCGCGCCGCCGGTTCGTCCGCCGCGCCGACTGGGTGGCGATGGGCTGGCCGGTGCCGGTGGACGTGCCCGCCGTCGGCCCCTGGCTGGTCGCGCCGGGGGTGCTGACCGAGGTGGCGCGACGGGTGCCCGGCGTCGTCGCCGCGCACCGGGCGGCGCACCCGCTGGAGCCCGGGCCGCCGGCAGAGGTGGTGCGGCGCGAGCTGGACCTGCCCGGTCCCGAGCTGCTCGCGGTGGTCGTCCGGCCGCCGCTCGCGTTGCGCGACGGCCGCGTCGTGGCCGCCGCGGCCGGGCTGCCACCCGCGGTGCAGCGGGCGGTCGACGGGATCCGGACGCGGCTGGCCGACGCGCCGTTCGCGGCTCCGGCGGCCGGTGACCTCGTGGCGGCCGGGCTCGGCGCGCGGGAGCTGGCGGCGGCGGTGCGCGAGGAGCAGCTGGTGCGGATCGCCGACGGGGTCTACCTGGCACCCGGGGTGGCCGAGGAGGCGCGCCGGCGGCTGGCCGGGCTGCCGCAGCCGTTCACGCTCAGCCAGGCGCGTCAGGCCTGGGAGACCAGCCGGCGGGTCGCCGTCCCGCTGGCCGAGTGGCTCGACGCGCGCGGGGTGACCGTGCGCCTCCCGGACAACACCCGCCGGCTGCGCTGACGATCAGGGGGTGCCGGGGCCCAGCAGGGCCAGCCGCCAGTCGGTCTCGAGCTGGGTCTCGACGACGACCGGGCGGTCGGCGTCGGTGGTCTCGACCAGCTCGTCCGGCCGGACCCGCTCGGGCAGCTCGCGGAACCGTGCGCGCGGATCGTCCGGGACGTCGGTCATGCCGTGAGGATGCGGTCGGCGCCGCCCGACGGCAAGGACTCGCTCCGACGCTCGTGCTCTGAGTGCACCGGCGACTCAGAGCACGAGCGTCCGCGAGGAGGTCATTCGGCGGGGACCCAGCGGGCCGGGCGCTTCTCGCGGAAGGCGGCGATCCCCTCCTGTCCCTCCGGCGAGGCGAAGAAGCGGGCCGAGAGCTCCAGCAGCGACGGGAACTGCCCGGCCAGGTCGGTGCCCGCCCGCAGCAGCCGCTTGGTCTCGGCCAGCGCGGCCGGCGCGCCCGCGGCCAGTGCCCGCACCTGGGCCGTCACGGTGGTGTCCACCTCGTCGTCCGGCACCACCAGGTCGACCAGCCCGCCGGCGGCCGCCGTCGCGGCGTCGAACACCTCCCCGGTGAGCATCAGCCGGTGGACCGCGTGCGGCAGCATCCGCGGCCGGCACACCGCGGAGATCACGGCGGGGACGACGCCGATCCGCACCTCGGTGAACGCGAACGTCGCCGAGCTCCCGGCCACCACCACGTCGCAGGCGGCGGCCAGCCCCACCCCACCCGCCCGGGCCGGTCCCCGGACGACCGCGAGCACCGGCTTGGGCGCGGACCACACCAGCCGCAGCAGCTCGGGGAACTCGTTCACCCCCTGCTCGGCCGCCGACCCGCCGGTGGCCTCGGCGAGGTCCATGCCCGAGCAGAAGACCCGCCCGGTGTGGTCCAGCACGACCACCCGGACGGCGTCGTCGGCCAGCGCACCGGTGAGCGCCGCACGCAGCTGGCCCCGCATGGCGCGGGACAGCGCGTTGCGGTTGGCGGGGGAGTCGAGGGTCAACCGGGCGGTGCCGCCCGTGGTCTCGACCCGCAGCGCCTGGTCCTCGTTCGCAGTGGACGTCACACCAGGGCATCCTGCCGTCGGCCGCCCAGGGCGCACACTGGAGGGCAGATGACCACCACCCTGCCCCTGATCGGCGGCGCCCGGGCCGGCGACCCGGTGCTCCCGGCCGACCGGTCGATGCTCCCCGGGACCGCCCGTGCCGGTCTGCCGACGACCCCGTTCGGGCTGTACGTGCACGTGCCCTTCTGCGCCACCCGGTGCGGCTACTGCGACTTCAACACCTACACCTCCGACGAGCTGGGTCCCGGTGCCAACCGCAGCGAGTACGCCGGCACCGCGGTGGCGGAGCTGCGGCTGGCCGCCGAGGTGCTCGGGCCGGACCTGCCCACCGTGCGGACCGTGTTCGTCGGCGGCGGCACCCCCACCCTGCTGCCGGCGAGCGACCTCGTCGCGGTGATGGAGGCCGTCCGCGAGCTGTTCCCCGTGGTCGGCGACGTCGAGGTGACCACCGAGGCGAACCCCGAGTCGGTCACGCCGCAGTCCCTGGACACGCTGCGGGCGGGCGGGTTCACCCGGATCAGCCTGGGCATGCAGTCCGCGGCGGAGCACGTGCTCGCCGTCCTCGACCGCCGGCACACCCCGGGCCGGGCGGTGCAGGCCGCGCTGGAGGCCCGCGCCGCCGGGTTCGAGCACGTCAACCTGGACCTGATCTACGGCGCGCCCGGGGAGACCGAGGCCGACTGGTCCCGCTCGCTCGACGCCGTCCTCGCCGCGCCCGTGGACCACGTCAGCGCCTACGCGCTCATCGTCGAGCACGGCACCCGGCTGGCCCGCCGGGTCGCGCGCGGCGAGCTGCCGATGCCGGACGACGACGTCCTCGCCGACCGCTACGAGCAGGCCGACCGGGCGCTGCGTGCCGCCGGGCTGGGCTGGTACGAGGTCTCCAACTGGGCCCGGGACCGCGCCGCCCGGTGCCGTCACAACGAGCTGTACTGGGCCAACGCCAACTGGTGGGGGATCGGCCCGGGCGCGCACTCGCACGTCGGCGGCGTGCGCTGGTGGAACGTCAAGCACCCCGCCGCCTACGCCGACCGGCTCGCCGCGGGGCTGCACCCGGCGTCCGACACCGAGCGGCTGAGCGCCGCCGACCAGGCCCTCGAGCGGGTCATGCTCGGCCTCCGGCTGCGGGACGGGCTCCCGCTGGCGGCGCTGAGCGAGGCCGGGCGCCTGCGGGCCGCGGAGTCCGTCGTCCGCGGGCTGCTGGAGCCCGGGCCGCACGCCGCCGGGCTCGCCGTCCTCACCGACCGCGGCCGGCTCCTCGCCGACGCCGTCATCCGCGACCTGACCGACTGAGGGCGGGTCTGACATCTGTCAGACCGAGCTGACGACGTTCCGCACTGCCGCCGGCGAACCCCCGGCGGCCAGGGTGATCGCATGCTCGACACCCCCGCCCTCGACATCGAGGGGCTGACCGTCCGGTACGGCTCCGCCGTGGCCGTCGACGGGATCGACCTGCACATCCCCCGTGGCCAGACCGTGGCCCTGCTCGGTCCCAACGGCGCCGGCAAGTCCTCGACGGTCAACGCCGCGCTCGGCCTGTTCCGCCCGGCCGCCGGCCGGGTGGAGGTGCTCGGCCGGGAGCCCGGGGCGGCCATCCGGGACGGCGGTGTCGGCGCGATGCTGCAGCACGGCGGGCTGCCCAGCGAGACGCGGGTCGGGGAGGTGCTGCGGCTGGTCGGCCGCCGGTACGCCGCGCCCTGGCCGCTGGCGGACCTGGCGGCCACCACCGGCATCGACGGGCTGCTCGACCGGCGGGTCGACGCGCTGTCCGGGGGTCAGCGCCAGCGCGTCCTGCTCGCCGTCGCCCTCGCCGGTGCCCCGCCGCTGCTCCTGCTCGACGAGCCGACGTCCGCGATGGACGTCGAGGGGCGGCAGGCCTTCTGGGCGACCATGCGCGGCCTGGCCGACCGCGGGCACACCGTCGTCTTCGCCACCCACCACCTCGACGAGGCCGACGCCGTCGCCGACCGGGTGGTCGTCGTCGCCGGCGGCCGGATCGTCGCGGACGGCTCCGCCGCCGAGATCAAGCGGCGCATCGACGGGCGCACCGTCCGCTTCACCTGCCCCGGCCCCCGCGACGAGCTGGTCGCGTTGCCCGGCGTCACCGGGGTGACCGCCCTCGGCGACCTGGTCGAGCTCGCCACCGCCGACGTCGAGGCCACCCTCCGCGGGCTGCTCGCCACCCGCGACCTGCTGCCGGACCTCGAGGTCCGCGGCGCCACGCTCGAGCAGGCCTTCCTGCGCCTGCTGGACACCCGCCCCGAGACCGGAGCCCTGCGATGACCGACCTGCTGCTCTTCCAGCTGCGCCGCGTGGGGCGCAACAAGCAGTACCTGTTCTTCACCGTGCTGCTGCCCGCGCTGTTCACGGTCTTCTTCACGAAGGTCTTCGGCGCGCAGGCCGGGAGCTCGGCCCAGTACCAGGAGTGGGCCCGCGGCTACCTGGTCTCGATGATGGCGTACGGCGCGCTGGGCGCCGCGCTCGGCGCGACGATCCGGCTGGCCTTCGACCGGCGGTCCGGCTGGCTGCGGCAGCTGCGGGTCACCCCCTTCCCGCCCGGTGCGGTGCTCGCCGTCGACGTCCTGGTGGGCGCGCTGCTCGTGCTGCCCAGCCTGGTGGTCGTCGCCCTGGTCGGCCGGTTCGTCAACGACGTGCAGCTGGGGCTGGGCACCTGGGTCGCGCTGGTCGGCGTGCTGTGGGTCGGCGCTGCGGTGTTCGTCGCGCTCGGCCTGGCGCTGGGGCTGGCGCTCGACGAGCAGGCCGCCGGCGGGGCCATCGGCATCCTCAGCACCGTGCTGGCGGCGCTCGGCGGCCTGTGGGTGCCGGTCGCGGTCTTCCCCGACGGGCTCGCCGCCGTCGCCCGGGCCATGCCCAGCTACCAGTACGCGCAGCTGGGCCGCGACGTCGTCGCCGGCGGCGCGCCCGCGGTGGTCTCGCTGGTCGCCGTGGCCGGGTACGGGCTGACCTTCGCCGTCCTGGCGCTCGCGGTCGGCCGGCGGCGCCCGCTGCACGCGATGGCCGGCTGACCCGGATCGATGTCGCCGAGCGATAGCGTCCCGGACGTGGACACCCCGGGGCACCTGCGGCAGAGCATGCTCGTGGCCCTGCCGTGGCTGCTGTTCCAGGCCTTCCCGGTGCTCGACCTGGTGGGGACCGACCGGCCGGTCTGGCTGCGGCTGCTGGGCGCGGCCGGGCTCGTGGTCTTCACCGCCGTCTACCTGCGGGTGATGTCCGACTTCACGGTCCGCACGACGCCGCCCTGGGACGTCGTCGGCCTCGTCGTCCTGGGGATGGCCCTGACGGTCGGCTTCGGCCCGAGCTGGGCCGGCCTGATGATCTACCTCTCCGCGGCCGCGGCCAGCGTGCTGCCCGGACGCTGGATGTTGCTCACAGTGCTGGCCGCCACCTCGGTCTCCGCCGGGGTGCTGGCCGCGGCCGGGGAGTGGGGGATGTTCGTGCTCCCTGTGCTCTGCCCGCTCACCGCCTTCGCCCTGCGCGGCACCCGCTACCTGATCACCGTGAACCGGGAGCTGGAGGAGGCGCGCGAGGAGCTCGCGAGCAACGCCGTGGCCCAGGAGCGGCTGCGCTTCGCCCGGGACCTGCACGACCTGCTCGGGCACTCGCTGTCGCTGATCGCGCTGAAGAGCGAGCTCGCCCGCCGGTTGGCCGAGCGGGACCCGGCCCGCGCCGCGGCCGAGATGGCCGACGTGGAGGACGCCGCCCGCCGGGCACTGGCCGAGGTGCGCGACGCGGTCAGCGGCTACCGCCAGGTGAGCTGCGCGCAGGCGCTGGCCGAGGCGCGGTCCGCGCTCGGCGGGGCGGGGGTCGCCGTGCGGCTGCCCGACCGGGTGCCGTCGCTGCCGGGCACCGTCGACGCGGCGCTGGGCTGGGTGGTGCGCGAGGCCACGACGAACGTGCTGCGGCACAGCGGGGCGGGGTCGGTCACCGTCGAGCTGGCCGAGGACGGCGTGCAGGCGGTCCTCACCGTGACCGACGACGGCGCCGGGACCGGGCAGCGGGTCACCGTGCTGGGTGCCGGGTCCGGCCTGGCCGGGCTGCGGGAGCGGCTGACCGCGCTGGGCGGTGAGCTGCATGCCGGCCCGCTGGACCAGGGTGGGTACCGGCTGCAGGCGCGGGTGCCGCTGCAGCCGGCGGTGGCGGTGGCCCGGTGATCAGGGTGCTGCTGGCCGAGGACCAGACCCTGGTGCGCGGGGCGCTGCGGGCGCTGCTGGACCTCGAGGACGACATCGAGGTCGTCGCGGAGGTGGGCCGCGGGGACCTCGTCGTCCCGGCCGCCCGGGAGCACCGGCCCGACGTCGCGCTGCTGGACATCGAGATGCCCGGCCAGGACGGCATCGAGGCGGCCCGCGACCTGGCCGAGGCCGTGCCCTCGGTGCGCGCCGTCGTGCTGACCACCTTCGGCCGGCCCGGTTTCCTGCGCCGGGCCATGGAGGTCGGCGCCGCCGGCTTCCTGGTCAAGGACTCCCCGGTCGCCGAGCTGGCCCGGGCGATCCGCGCGGTCATGGCGGGGGAGCGGGTGATCGACCGGGACCTGGCCGCGGCGGCGCTGGCGCAGGGCGCGACGCCGCTGTCCGCGCGGGAGGCCGACGTCCTGCGGGCCGCGGCGGACGGCGCGACGGTCGCCGACATCGCCGGGCGGCTGTTCCTGTCGGAGGGGACGGTGCGGAACTACCTGTCCTCGGCGATCGGCAAGACCGGCGCCCGCACCCGGGTGGAGGCCGCCCGGGTGGCGGAGGAGAAGGGCTGGCTCTAGCGGGGGTCGTCCAGGTTCAGCGCCGTTCCGCGGGAGGCGCTCCAGGGCCCGGTGCCCCAGGGGGCCGCGACGTCGGCCAGCTCGTCGGGGGGCGGAGGTGCCTCCGCGGTGCCGTCCCGCCCGGACGCCGACAGGAGGGCGTCGAGGTCGAGCACCCGCACGTGGATGACGTTGCGCTGCTGCAGGGCCGCGCGCAGGGCGCGGTGGAGGCCGTCCTCCAGGTACATCTCGCCCTGCCACTGCACCGCGTGGGGGAACAGGTCCCCGTAGAAGGTGGAGTCGTCGGCGAGCAGCATGTCCAGGGCCAGCTCGCGCTTGGTCGTGACCAGCGTGTCGAGCCGGATCTGCCGGGGCGGGATCACCGCCCAGTCGCGGGTGGAGAAACCGTGGTCGGGATACGGCTTGCCGTCCCGCACCGCCTTGAAGATCAGGGCTGGTCCTCCGTTCCCCGGGACCCCCGTCGTCGGGGTCCACCGACCGTCCCCCACCCTAGTGGGTGCCCCGGCGCTGCCTCCGGGGCGAGCCGGAGGACGGCGGGTGCCGCCGGTCGTATGCTGGCACTCTGTCCGCGCGAGTGCCAGGACGGTGTCCTGGCCGACCGGGTGCGGCGCGTCGACCGGTACGGGAGGTGTCAAGCCGTGGCGCACGACGACCGGCGCCTGCGGGTGCTGAGGGCGATCGTCCAGGACTACGTCTCCACCAACGACCCGGTGGGGAGCAAGGCGCTGGCGGCCCGGTACGACCTGGGCGTCTCGCCGGCGACCATCCGCAACGACATGGCGGTGCTGGAGGAGGAGGGGTACATCACCCAGCCGCACACCAGCGCCGGCCGGGTGCCCACCGACAAGGGCTACCGCTTCTTCGTCGACCGCCTGTCCACGGTCAAGCCGCTGTCGGCGGCCGAGCGCAGGGCGATCGAGAAGTTCCTCGACGGCGCCGTCGACCTGCACGACGTCCTGGGCCGCACGGTCCGGCTGCTCGCGCAGCTGACCCGGCAGGTCGCCGTCGTCCAGTACCCCACCTTGTCGCGCAGCGCCGTCCGGCACCTGGAGCTCGTGCCGCTGACGCCCAGCCGGCTGCTGGTCGTGCTGATCACCGACACCGGCCGGGTCGAGCAGCGGGTCGTCGAGGTCCACGGGGACGCGGAGGCGGACACGGTCGCCGAGCTGCGCACCCTGCTCAACGCCGCGTTCACCGGCAAGAAGCTCGCCGAGGCCAGCGTCGAGGTCGGTGACCTGGTGGACCAGGCGCCGCCGCACCTGCGGCCCCTGGTCGCCGCGGTGAGCGCGACGCTGCTGGAGACCCTGGTCGAGCCCTCCGAGGACCGGCTGGTCATCGGCGGGACGGCGAACCTGGCCCGGTCCGGCGCCCTCGACTTCCCCGGGACGATGCGCCCGCTGCTGGAGGCCCTGGAAGAACAGGTGGTCGTCCTGCGGTTGATGGCTGAGGTGGGGCCGAGCCAGGTGACGGTGCACATCGGCGGCGAGAACGAGCACGAGGCGCTCTCCAGCGCGTCGGTGGTGACCGTCGGGTACGGCTCCGGCGACCAGGCCCTCGGCGGCCTGGGCGTCGTGGGCCCCACGCGCATGGACTACGCAGGGAACATGGCCGCGGTACGAGCCGTGGCCCGCTACGTCGGCCACCTGCTGGCCGAGAGCTGAGGACGAACACCGCATGGCGACCGACTACTACGGCGCGCTGGGCCTGGCCCCGGGTGCCACCGACTCCGACATCAAGAAGGCCTACCGCCGGCTGGCGCGCGACCTGCACCCGGACGTCAACCCCGACCCCGGGGCCAAGGAGAGGTTCCAGCAGGTCAGCCGCGCCTACGAGGCGCTGACCGACCCGGAGAAGCGCCGCATCGTCGACCTCGGCGGCGATCCGTACGACAACGGCGCCCGCGCCGGCGGCAGCCCCTTCGGCGCCGGGGCCGGGTTCGGCGGGCTCGGCGACATCATGGACGCCTTCTTCGGCGGCGCGACGGCCCGCGGGCCGCGCAGCCGCGTCCGGGAGGGTGGCGACGCGCTCATCCGGGTCGAGCTGGACCTCGCCGAGACGGTCTTCGGGACGACGACGGACATCACCGTCGACACCGCCGTG
Organism: Modestobacter sp. I12A-02662; assembly: GCF_041028325.1. Lineage (NCBI taxonomy): Bacteria > Bacillati > Actinomycetota > Actinomycetes > Geodermatophilales > Geodermatophilaceae > Modestobacter > Modestobacter sp. I12A-02662. The sequence goes on along the minus strand of NZ_JABGDE010000006.1, from coordinate 84,301 downwards.
CTCTGCGACTCCTGCACCGGGGCCGGGACGGCGCCGGGCACCCACCCGACCACCTGCTCCACCTGCAACGGTCGGGGCGAGGTGCAGAGCGTGCAGCGCTCGTTCCTGGGCCAGGTCATCGCCAGCCGCCCCTGCCCGACCTGCTCGGGCACCGGCCAGGTCATCCCCGACCCGTGCCCGAAGTGCGCCGGCGAGGGCCGGGTGCGCACCCGCCGCACCATCCCGGTGAAGATCCCCGCCGGCGTCGAGGACGGCATGCGGATCCGGCTGGCCGGCCACGGCGAGGTCGGCCCCGGTGGTGGCCCGGCCGGCGACCTGTACGTCGAGGTGCACGAGCGGCCGCACCCGGTGTTCACCCGGGACGGCGAGGACCTGCACTGCCGGGTCATGCTGCCGATGACCGCGGCCGCGCTGGGCACCACGCTCAAGCTCGAGACGCTCGACGGCAACGAGGACCTCGACATCAAGCCCGGCACCCAGTCCGGCAGCGTGCTCACCCTCCGCGCGCACGGCGCTCCCCGGCTGCGCGCGACCGGCCGCGGCAACCTGCTGGTGCACATCGACGTCCAGACCCCCACCCGGCTCGACGAGCGCCAGCAGGAGCTGCTCCGCGAGCTGGCGAGCCTGCGCGGGGAGGAGCTCCCGGTCGGCAGCGGCGCGCCGCAGGGTGGGCTCTTCTCCCGGGTCCGCGACGCGTTCAAGTGACCCAGCCCGGAGCTCCCGCCCCGGAGCTGGACGGTGCCCCGCTGTTCCTGCTCGACGAGCTGCCCGACGGGGACGTGGTCACCGTGGGCGGCGCGGAGGGGCGGCACGCGGCCGACGTGCTGCGGCTGACGGTCGGCGAGCGCGTCCGGGTCGGCGACGGCCGCGGGCTGCTGGTCGAGGGCACGGTCGCGGCCGCCGCCGCGGGCGAGCTGCAGGTGCAGGTGCTCGCCCGGCACCACGTGCCCGCACCCGACCCGGAGTTCGTGCTCGTGCAGGCGCTCCCGAAGGGCGACCGCGGTCCGCTCGCCGTCGACCTGGCCACCGAGCTCGGCGTCGACCGGGTGGTGCCGTGGACGGCGGCCCGCTGCGTCACCCGCTGGCGCGAGGACCGCGTCGACAAGGGCCTGGCCAGGTGGCGGGCCGCCGCGCGGGCCGCGAGCAAGCAGGCCCGCCGGCCCCGGGTGCCCGAGGTGACCGGGCCGATGAGCACCCGCCAGGTGTGCGGGATGCTCGCCGACGTCGACCTGGCCCTGGTGCTGCACGAGCAGGCCCGTGACCCGTTCACCCGGGTCGAGGTGCCCGCGACCGGCACGATCGCGGTCATCGTCGGGCCCGAGGGCGGGCTCACCGACGGCGAGGTGGTGGCCTTCCGGGCCGCCGGCGCCCGCTCCGTGCGGCTCGGCGGTGAGGTGCTCCGGACCTCCACCGCCGGCGCGGCCGCGCTGGCCGCGCTGAGCGTCCGCACCCGCTGGTAGCGGCCGCGCTGCCCTAGGGTCGGCCGGGTGAGCGACTGCCTGTTCTGCCGCATGGTCTCCGGCGAGATCGCGCCCGACGTCGTCCGGGAGACCGACCGCACCCTCGCGTTCCGGGACGTCAACCCCCAGGCGCCCACCCACGTGCTGGTGATCCCCAAGGAGCACCACGCCACCGTCGGCGCCGTCGCCGCCGCCGACCCCCAGCTCGCCGCGGAGCTCCTCGGCGCCGCGCAGGCGGTCGCCGAGCAGGAGGGCCTCGGGACGGCGGACTCACCGGAGCCGGGCTGGCGGCTGGTCACCAACAGCGGGCCGCAGGCCGGGCAGAGCGTGCACCACGTGCACCTGCACGTGCTGGGCGGCCGCGGGATGACCTGGCCACCCGGCTGAGCAGCCCGGACGTCCGGTCACCCCGTCGGGTCGAGCCGGATTCGGAGGTGCCGCGCGCGGGTAGACTCGCTCGGGTCACAGCCCCGTAGCAGGAAGGCAGGGTCGAGCGTTCTTGCCCGACACCTCACCGGACGCCGTCCCGACCGGCCCCGTCAGCGCGCGTGAGCTCTCCGCCCGCGCGGCGGCAGCCGACAGCGACGCCGCCGAGGCGCCGGCCGCACCGGCCGCCGTCCGCACCGCCATCACCGTTCCCGAATCCGTCTCGATGGTCGCCCTGCTGGGCTCCGGGGACGAGTTGCTGCGCCTGCTCGAGAGCGAGCTCGCCGCCGACGTGCACGTCCGGGGCAACGAGATCGCCATCACCGGGCAGCCGGCCGACAACGCCTTCGCCGTCCGCGTCTTCGACGAGCTGATCGCGCTGCTGGCGACCGGCCAGCAGCTCCGGCCGGACTCCGTGCGCCGCGTCATGGCCATGCTCAAGGCCGGTGGCAGCGAGCGCCCCGCCGAGGTGCTCAGCCTCGACATCATCAGCCGCCGCGGCCGCACGATCCGGCCCAAGACGCTGAACCAGAAGCACTACGTCGACGCGATCGACGAGAACACCGTGGTGTTCGGGATCGGCCCGGCCGGCACCGGCAAGACCTACCTGGCCATGGCCAAGGCCGTGCAGGCGCTGCAGACCAAGCAGGTCAACCGGATCATCCTGACCCGTCCCGCGGTGGAGGCCGGCGAGCGGCTGGGCTACCTGCCCGGCACGCTGTCGGAGAAGATCGACCCCTACCTGCGCCCGCTGTACGACGCGTTGCACGACATGGTCGACCCCGAGTCGATCCCGCGGCTGATGCAGTCGGGCACGATCGAGGTCGCGCCGCTCGCCTACATGCGTGGCCGCACGCTCAACGATGCGTTCGTGATCCTCGACGAGGCGCAGAACACCACCGCCGAGCAGATGAAGATGTTCCTCACCCGGCTCGGCTTCGGCTCGAAGATGGTCGTCACCGGTGACGTCACCCAGGTCGACCTGCCCGGCGGCGCGCAGAGCGGGCTGCGGATCGTGCGCGACATCCTGCAGGGCATCGACGACGTGCACTTCGCCCAGCTCACCAGCACCGACGTCGTCCGCCACCGGCTGGTCGGGGACATCGTCGACGCCTACGAGCGGTGGGACACCGCGCGCCAGCCCGGCCCGCAGACCCCCGCCCGGCCGGCCCGTCCCGGCCGGCCGGCCGCCCGGCAGCAGGGGAGTTGAGCGGCGTGCCCGTCGAGGTCGCCAACGAGTCCGAGATCGCTGTCGACGAGCAGGCGCTGGCCGGCATCTGCCGCTACGTGCTCGACGCGTTGGAGGTCAGCCCGCTGGCCGAGCTGTCGGTGCTGTGCGTCGACGTCGACTACATGGCGAGCCTGCACGAGCGGTGGATGGGCGAGAAGGGCCCCACCGACGTGCTGGCCTTCCCGATGGACGAGCTGGACACCGCCCGGCCCGACGACCCCGACCCGGGCCCGGCGCTGCTCGGGGACGTCGTGCTGTGTCCCACGGTCGCGGTCCGGCAGGCCCGGGCGGCCGGCCACTCGATGGCCGACGAACTGCTGCTGCTCGCCACCCACGGCGTGCTGCACCTGCTCGGCTACGACCACATGGAGTCCGACGAGGAGAAGGAGATGTTCGCCCTGCAGCAGAAGCTGCTCGAGGGCTGGCGCTCCACCCCCCGCGAGCTCGTGACCGGCGAGCCGGTCACCGTCGAGAAGCCGGATCCGAGGGCACGATGAGCCCGACCGCGATCGTCCTGCTGGTGATCGCCGTCTGCCTGGTGCCGCTGGCCGGCCTCTTCGGCGCGCTCGACGCGGCGCTGCAGCGGCTGTCCAAGGCGCGGGTGGACGAGCTGCGCCGGGACGGCGTCAAGCGCGCCGACGCGCTGGCCGAGGTGATGACCGAGCGCTCCCGGCACATCGCGCTGCTCCTGCTGCTGCGGATCGCCTGCGAGACCGCCGCCGCGGTGCTGGTGGCGCTGGTCTTCTACGTGGTCCTGGACGGGCTGGCCGCCGGCGTCGTCGCCGCGATCGCGGTGATGACCGTGGTCAGCTACGTGCTGGTCGGGGTCGGCCCGCGCACGCTCGGCCGCCAGCACGCCTACGGCATCGCGCTGGGCGCCGCCGGCCTGATCCGGCTGCTGGGGCGGCTGCTCGGGCCGATCGCCACGCTGCTGATCCTCATCGGCAACGCGATCACCCCCGGGCGCGGCTACCGCGACGGCCCGTTCAGCAGCGAGGTCGAGCTGCGCGAGCTGGTCGACATGGCCGAGGAGCGCGGCGTCGTGGAGTCCGGCGAGCGCAACATGATCCACGGCGTCTTCGAGCTCGGCGACACCATCGCCCGCGAGGTGATGGTGCCGCGGCCGGACGTCGTCTGGATCGAGCGCGGCAAGACCCTGCGGCAGGCGCTCGCGCTGTCCCTGCGCAGCGGTTTCAGCCGCATCCCGGTCGTCGGGGACAACGTCGACGACATCATCGGCATCGTCTTCATGAAGGACCTCGTGCGCCGGTCCCAGGGCGCCTCGGTCGCCGGCGCGCAGGGGCCGAAGGTGGAGGAGCTGATGCGCCCGGCGGTGTTCGTCCCGGAGTCCAAGCCGGTCGACGAGCTGCTGCGGGAGATGCAGGCCTCGCGCACGCACATGGCCGTCGTCGTCGACGAGTACGGCGGTTTCGCCGGCCTGGTGACGATCGAGGACATCCTCGAGGAGATCGTCGGGGAGATCGCCGACGAGCACGACGCTGTGCAGCGCCCGCCGATCGAGGAGCTGCCCGACGGCTCGGTGCGGATCACCGCGCGGCTGCCGGTCGAGGACCTCGCCGACCTGTTCAAGGTCGAGCTGCCCGACGACGACGGCGTCGAGACCGTCGGCGGCCTGCTGGCCCGGGAGATCGGCATGGTGCCGATCGAGGGCTCGGCGGCGGAGGTCGGCGGGCTGCGGCTGGTCGCGGAGAGCACCGGCGGGCGGCGCAACCAGATCGACACCATCCTGGTCTGCCGGGTGCCCGAGCCCGGTGAGGACGACGAGGACCGCGCCGCCGACACCACGGCCGACCAGCCCGCCCGGGAGCCCGAGCCCGCCGTCGTGGAATCCTGACGCCTCGTGAGCGCCGCTGAGCTGGACCCCGAGGACGCCAAGCTGATCACCCTGGCCCGCTCCGCGCGCGGGCGCACGGGAGCCGCCGAGGGGGCCGCGGTGCGCGACACCGACGGCCGGACCTACCTCGCCGCGACGGTGGCCCTGCCGTCGCTGCGGCTGTCGGCGCTGCAGGCGGCGGTGGCGGCGGCGGTGTCCAGCGGGGTCGAGGGGCTCGAGGCGGCGGCGGTGGTCAGCGCGGCGGCGTCGGTCGAGGAGGCCGGGCTCGCCGCGGTCCGCGACCTCACGCCGTCCGCGCCGGTGCTGCTCGCCGGCCCCGACGGCGCTGTCCGCACGACCGCCTGAGAAAGGACCCCCCTGCCCCCACCACTCGCCGGCTCGCGGCGGGGCCCTGCAGGGGGGCCATCAGGGGAGGGGCCGGCCGAGGGCGTCGGCGAAGGCCTCGGGGTCGCGCACCCAGGCGGTGAGGGCCTGCTCGGTCTCGCCGTCCATGCCCAGGTGGCGCACGCTGACCCGCTGCCGCCCTGGCCACCAGCCACCCCGCCGCTTCGGCCGCGGCCAGCCCTCCGGCGCCGGTCCGGCGACGACCTGCTGCACCAGGACCAGCGGCACGATGCCGAACGGGGAGACCTGCCGCAGGCCGGCGATGTCGGTGGAGACGCCGGTGTCGGAGACGGTGAGCCGGCCGGTGGAGCCGACCAGCACCAGCAGCCCGAGGCCGAGGGCGAGCGGCAGCTCGTCGACCACGGCCGCCCGACCGTCCCGCCAGCCGAGGAAGGACAGCCACGCGGCGACGGCGAGCACGGTCAGCGCGACCACCCGCAGGGACGCCGGCTGGTACTGCCAGTACCGCAGCGGGGCCGGGGTGACGGTGACGTACCGCTTCGGGCCGCGGCCGGCGAAGTAGCCGTAGCTGGTCACCTGGGTGACGTGCCGCTCCCGGTCGCGGGCCGCCCGGACCACCAGGGGACCACCGTGCTCACGTCGGGACCGGGGAGGCATGGCGACCATGATCCCAGCCGCCGCCGAGGTGTCGGCGGTCAGTGGGAGACTGGACGGCGTGACCGAGACCGATCAGCCGCCCTACCGCAGCGGCTTCGCCTGCCTGGTCGGCCGGCCCAACGCCGGCAAGACCACGCTGACGAACGCCCTGGTGGGGGAGAAGGTCGGCATCGTCAGCAACCGGCCGCAGACCACGCGGCACGCGATCCGCGGAGTGGTGCACCGCCCGGGTGGCCAGCTGGTGCTCGTCGACACCCCCGGCCTGCACAAGCCCAAGAGCCTGCTGGGCCGGCGGCTCAACGACGTCGTCCGGGACACCCTGTCCGAGGTCGACGTGATCGTCTTCTGCATCCCCGCCGACCAGCCCGTCGGCAGCGGTGACGCCTTCATCGCCCGGCAGCTCAAGGACGTCACCACGCCGATCGTCGTGGTGGTCACCAAGACCGACGCGGTGGGCAAGAAGCAGGTCGCCGAGCAGCTGATCGCGGCCAGCCAGCTGGTCGACGCGGCCGAGGTCGTGCCGGTCAGCGCGGTGAAGGGCGACCAGGTCGAGCTGCTGGAGGACCTCCTGGTCGGGCTGCTGCCCGAGGGCCCGCCGATGTACCCCGAGGACCAGACCACCGACGAGGACACCGAGCGGCAGATCACCGAGCTGGTGCGCGAGGCGGCCTTGGAGAAGGTGCGCCAGGAGGTGCCGCACTCCCTCGCCGTCACCGTCGAGGAGATGGAGCGCCGTCCCGACCCGAGGAACGCCGGCGGCGAGCTGGTGGTCATCCACGCGTTGCTGCACGTCGAGCGGTCGAGCCAGAAGCCGATCGTGCTCGGCAAGGGCGGGCAGACGATCAAGGCGATCGGCAGCGAGGCGCGCGTCGGGCTGGAGGAGCTGCTCGGTGCCCGGGTCCACCTGGACCTGCACGTCACCGTGCTCGGCGAGTGGCAGGACGACCCCAAGAAGCTGAACCGGCTGGGGTACTAGGTGTCCACCACGCCGCAGTCGCTGTACCGCGACGAGGGCGTCGTCCTGCGCACCCAGAAGCTGGGTGAGGCCGACCGCATCATCACGGTGCTGACCCGGCGCACCGGCAAGGTGCGCGCCGTGGCCAAGGGCGTGCGCCGGACCAAGAGCAAGTTCGGCGCGCGGCTGGAGCCGTTCAGCCACGTCGACCTGCAGCTGTACACCGGCCGGAACCTGGACATCGTCAGCCAGGCCGAGTCGCTGCACGCCTACGGCCCCGCGGTGGTCCGCGACTACCGCGCCTACACCGCCGGCACTGCCGTGCTGGAGACCGCCGACCGGCTGACGGCGGAGGAGAAGGAGCCGCAGCTGCGGATGTTCCTCCTGGTCATCGGTGCGCTGCGCACGCTGGCCGACGCCAGCCGCCCGCCCGGGCTGGTGCTCGACGCGTTCCTGCTGCGGGCGATGTCGGTGGCCGGGTGGGAGCCCGCGCTGGGCGACTGCGCCCGCTGCGGCGAGGAGGGCCCGCACCGGCACTTCTCGGTCCCGGCCGGGGGCACCGTGTGCCCGGCCTGCCGTCCCGCCGGGTCGGCGATGCCGAACCTGGTGACGATCGACCTGCTGGAGGCGTTGTTGAGCGGCGACTGGGTGCGGGCCGAGGCCAGCCAGGCGATGAGCCGGCGCGAGGGCAGCGGCCTGGTCGCGGCGATGCTGCAGTGGCACCTGGAGCGCGGTCTGCGCTCGCTGCCGCTGGTGGACCGGTCATGAACCGCGAGGTGAAGGCGCCCAACCCACATCCGTCCGGGGCCCGTCCGCCGAAGCTGCCGGCGGACCGGGTGCCCGGGCACGTGGCGATCGTGATGGACGGCAACGGCCGCTGGGCCAAGCAGCGCGGCCTGCCGCGCACCGCCGGGCACGAGGCGGGGGAGTCCTCGCTGTTCGACTGCGTCGAGGGCGCGATCGAGCTCGGCGTCACGGCGATCAGCGCCTACGCCTTCTCCACCGAGAACTGGCGGCGCAGCCCCGAGGAGGTCCGCTTCCTCATGGGCTTCAACCGGGACGTGATCCGCCGCCGCCGGGACGAGATGCACGAGCTGGGGGTGCGGGTGCGCTGGGCCGGTCGCCGTCCGCGGCTGTGGAGCAGCGTCATCAAGGAGCTCGAGATCGCCGAGGAGCTCACCAAGGAGAACGACGTCCTCACCCTCACGATGTGCGTCAACTACGGCGGCCGGGCGGAGATCGCCGACGCCGCGGCGGCGATCGCCCGGGAGGTCGCCGCCGGGCGGCTCAAGCCGGACAAGGTCGACGAGGCGACGGTCGCCCGGTTCCTCGACGAGCCGGACATGCCCGACGTCGACCTGTTCGTCCGCAGCTCCGGGGAGAACCGGACCAGCAACTTCCTGCTCTGGCAGTCGGCCTACGCGGAGTTCGTCTTCCTCGACACGCTCTGGCCCGACTTCGACCGCCGCCACCTGTGGCTGGCCTGCGAGGAGTACGCCAGCCGGCAGCGCCGCTTCGGCAGCGCCTGACGAAGGGCCGGGTCAGGCCTGCGCCTGCGACCGGCAGCCGCCGCACGTACCGACGATCTCCAGCGTGTGGCTGACGTCGGCGAACCCGTGCTCCCCGGCCACGCGGTCGGCCCACTGCTCCACCGCGGGCCCGGCCACCTCCACCGTGCGCCCGCACGAGCGGCAGACGAGGTGGTGGTGGTGCTGGGTGCTGCAGCGCCGGTAGAGCGCCTCGCCGGAGTCGGTGCGGATCGAGTCCAGCTCGCCGTCGTCGGCGAGGGCCTGGACGGCGCGGTAGACGGTGGACAGACCCACGCCGTCCCCGGCGCTGCGCAGCCGGGCGTGCACCTCCTGGGCGCTGTGGAAGCCCTCGAGCTGGTCGAAGACGGCGGCGACGGCGGCGCGCTGGCGGGTGGTCCGGGCCATCAGGCGATCGCCGTGCCCCGGGGGGCGTCGCCCGCGCGACCGTGACCGGCGTGCTCGATGGCGTCCCGCACGATGTGTGCCACGTGCGCGTCGACCAGCCGGTACTCCACCTGCCGGTGCCGCCGCTCGCCGGCGACGAGCCCGGCCGACCGCAGCACCCGCAGGTGCTGGGAGACCAGCGGCTGCGGCACACCCAGCGCGTCGACGAGCTGGTGCACGCAGTGCGGGCCGTGCTCGGCCAGCAGGGCCACGATCGACAGCCGGAGCGGGAAGGCCAGCGCGGTCAGCAGCGCACTGGCCGCCAGCACGTCGGCCGGGATCGTCCGGCTCGGGGTGGTGAGGGCCGCGGACATGACATCATCGTCGGCGCACGTGAGAATCGTTGTCAACTGAAGGGGGTCCGGTGTTCGCCGTCACCCGGTTGCGCGCCCCGGCCGACGACGTCCCGGCCCTGCTCGCCGCGGCGGGTGAGCTGCTGGCCGTGCTCCGGACCCGCCCCGGGTTCCGGGACGGCGCCGTCGGCCGCGCCGCCGACGACGACTCGCTGTGCGCCCTCTGGACGACGTGGGACGGCGTGGGCGCCTACCGCCGCGCGCTGTCCGCCCCCGAGGCGAAGATCGCCGGCGCCCCCGTGTGGGTCCATGCGGTCGACGAGCCGGGCGCGTACCTGACGGACGAGGCGTGGACCTGACGCTGCTCCTCTCCGGCGCGGCGGTGGTCGTCGGTGCGAGCCTGCTCGGCGGCGTCACCGGGTTCGGCTTCTCCCTGGTCTGCGCGCCGTTGCTCTTGCTGCTGGGGATGGAGCTGACCGACGTCGTCGTCGTCAACCTCACGATCGGGCTGCTCACCCGGCTGGCGACGGTCGCCCGGATGCACGCGTCGGTGCACCGGCGCCGGGCGGCGTACCTGGTCGCCGGTTCCGTGCCCGGCCTGCTGCTCGGCCATCTCGTCCGGGACGTGGTCAGCGGGGATGCGCTGAAGGTGACGGCGGGGGGCGTGGCGGTCGTGGTGGCCGCGTTCCTGCTGCTCGGTCCGGCGGGGGCGAGATCGGCCGGCGACGCCACCCGGGTACCTCCGCTCGCCACGGGCGGCGCGGGGATGCTGGGCGGCTTCCTCGGCATCACCACGTCGCTCAACGGCCCGCCCCCGGTCGTCCTGCTCTCCCGGCAGAACGTCGCGCCGCGGCAGTTCGTGGCCGACCTGGCGGTGTACTTCATCGTCTGCAACGCCCTCGCCCTGGCCCTGATCGGGCTGGCCGGCGAGCTGGACCTGGGCCGGGTGGGGCTGCTCCTGCTGTGCTGGCTGCCGGGCGCCGTGCTGGGCAACGCCCTCGGCAACACCTGGGCCGGCCGGGTGCCCCGGGGCCCGTTCCGGGTGATGACCCTGTGCCTGGTCATGGTGACCGGGCTGGCCACCGTGGTCACCGCGCTCGCCGGCGGGTGAGCCGCCGGTGCGACGGCGGGGCCGCGAGGGGCGGCGACTAACGTCTGGGTGGACCGCCGACCGCCAGCCGGATGGAGCCCCCGTGCCCAGCGACACCCCGACCGCCCCCCGCACCGCCGACCCCGCCCGCCTGGACAAGGTGGTGAACCTCTGCAAGCGCCGGGGGTTCGTCTTCCCGTCCGGTGAGATCTACGGCGGCACGCGCTCGGCCTGGGACTACGGGCCGCTGGGCGTGGAGCTGAAGGACAACATCAAGAAGCAGTGGTGGCGCACCGTCGTCCAGGGGCGGGACGACGTCGTCGGCCTGGACTCCTCGGTGATCCTGCCCCGCCAGGTGTGGGTCGCCTCCGGTCACGTCGGCGTCTTCACCGACCCGCTGACAGAGTGCACGAACTGCCACAAGCGGTTCCGGGCCGACCACCTCGAGGAGGAGTTCGAGGAGAAGAAGGGCCGGGCGCCGGAGAACGGCCTGGCCGACATCTCCTGCCCGAGCTGCGGCGTCAAGGGCCAGTGGACCGAGCCCCGCGACTTCAACATGATGCTGAAGACCTACCTCGGCCCGGTCGAGGACGAGTCCGGCCTGCACTACCTGCGCCCGGAGACCGCGCAGGGGATCTTCGTCAGCTTCGCCAACGTCATGGGCGCGGCACGGAAGAAGCCGCCGTTCGGCATCGGCCAGATCGGCAAGTCCTTCCGCAACGAGATCACCCCCGGGAACTTCATCTTCCGGACCCGTGAGTTCGAGCAGATGGAGATGGAGTTCTTCGTCCAGCCCGGCACGGACGAGGAGTGGCACCAGTACTGGATCGACGAGCGCACCCGCTGGTACACCGACCTGGGCATCTCCCGGGACAACCTGCGGCACTACGAGCACCCGAAGGAGAAGCTGTCCCACTACTCGACGCGCACCGTCGACATCGAGTACCGGTTCGGCTTCACCGGCTCGGAGTGGGGCGAGCTCGAGGGCATCGCGAACCGCACCGACTTCGACCTGAAGACCCACAGCGAGCACTCCGGCGCCGACCTGTCGTACTTCGACCAGGCCAGCGGCGAGCGGTGGACGCCGTACGTCATCGAGCCCGCGGCCGGCCTGACCCGGTCGCTGATGGCGTTCCTGGTCGAGGCCTACACCGAGGACGAGGCGCCCAACGCCAAGGGCGGCGTCGACACCCGCACGGTGCTCCGGCTGGACCCGCGGCTGTCGCCGGTCAAGGCCGCCGTCCTGCCGCTGTCGCGCAACGCGGACCTGTCGCCCAAGGCCCGCGACCTCGCCGCGGAGCTGCGCAAGAGCTGGAACGTCGACTTCGACGACGCCGGCGCCATCGGCCGTCGCTACCGGCGGCAGGACGAGATCGGCACCCCGTTCTGCCTCACAGTCGACTTCGACACCCTGGAGGACGACGCGGTGACGGTGCGGGAGCGCGACACCATGGCCCAGGAACGGGTGGGCCTCGACCAGGTCGTCTCCTACCTGGGCGCCCGTCTGCCGGGGTGCTGAGGGTCAGCTCCGCCAGCGGTACAGGTCGCGCAGCAGCGCGATCTCCGCGCCGTGGTGCAGCACCTCCCGGTTGATGTGCAGCACCAGCTCGGCCATCGGGTGCTCGGCGAACGGGCCCTCGGCCGGGCCGACGGCCCGGCGCATGTCCTCCGCGCTGAGCCCGCGGACGCCGGTCATCCAGGCCGCGTAGGTGGCGTCGAGCTGGGCGAGGGCCGTGGCGGCGTCACCCGGGTAGTCGTGGGTGGGGTAGTCGAACGGCGGCCCGCCGAAGTGGCTGGCCGCCCGGCCGCCGAGCACGCCGACGACGAGGTGCCCGATCCGCCAGGCGATCGTGGTCACCGGCGCGGGATCGGGCTCGGGGACGGCGAAGTCGATGGTGAACTCGCCGGCGCCGACGGCCATCGGCGCGGTGCTGGTGCCCCGCGGCCGGACGTTCCAGCAGCCGGCCACCGGCTCCCAGCGGTACTCGTCGTCGGTGAGCCCCTCCAGCCGCGGGCGCAGGTGGCCGGACCAGTGCCAGTCGAGCTGCTCCACGAGCTGGCCCGTCCAGTCGATCGGTGCGGTGAGGGTCGTCTCCATGGGCGGACGATAGGGCTCCCTCCGACAGGGAGGGCGTACGTGATCACGGGCACTCGGCCGCGGCACCTACTCTGGACGACGTGACCAGCGGGACCCTCGAGCGCGCGACGGCGCTGCCGGCGTTGCAGCTCGGCTCGCTGACCGTCGACCCCGCGGTGGTGCTGGCGCCGATGGCGGGCATCACCAACCCGGCCTTCCGCACGCTGTGCCGCGAGTTCGGGGCGGGCCTGTACGTGTGCGAGATGATCACCACCCGGGCGCTGGTGGAGCGCAACGAGAAGACGCTGCAGATGGTCCGGGCCACGCCCGGCGAGGCGGACGCCTTCTCCGTGCAGCTCTACGGCGTCGACCCGGCGACCGTGGGTCGGGCCGTCGAGATGCTGGTCGACGAGCGGGTCGCCGGCACCCGCCCGGTGCACATCGACCTGAACTTCGGCTGCCCGGTGCCCAAGGTGACCCGCAAGGGCGGCGGCTCGGCGCTGCCGTGGCGCCGGGTGCTGTTCCGCGACATCGTCCGCGCGGCCGTCCGCGCCGCCCGCGACGTCCCGGTGACCGTGAAGACCCGGATCGGCATCGACGCCGAGCACGTCACCTACCTGGAGGCCGGCGCGATCGCGCAGGACGAGGGCGCCGCGGCGATCACCCTGCACGGGCGCACCGCCGACCAGCTCTACAGCGGCACCGCCGACTGGTCGTACATAACCCGGCTGGTCGAGCACGTCGACATCCCGGTGCTGGGCAACGGCGACCTGTGGGAGGCCGACGACGCGCTGCGCATGGTCGCCGAGACCGGCTGCGCGGGGGTGGTCGTCGGCCGGGGGTGCCTGGGCCGGCCCTGGCTGTTCGGCGACCTGGCCGCCGCCTTCGCCGGCGACACCCGCCGGGCGCTGCCGACGCTGCGCGAGGTGGCCGCGGTCATGCACCGGCACGCCACGCTGCTGTCGGCGGAGCAGGGCGAGCTGCACGGCTGCACCGACTTCCGCAAGCACGTCGCCTGGTACCTCAAGGGCTTCTCCGTCGGCTCCGACGTCCGCCGTTCCCTGGCGATGGTGTCCGGGCTGGACGAGCTGGCCGGGCTGCTGGACCGCATCCCCGACCAGCCCTACCCCGAGGCGGTGCTGGGTGCCCCGCGCGGGCGCACCAGCCAGCCCCGGCCCGTCGCGCTGCCGCAGGGCTGGCTCGACGACCGTGACGACCCGCGTCCCCCCGTGGGCGCCGAGCTGCTGGTGAGTGGCGGATGACCGGAGTCGAGCCATGAGCAACGGCCCGTTCCTCTACGACGACCGGCCCGAGCCGCTGCACACCGGCGAGGGGCGCCGGCGCACCGGGCTGCTGATCGCCATGCTGGGCGGCACCGTTGCGGTCGCCGTGGTCATGGTCGGCCTGATGAGCGTGTTCAAGGGCTCGGCGCAGGACCAGGCCAAGGAGGTCGCGACGGTCTTCACCGCCGCGCTCTCCCAGGGCGACGTCGAGACCGCCTACACGCTCGTCTGCGACGACGTCCGCGCCACCGTCCCTCCCGCGGAGCTGGCCGACGAGTTCCTGCAGCCGGGCACCCCGGAGGTCGTCGGGTCGCGCGGCGGCCAGCTCGCCGGGGCACCGGTGCAGTACGTCACGGTCCGCTGGGACGACGGCGGCGGTCCCGTGGAGACCGAGCTCACCGTCGTCCCGGAGGGCGGCACGAAGGTCTGCGGCACCCGGCTGGCCGACTGAGCCCTCCGCCCCTGGTGTGCCGCGCCCCGGCGGGCCACCCTGGAGCCACGCCACCGGGGCACACCGGGGTGCCCGCCGTCGCGGACGGTCCCGTCCGCGCCGGCCCGCGGTGGCCCCGGGAGGGGCGATGTCGAGCGTCGGCAACGGCAGGACCTGGGTGCAGGACTTCAGCCAGGGCTCCATGGACCAGAAGGAACTCCTCGGCGGCAAGGGCGCGAACCTCGCCGAGATGACCCGGCTGGGCCTGCCGGTGCCGCCGGGCTTCACGATCACCACCGAGGCCTGCCGCTGGTACCTCACCCACGGCGCGCCGCCCCCGGGGCTGGCCGCCCAGGTGGAGGAGCACCTCGCCGCGCTGGAGCGGACCCTCGGCCGGCGGCTCGGGGACCCGGACGACCCGCTGCTGGTCTCCGTGCGGTCCGGGGCGGCGCACTCGATGCCCGGGATGATGGAGACCGTCCTCAACGTCGGGCTGACCGACGCCTCGGTGCAGGGGCTGGCCCGCCAGTCCGGCAGCGAGCGGTTCGCCTGGGACTCCTACCGGCGGCTGGTGCAGATGTTCGGGCACACCGTGCTGGGCATCGACGACGAGCACTTCGACGACGCGCTGGAGAAGGCGAAGGCCGTGCAGGGGGTGTCCCGGGACGTCGACCTGGACGTCGCGCACCTGCGTGACCTGGTCGCCGCCTACCGGGCGATCGTCCGCGAGGAGACCGGCCGCGAGTTCCCGGCCGACCCGCGCGAGCAGCTGGAGCTGGCGATCACCGCCGTCTTCGACTCGTGGAACGCCGACCGGGCCGTCCTCTACCGCCGCCAGGAACGGATCCCCGCTGACGGCGGGACGGCGGTCAGCGTCGTCGCGATGGTCTTCGGCAACCTGGGGGAGGACTCCGGCACCGGCGTCGCGTTCACCCGGGACCCGGCCACCGGCGCGCCGGGGATCTACGGCGACTACCTGGCCGATGCCCAGGGCGAGGACGTCGTCGCCGGCATCCGCAACACCGTGCCGCTGGCCGAGCTGGCCGAGCTGGACCCGCGCTCGTTCGCCGAGCTGCGGGAGGTGATGCGCCGGCTGGAGCAGCACTACCGGGACCTGTGCGACATCGAGTTCACCATCGAGCGCGGCAAGCTGTGGATGCTGCAGACCCGGGTGGGCAAGCGCACCGCGGCGGCGGCGTTCGTGATCGCCGCCCAGCTGGTCGACGAGGGGCTCATCGACCTCGACGAGGCGCTGCGCCGGGTGAACGGCGAGCAGCTGGCCCAGCTGATGTTCCCGCGGTTCGCCGACCGGGGGGACGCCGTCCTGCTGACGACCGGGATGAACGCCAGCCCCGGCGCGGCGGTCGGCAAGGCCGTGTTCTCCTCGGAGACGGCGGTCGAGTGGGCCGAGCGCGGGGAGGACGTCGTCCTGGTGCGGCGGGAGACCACCCCCGACGACCTGGCCGGGATGATCGCCGCCCGCGGGGTGCTCACCAGCCGCGGCGGGCGCACCAGCCACGCCGCCGTCGTGGCCCGCGGCATGGGCCGCACCTGCGTCTGCGGCGCCGAGGAGCTCGACGTGGCCCCGCGGGCCCGGCGGTTCACCGCCCCCGGCGGCACGGTGGTGCGCGAGGGCGACACGATCTCCGTCGACGGCTCCACCGGGCGGGTGTGGCTGGGGGAGGTGCCGGTGGAGGCGTCCACCGTCGTCCGGTACGTCGAGGGCGAGCTGGACCCCGCGTCGGACGACGCCGACGACGTCGTCCGCGCCGTCCACCGGCTGCTCGGGCACGCCGACACCCGCCGCCGGCTGGGCGTGCGCGCCAACGCCGACACCCCCGCCGACGCCGCCCGCGCACGCCGGTTCGGCGCGGTCGGCATCGGGCTGTGCCGCACCGAGCACATGTTCCTGGGGGAGCGGCGGGAGCTGGTCGAGCAGCTCGTCCTCGCCGTCGACGACGCCCAGCGGACGGCGGCGCTCGACGCGCTGCTGCCGCTGCAACGCCAGGACTTCCTGGAGGTGCTGGAGGCGATGGACGGGCTGCCGGTGACGATCCGGCTGCTGGACCCGCCGCTGCACGAGTTCCTGCCCGACCTCACCGAGCTGTCGGTGCGGGTGACCCGGGCGGAGGACCAGGGCGAGCCGGACGAGGCGGACCTGCGGCTGCTGACCGCCGTCCGCCGGATGCACGAGCAGAACCCGATGCTCGGGCTGCGCGGCGTGCGCCTGGGCGTGGTCGTGCCCGGGCTCTACGCGATGCAGGTGCGGGCGGTGATGGAGGCGGCGTGCGCGCGGCTGAGGGCCGGCGGGGACCCCCGCCCGGAGCTGATGGTGCCGCTCGTCGGGGCCCTGCAGGAGCTGCACCTGGTCCGCGCGGAGGCCGAGGCGGTGATCGCCGACGTGTGCGAGGAGCACGGGCTGGAGCTGCCGGTCCCGATCGGCACGATGATCGAGGTCCCCCGGGCCGCGCTGACCGCCGGGGAGATCGCCGCCTGCGCCGACTTCTTCTCCTTCGGCACCAACGACCTCACCCAGATGACCTGGGGCTTCAGCCGGGACGACGTGGAGGCCGCGTTCTTCCCCGCCTACCTGGAGGCCGGCGTGTTCGACGTGTCGCCGTTCCAGACGCTGGACCGCTCGGGGGTCGGACGGTTGGTGGAGCTGGCCGTCACCGAGGGCCGGGCCGCCCGGCCGGACCTGCACCTGTGCGTCTGCGGGGAGCACGGCGGTGATCCGGAGTCGGTGCACTTCTTCGCCCGAATCGGCCTGGACGAGGTCTCCTGCTCGCCCTTCCGGGTGCCGGTGGCCCGGCTGGAGGCCGGGCGGGCGGCGGTCACCCCGGCGGGCTGACCGGCCGGCGCGGCACGCCCTCCCCGGGGGCGCACTGCCGTCAGCCCGGCGTGGTACCCATGACGCGTGGCGTGGGTCGGACGAGTGGTGGGGGCGGTGCTGGCCGCCGCCGTCCTCCTGGTCGCCTCCACCGGGCTGGCCATCTGGTGGACCGCGCGGCAGGACGCCCGACCGCAGTCCGACGCGATCGTGGTGCTGGGGTCGGCGCAGTACAACGGCGTGCCGTCCTCGATCTTCGAGGCGCGGCTCGAGCACGCCCTGCGGCTCTACGAGGAGGGTGTGGCGCCGGTGGTGGTTACGGTCGGCGGGAAGGCCGCCGGCGACGCGTTCACCGAGGCGGAGGCCGGCCGGGACTACCTGGCGCAGGCCGGCGTCCCGGCCGACGGGCTGCTCGCCGTCCCCCAGGGCGTCGACACGCTGGAGAGCATGCGCGCGGTCGCGACGACGCTCACCGACCGGGGCTGGTCCTCCGTCGTGCTGGTCACCGACCCGTGGCACGCGATGCGGGCCGAGCGGATGGCCGAGGACGCCGGGCTGGCCGCCACCAGCTCACCCACCCGGCAGGGCCCCGCGGTGCAGACCCGCGCCACCCAGTTCCGGTACATCCTCCGCGAGACCGCCGCCTACCTGCTCTACCGCACGACCGGTGAGAGCGTCGCCGGCGCCCCGGGGATCGGCTGATGGACGGGACCGTGCTCGAGCTGGGCAAGGCCGGGACCGCCGGCGTCGCGAAGGGTGTCGTCCCGGTGCTGTCCGGGGGCGCCGTGGTGGCGACGCTGCACGCATCGAACTGGAAGGAGTCCGCCACGGCCGTCGTCGGGGACCGCACCTGGGTCTTCGGGAAGCAGGGCCGGGAGCTGACCGCCCGCTGGGAGGCCGACCTCGAGTCCAGCGCCCGGCTGAGCGCCCGGCAGACGTCGCTGTGGAAGGGCACCTGGGAGCTGGAGCTGGACGGCGCCGTGGTCGAGATGACCAGCCTCTCCTACTGGCACGGCACCCACCGTTACACCGCCGGCGGCCGCACCGTCGCCGAGAGCGGCACGACCGGCGGCTGGTCGCCGCGGCCGACGCTCACCGCCGACGCCGGGCTGCCGCTGGCCACGCAGGTGTTCCTGCTGTGGGTGGAGCTGGTGATCACCCGGCGGAACACCGCGGTCGTCGTCGGGGCGACCACCGCGGCGGTCATCGGCGGGAGCAGCTGATGGCCGGGCGAGGACGCATCCGGGCCGCGGACATCGCGCTGGTCCGCGAGCGGTCGAAGATCGACGACATCATCGGCGAGCACCTGCAGCTCAAGCGGGCGGGTGGCGGCAGCCTCAAGGGCCTGTGCCCCTTTCACGACGAGAAGTCCCCGTCGTTCCAGGTGACCCCCTCACGCGGCCTCTACCACTGCCTGGCGGGGGAGACCGGCGTCCTCACCGAGGACGGCACCGTGCCCATCCGCGAGCTCGCCGGCCGGACGGTGCGCGTGCTCAACGGCGACGGCGGCTGGGTCGAGGCCCCGTTCCAGAGCTACGGCGTGCAGCGGCTGATGCGCGTGACGGTGACCCGCAACGAGCGCACGAAGCTGCTGCACGCCACCGACGAGCACCGCTGGTTCGTCCCCTCCGGATCCCTGCGCCAGCAGCGCCGCGAGAAGCTCACCAAAGACCTCCGCCCCGGCGACCGGCTGTCGCACTCGTTCCCGGTGAGCCGGGTGCTCAACCCGGCCACCCGGCCCTCGCCGTTCGGCGTCGCGCGAGGGCTCGTCTATGGCGACGGCACCCGGGCAGGGGCCGGCTCGATCGCCGTGCTGTACGGCGAGAAGGACGCCGAGCTCGCCCGGTTCTTCGAGGGTTGCCGTTCCTGGTCCGACGAACGGGGGACGCGCTTCTACGGTCTGCCCGCGTACTTCAAGGAGGAGCGCCCGGCCCTCGACGAGGATGCCTCCTACCTCCTCGGATGGCTCGCTGGGTACTTCGCCGCCGACGGGTGCGTGGCGGACGACGGTGATGCGGTCCTCAACTCGGCCGACCCGGCTGACCTGGAGTACGTGCGCACGCTGTGCACCCGGCTCGGCATCGGCACCTTCGGTGTCGCCAAGCAGACCCGCGTGGGCATCGATGGCGTGCCCAGCGACATCTACAACGTCCGCTTCATGACCAAGGGACTGCCGGAGTCCTTCTTCCTCCTGCAGCAGCACCGTGCGCGGTACCTCGCCAACGAGAAGAAGTTCGAGCGCAAGAACTGGGTCGTCCAGTCGGTCGAGTGGAGCGACCGGGTCGAGGAGGTCTTCTGCGCCGAGGTCCCGGGGACCCATGCGTTCACGCTCGAGGACAACATCCTCACCGGGAACTGTTTTGGGTGCGGGGTCGGCGGGGACGTCATCCGCTTCATCCAGGAGATCGACCACCTGTCGTTCGCCGAGGCGGTGGAGCTGCTGGCCGGCCGGGCCGGCGTGCAGCTGCAGTACGAGGACGACGGCGGCCGCCCCACCGGCGGCCCCGACCGGGCCGGCGCCGGCCAGCGGGCGCGCCTGGTGGCGGCCAACGCCGCGGCGGCGCAGTTCTACGCCGAGCAGCTGATGACGCCGGAGGCCGCGCCGGCCCGGCAGTTCCTCGCCGAGCGGGGCTTCGACCGGCAGGTGGCCCTGGACTTCGGCTGCGGCTACGCCCCGGGCGGCTGGGACGTGCTCACCCGGCACCTGCGGGGGCTGGGCTACACGCAGGCCGAGCTGGTCACCGGCGGGCTGGCCAAGGAGTCCTCCCGCGGCACCCTCATCGACCGGTTCCACCGCCGGCTGGTCTGGCCGATCCGCGACCTCACCAACGACGTCATCGGTTTCGGCGCCCGCAAGCTGATGGACGACGACCCCGGTCCGAAGTACCTGAACACCCCTGAGACCCCGCTGTACAAGAAGAGCTCGGTGCTCTACGGCGTCGAGCGGGCCAAGCGGGACATCGCCCGCAGCCACCAGGCCGTCGTCGTCGAGGGCTACACCGATGTCATGGCCTGCCACGTCGCCGGCGTCACCACGGCGGTGGCCTCCTGCGGGACGGCGTTCGGGGCGGAGCACATCAACGTGCTGCGCCGGCTGCTGATGGACCAGGACGAGTTCCGCGGCGAGGTCGTCTACACCTTCGACGGCGACGCGGCGGGCCAGGCCGCGGCCATGAAGTCGTTCAAGGAGGACCAGCGCTTCGTCGCGCAGACCTTCGTCGCCGTCGAGCCCGAGGGCCGCGACCCGTGCGAGCTGCGCCAGGCGCACGGGGACGCCGCCGTCCGCGACCTCATCGCCCGGCGCACCCCGCTGATCGAGTTCGTGCTGCAGACGATCCTGCGGGAGTACGACCTGGACACCGTGGAGGGCCGGGTCGCCGCCCTGGAGAAGACCGCGCCGCTGATCGCGCAGATCAAGGACCACGCCCTGCGCCCCGCCTACGCCCGGCGGCTGGCCGGCCTGCTCGGCCTGCCCGACGAGACCGAGGTCGTGCAGCGGGTGCGCCGGCTGACCGACGGCGGGCAGACCGCCGAGCGGCCGCGGTCCCGCACGCCGCGGAAGAGCCCGGACGACGTCGCGATCGAGGTGGAGCGCGAGGCGGTGAAGGCGGCCCTGCAGGTCCCGGAGATCGCTGGCCCGGCGTTCGACGACGTCGCGGCGACCGACTACACGCACCCGGACTACTCGGCCGTGGCCGCGGCCATCTCCGCCGCCGGGGGAGCGGCGGGCGCCACCGTCTCCGGCGCCGCGTGGATCGACCAGGTCGGCGAGCACTGCGACCGGGAGACGGCGCGGGCGATGCTCACCGCGCTGGCGGTCGAGCCGCTGCGGTCGGTGGGCGAGAACGACGCCTCCTACGTCAACGCGCTGATGGCCCGGCTGCAGGAACTGGTGACGGTGCGGCGGATCGCGGCGATCAAGGGCCGGTTGCAGCGGATGAACCCGGTGGAGCAGGGCGACGAGTACATGAAGCTGTTCAAGCAGCTGATGGACCTCGAGCAGCTGGCCATCTCGCTGCGCAAGCGGGCCGCGGGCGGGCTCACCCCGTGAGCCTGCTGGGCACCGCCGTCCGGCTGGTGCGGCGGCGTTTCGCGGGCCCGCCCCAGCCGGTCCGCGCCGCCGTCGGGGGCCCGGGGGACCCCGACGAGCGGGTGCTGGCCTGGGGGGAGCGGGCCGACGGCGGGTGGCTGGTGGCCACCTCGCGGGGCCTGCGCACCGTCGTCCCCGGTGCCGCGGACGCCGGTGACCTGCTGCCGTGGCACCAGGTCGCCACCGCCCGCTGGGCCGCCGACGCCGCGGGCGGGGGCATCTTCTCCATCGCAGCGCTGACCGAGGTGGAACCGGGCGTGCAGGCCCGGGAGCCCGCCGTCCGGCACGTGCTCCGGGAGGCGGGGGAGCTGCCCGCGGTGCTGCGCAACCGGGTCGACCGGACCGTGGTCACCAGCCAGCGGCACCCGCTGCCCGGCGGTGGGTCGGTGCTGCTCGTCGCCCGGCGGGTGCCGGGTCAGCCGGTGCGGGAGTGGAGCGTCGTCTTCGACGACGGGGCCGACCGGGACGACCCGGCGGCGCGCCGGGTGGCGCGGGAGCGACTGGCGGCCGCGGTCGCCGCGGACGACCCGAGCCGCTGAGGCCGGCTCAGCGGACGGTCGGCCCCTGGCCACCGACCGGGGGCTGCTGGCCGCCCACGGTGGACTGCGAGCCCCCGGTGGTGGACCGCGAGCCCCCGGTGGTGGGCTGGTGGCCGGTCAGCTTCGACTTGACCGTGCCGACCGCCGCGTCGGCGCGGGCCTGGGCCATCCCCGCCGCGCTCTGCAGCCGCGGGTCCTCCTTGGCGTGGTGGTACATGCGGCGGATCTGCTCGTACCGCTCCCGCCCGGCCCGGGCACCGAGGACGTAACCGGCGCCGAGACCGGCGAGGAAGGACAGCTTGGCCACGAGGGCACCTCCATGATCGGGCGGACGGGAGCACGCTACCGGCGGCGACGCGCCGCGACCCGTCGAAGGCCCCCTCCCGGGTCCCCGGCAGCCGTGGGGTAGTCTCGACGAGCGCGCGGGACACCAGGCCCGCCGTTCCCCCGTAGCTCAATTGGCAGAGCATGCGACTGTTAATCGCAGGGTTATTGGTTCGAGTCCAATCGGGGGAGCAGCACCGCAGTTCAGCGGCTTGAACCCTTTCATCCAGCCCTTCTGCTGCGACCAGCGAACCCCTGAGGTGTCGGACCCGGCTCAGGGGCGCGCGCAGTCGTGGACTGCGCGGCGGAGGAGCAACCGGGCGGCACAGGTCAGCTGGGATGACGGCTGCCGGGCGCGTCTCACCCCGGTGGCCGGGTGCGACTCACCCCGGTGGCCGGGTGCGACCGACAGAATGCGCGACACCCGGCCGAGCTCGGTGATCCGAGAGGAACGCCGGTGAGCGATCCTGGCGGCGGCCCGTTCTGGGCCGGCCCCCAACCATCGGCAGTAGACGCTGCCCTGGCGGCGTTGGCGGCGAGCTACACGGTCGCCATGGACCGACCGGTCGCCTCGCGCACGACGTGGCTGGACAGCATCGACCTGCGGCTGTACCGCAGCCCGGCGATCTGCGCCCGCACCTCGAGCCCGTCCTCGGGGTGCGCGCCCTCATGCCGAGGGTCGAAGCTTCGGGGACGGCCGTCGCCGGCAGGTTGCTGGTCCTCGAGGGCAAGACCGTGCTGCGGGTGGTCGACCAACGCCTGGCCATCGTCTCCGGCGGCCGCGACCGGCTGCCCGGAGGCCTGTGGCTGATCCCGCTGCGGGGGTGCGGTGCGGCCGCCGAGTGTGCCGCGCGCATCGCGCACCCGGCGGGGCTGGTGCCTGAGACGCCGTCGCGCGACCGGCGGCCCGCGCCGCGGGAGTCGATCCCGACGCCCCCACGAGGCCCGTGCTGGAGACCGGTCCGCCCGCCTGCGCGGCGGTGGCCAGGGTGCTGCTGTCCTTCCTCGGTGAACTGGAGGCCGCCGTGGACGGAACGGTCGGCGATGTCGACATCGTGTTCCTGCACGACCTCCGGGTCGCGGTCCGGCGCAGTCGCTCGGCGGTCACACTGCTCGGTGACGTCCTGCCGCCCGACCTGGTCGCGTTGGTGACGCCGCAGATGAAGCAGCTCGGCGACCTCACGACGCCGTCGCGCGGGTTCGACGTCCTCCTCCAGCAAGTCCCGTCGCTGACGGCTGGCCTCACGAACGGCCGGCGCAAGGACGTGGAACCGCTGGTGCGCCACCTCACCGGGCTCCGTGCGGCCGAGCGGCAGAGGCTCGCGATCGGGTTGCGGACGCCGCGCTCCAAGCGGTTAGGTGCACGATGGCGCGCCTCGCTGCTGGCCCCGGCGACCTGGGACGGGCAGTCATGTGCGGGCCCCACCGCGGCCCAGGTGGTCGTGGAACGGCTCGACCGTGCGCATCGTCGTGTGCTCCGCCGCGGCTCGCGGATCACGGACACGTCGCCCGCCGAGGACCTGCACGGCCTGCGCAAGCGGGCCAAGGAGCTGCGCTACCTGATGGAGACCTTCCCCCCGACGACGGATCCGGCCGACGCCCGCGTCGCCATCAAGGAGCTGAAGGCATTGCAGGACGTGCTCAGGACGTTCCAAGACAGCGAGGTCCAGGGCGAGGCGCTCTACCCACTTGCCACCGACATGATGACCAGTGACGGCGCCTCTGCCCGGACGATGTTCGCGATGGGCGGGATCGCGACCCGGCTGCAGGCGGACCCGGACGCGTCGCGCGCACGGTCCGCCGTCACGTTCGAACGGTTCCCGCGGCGGCCGGCGCAAAGCCGGACGGCCTCGCCGACGCCCCGCCGGAGCGCGCCGGCCACCGCGATGGCAGGAGCGGCGCGGTGAAGGTCCTGGCCACGTACAACATCAAGGGGGGCGTCGGGAAGACGTCGACCGCGGTCAACATCGCCTACTTCGCGGCTCGCGACGGTCTGCGCACACTCCTCTGGGACCTCGATCCGCAGGGCTCGGCGACGTACCTGTTCCGGGGCAGACCGAAGGTGAAGGGCGGCGGCAAAGCCCTCGTGCGGGGGGAGCGCACCCTGGACGACGGGATCAGGGGAACCGACTTCCGCAATCTCGATCTCATGCCGGCCGACTTCAGCTACCGCAACCTCGATCTGGACCTGGACTCCACGAAGCGCCCCACGGACCGGATCCGCCGCCTGCTCGCGCCCCTGAAGGAGGACTACGACCTCGTGGTCCTCGACTGCCCGCCGAGCGTGTCCCTGGTCTCGGAGAACGTCGTCCACGCCAGCGACGTGCTGCTCGTCCCGCTGATCCCCGCCATGCTCTCGGTGCGCACCTACGACCAGCTCATCGACTTCGTCGACACTATGCCGGGGCGGAAGCCGCAGGTGATGGGCTTCCTGTCGATGGTCGACCGCCGCAAGAAGGCCCATCGCGACATCACCGAGCGGCTGCCCGCTGATCATGCGTCCATCGTCCCCGAGGCGATCCCGAACCGGGTGGTGATCGAGCAGATGGCCGACGTGCGCGCACCGGTTCCGGCGTTCGCGCCGGCCAGCTCCGCGACTGCCGCCTACGAGGCGCTCTGGTCTCGCGTGCAGTCCGCCTTGACCACCGGCTGACGCCCACAGCGAATCCATGGTCCCGAGGTCCTGACCAGTGAGGTGGCCGGTCGGGGGCTGTCTGCTGTGGCCGGACCCGTGCGCTTCGGACATCCTTTCGGCATCCACGACGGATGAAGCCGATGCCAGGCCTTGGTCCGGCTGGCGAGCACCAGGAGGACCTCGTGAGCGTCGCAGGAGTGGACCGGGTCGCGGTCGTCGGCACGGGGACCATCGGCGCCAGCTGGGCGGCGCACTACCTCGCCCACGGCCTCGACGTCACCGCCACCGACCCAGCCCCCGGAGCGGAGGACCGGCTGCGCGCGGACGTGGCCGCCCACTGGCCGGTGCTCGAACGGCTGGGACTGTCGGAGCGGGCATCGCAGGACCGCCTCTCGTTCACCGCCGACCCGTCGGATGCGGTGGCCGACGCCGACTTCGTGCAGGAGAACGGCCCGGAGCGCGAGAACGTCAAGCACGACCTGTACGCCGCCCTCGATGCCGCCGCGCGCCCGGACGTCGTCCTCGCCAGCAGCTCCTCCGGGCTGCTGCCCACCGCCATCGCGCGGGGCTGCCCGCACCACCCCGAGCGACTGGTGATCGGCCACCCGTTCAACCCGCCCCACCTGATCCCGCTGGTCGAGGTGGTCCCGGGGGAGCGCACCTCCGCGGAGACGGTCGACCGGGCGATGGACTTCTACGCGGCCGTCGGCAAGCGGCCGATCCGGCTGCGGCAGGAGCTGCCCGGCCACGTGGCCAACCGGCTGCAGGCCGCGCTGTGGCAGGAGGCCTTCTCCCTCGTCGAGCGCGGAGTGGCCTCGGTCAGCGACGTCGACATCGCCATCTCGCAGGGCCCGGGGCTGCGCTGGGCCGTGCTCGGCCCCTTCCTCAACCTGCACCTCTCCGGCGGTCACGGCGGGATCGCGCACATGCTGGAGCACCTCGGCCCGCCGATGGAGGAGTGGTGGCGCGACCTCGGGCAGGTCACCCTGACGCCCGAGCTGGTGCAGGAGCTGGCGGCCGGGGTGGACGAGGAGCTCGCAGGCACCGACGTCGCCGAGCTCATCGCCCGGCGCGACGTGGTCCTGGATGCCCTGCTCGCCGCCAAGGACGAGACCGGCCTGGCCTGACTGAAGAACCCGGGCCCACCATGGACCTCACCGCGCAGGACGGACCTCAGGGGATCCGACTGCACCTGCCCGGTGAGACTGCCGTGGTCACGGGCGCGGCCAGTGGCATCGGACGAGCTCTGGCCCGACGCCTTGCCCAGGCCGGTGCCCGCCTCGTGCTCGCTGACATCGACGGCCCGGCTCTGACGGCCACCGCCCACGAGGTGGGGGCGACCGCGGTCGTCACGGACGTGGCCAGCCCGGATGACAACGAAGCGCTCGCCGACGTAGCAGGTCCCGCTCGCGTCCTGTGCCTGAACGCCGGGGTGACCGGCAGCCACGTCGGACCGGTGTGGCTGACCCCGCCCGATCAGTGGGCACGGGTGATCGGCGTCAACCTCGGAGGCGTGATCAACGGGTTACGGGCGTTCGTCCCCCGCATGCTGTCCGACGACCAGCCGCACCACATCCTCATCACCGCCTCCCTCGCCGGTCTGGCGACCTGGCCCGGCGGTGGCGCCTATGCCGCGTCGAAGCACGCGGTGGTGACGGTGGCCGAGCAGACGGCACTGGAGCTGTCCGACAGCAGGATCACGGTCACGGTGTCGTGCCCGGCGCTGGTGCGGTCGGGCATGTCCACCGAGGGAGCCGAACCCGACGACGTGGCGGTCGAGGCGCTCGACGCCACGGCGCGAGGGGAGTTCACCGTCGTACCGACCGAGTGGCGCCAAGCCGTTCGCGACCGCGGCGTGAGGTTGGCCGCCGGAGAGCAGCCACGATTCCCGGCCGCGACACCACCGGCAGCGGGTGAGGGGTCGAGGTGACATCTCGATCTCGGCCGATCAGGCCGGCAGGCCGGTGAGCCCGTCGTAGGCGGCCGTCACTAGCTGCATCCCCCGGGTGTCGTCCGCGGGTTCGCGCATCTGGTTCGTCACGTACGCCACCGCCATCCTGTTGTCGGGATCGACCAGGACGAGCGAGCCGCCCCAGCCGCCCCACCCGAGCGAGCTGCCGAACAAGCCGTACCCCAGCCCCCAGCGGACGGACATGCCCAGCCGGCGGTCCTCGCGTCGAACTGCTCCTCCCGTGCCCGGTCAGCGCCCGCCGGCGACAGCAACTGCACCCCGTCCACTGCTCCTCCGCAGGCCAGCACCGACTGCACGAGGGCGACCGAGCGGGCGTTGCCGAAGCCGCTCGCCGCGGGGACCTGCGCCCGACGCCAGGCCATGCTGTTCCCGTCCCGGACCCGGACGGCGGTGCCGGGGGAGGGTGCGCCGCCGGCGGACGACCTCGCCCACGAGGAAGCCCTGGGTGAGCGAGTGGGACCCCGCCGCGCTCCCCGGCTCCCACAGCGGCTCCTGCCCGGCCAGCCGCGCCGTGGCGGACGGCCAGTCGTAGAGCTCCTCGATCGGCCCGTTCCAGTCGGGCAGGCCCGCGGTGTGCGCGAGCAGGTGCCGCACCAGCACCTGCTCCTTGCCCGCCGCGGCGAACTCGGGCCAGAACCGGGCGACAGGTGCGGCGAGGTCGAGATCCGCGTCCCCGTCGTCCAGCTGTACCGCCAGCGCCGTCGGCACCGCGGTGAACAGGTCGTCGTAGGAGCCCCGGATGTCGGCCATGCTCCCTACTGACGCCCACCGGCCGGCCGGAGGCAACCGATTTCCTCCAGCCGGCGCGGTGGCTGCGTCAGCAGCGCGGTGCCTCCACCAGGTGCCCCACGTAGCCGGGGACGGTGAAGAACGTCGGGTTGTCCTCACCCGACGTGACCGCCCGGACCAGCCGCGCGGCCTCGTCGAACCGGTCGTCCGCGGTGCGGGGCTGGGCCGCGACGACCTCGTCCAGCAGCTGCTCGACGTAGCCGGGGGTCACCCGGGTGCCCTCGGTGGTCGTCGTGCCGTGCGCCAGCCACTGCCCCAGCTGGGCCCGGCTGACCTCTGCGGTGGCGGCGTCCTCGATGTGCCCGTCGATCGGGACGGCGCCGATCCCACGCAGCCAGGCCTCCATGTACCGGACGGCGACCGAGACGTTGGCCCGCACCCCCTCGTCGGTGACCGGGCCGGTCGACCCGCGGACGTCGAGCAGGTCGGCGGCGGTGACCGTGACGTCCTCCCGCAGCCGCCCGAGCTGGTCGGTCGCCCCGCCGAGCTCCCCGTCGAACGCGTGCCGCGCGGTGCGCACCAGCGCGGGGTGGGCCACCCAGGTGCCGTCGAAGCCCTGCCCGGCCTCCCGCCGCTTGTCCGCGGCGACGCCGGCGAGCGCCCGCTCGGTGCCCTCCGGGTCCCGGTCGTCCGGGATCACCGTGCTCATGCCGCCGATCGCGTGCGCCCCGCGCCGGTGGCAGGTGGCCACCAGCAGCTCGGTGTACGCCCGCATGAACGGCGTCGTCACGGTCAGCGCCGACCGGTCCGGCAACACCCAGGACGCCCCGCGGCCGCGGAACTCCTTGATGATGCTCGCCAGGTAGTCCCACCGGCCGGCGTTGAGCCCGGCGCAGTGCTCCCGCAGCTCGTGGAGGATCTCCTCCATCTCGAAGGCCGCCGAGATGGTCTCGACCAGCACGGTCGCCCGGATGGTGCCCGGGGCCAGCCCGAGCACCCGTTCGGTCTCGGTGAAGACGTCGTCCCACAGCCGCGCTTCCGCGGCGGTCTCCAGCTTGGGCAGGTAGAAGTAGGGGCCCGAGCCCCGGTTCACCAGTTCGCGGGCGTTGGCGGCCATGTACAGGCCGAAGTCGACCAGCGACGCCGATGCCGGTGTACGGCGGCCGGAGGAGTCGGTGGCGCACAGGTGCTTCTCGACCAGGTGCCAGCCCCGGGGGCGGAGGATGATCGTGGGTGCGGCGTCCCCTTCGGGGGCGCCCATCCACCCCCGGACGGCGTCGGCGAGCACGACCTGCCCGTCGACGACGTTGCCCCAGGTCGGGCTGGTGCCGTCCTCCAGGTCGGCCACCCAGGTCTGCGCGCCCGAGCCGAGCGCGGCGGTCGCCGACCGGCGGTCGACCGGGCTGGTGATCTCCACCCGCCGGTCCGCCAGCCCGGGCCCGGCGCCGGCGACGCGCCAGCCCGGATCGGACCGGATCGCCGCGGTTTCCGGCCGGAAGCGCAGGTCACGGCCGTTGGCGACCGACGTCCTGCGGCGGGCCCGGTCGGCGAGCAGCTCGGCGCGGCGGGGACCGAAGCGGTCGTGCAGATGGGCGAGGAGGTCGAGTGCCTCCGGGGTGAGGACCTCCTCGCCGCGGGGCAGCCGAGGACCGAGGACGTCGATCCGGCCGTGCGGGGGCCGGTGCTCGGGCGGGGCGGCGGCGGGGGGCAGGGAGAGGGTGGGCGGGGTCTCGAGCGTGGTCATGGCGGAGCTCCTTCGGGTGGGGGGGGGGGGAGCGCGGGTCAGTGGAACTGCTCGGACTCGGTGGACCCGACCAGGGCGAGGGTCGAGCTGGCCGGGTTGAGCGCGGTGGCGATGCGGTCGAAGTAGCCGGTGCCGACCTCGCGCTGGTGGCGGGTGGCGGTGTAGCCGTCGGCCTCGGAGGCGAACTCGGCCTCCTGCAGCTCCACGTAGGCGCTCATCTGCCGCTCGGCGTAGCCGCGGGCCAGGGTGAACATCGAGTGGTTGAGCGAGTGGAAGCCGGCCAGGGTGATGAACTGGAACGCGTAGCCCATCGCGGCCAGCTCGCGCTGGAAGCGGGCGATCTGGTCGTCGTCCAGGTGGCTCTTCCAGTTGAACGACGGCGAGCAGTTGTAGGCCAGCTTCTGGTCCGGGAACTCGGCGTGCAGCGCCTCCGCGAAGCGCCGGGCGAGCTCCAGGTCCGGAGTGGCGGACTCGACCCAGATCAGGTCGGCGTAGGGGGCGTAGGCCAGGCCGCGGGCGATGACCGGGTCCAGGCCGTTGCGCACGGTGTAGAAGCCCTCCGCCGTCCGCTCGCCGGTCAGGAAGGGCCGGTCGCGCTCGTCGTGGTCACTGGTCAGCAGCGTCGCGGCGAGGGCGTCGGTCCGGGCGATGACCAGCGACGGGACGCCGGCGACGTCGGCGGCCAGCCGGGCGGCGTTGAGCGTGCGCATGTGCTGGCCGGTGGGCACCAGGACCTTCCCGCCCATGTGGCCGCACTTCTTCTCCGAGGCCAGCTGGTCCTCCCAGTGCACGCCCGCCGCGCCGGCCGCGATCATCGAGCGCATGAGCTCGTAGGCGTTGAGCGGACCGCCGAACCCGGCCTCGGCGTCGGCGACGATCGGCACCAGCCAGTCCCGCTGGTCCCCGCCCTCGGCCGCCTCGACCTGCCCGGCCCGCAGCAGCGCGTTGTTGATGCGGCGGACGACCGACGGCACGGAGTCGACCGGGTAGAGGCTCTGGTCGGGGTAGGTCTGCCCGGCCGTGTTGGCGTCGGCGGCGACCTGCCAGCCGGACAGGTAGATCGCCTTCAGCCCGGCCCGGACCTGCTGCACGGCCTGGTTGCCGGTGAGCGCGCCGAGCGCGGAGACCCACTCCTGCCCGTCGGCGGCCTGGATCAGCTCGAACAACCGCTCCGCCCCCCGCCGGGCGAGCGTGTGCTCCTCCACCACCGGCCCGCGCAGCGCGACGACGTCCTCCGCGGTGTGGTCGCGGCGGATGCCGGCCCAGCGGGGGTCGGTCTGCCAGGCGAACGCCAGGTCGGTGGCGGTCTCGACGGCGTCGCCGGGGCGGGTGGGGTGCGGGCTCATCAGGGCTCCTTGCGGGTCGGGGAACTGCCTTGCTGCGATGAGCCTGCGGGGCGCGGAGTACGGCGAGTAGGGGTTGACCACGAGAACTTGACCGGTTCTTCCCGCACCGCGAAGATCCGCAGATGATCGACAGCTACGACCCACTGGTGGTCGGACGGCGGGTCCGGGAGCTGCGGAGCGCGGCCGGTCTCACCCTCAGCGACCTCGCCGGCCGTCTCGGGCGGGCGCCCTCGCACCTGTCGATGGTGGAGAACGGCAAGCGGGAACTGCGGCTGGGTGAGCTCCACGCGGTGGCCGGGGCGCTCGGCGTGGACGTCGCCGACCTGCTGTCGCAGGCACCGCGGTCACGCCGCGCCCAGCTGGAGATCGCGCTGGAGCGGGCGCAGCGCAGCCCGCTGTTCACCTCACTCGGACTGGCCCCGCTGGCGGTGCGCAAGACGCTGCCCGATCAGGCCATCGAGACGGTCCTCGCCCTGCTCAGCGAGCTGGAGAAGGTGCACGAGCAGCGGGCGGCGACGCCCGAGCAGGCGCGCCGGGCGAACACCGCGCTGCGCGCGGAGATGCGCCGGCGGGGCAACCACCTGGCCGAGCTGGAGACGACCGCCGCCACCCTGCTGGCCGCGGTCGACTACACCGGCGGCCCGCTGTCCCAGCGGGTCGTGGCCGACCTGGCCGGCCACCTGGGGTTCACCATCCACCACGTCGGCGACCTGCCCGCCTCCACCCGCAGCCTCACCGACCTGGAAGGCCGGCGCATCTACCTGCCGCGCCAGTCAGAGGCCGGTCGCGACCCCCGGTCGACCCTGCTGCAGGCGCTGGCGGGCGCCGTCCTCGACCATCGGCCGCCGGAAGACTACGAGTCCTTCCTCCGCCAGCGCGTGGAGAGCAACTACCTCGCCGGAGCCCTGCTCGTCCCGCAGGCGACCGCGGTGCCGCTGCTCAAGGCCGCCAAGGAGCGGCGGGAGCTGTCGGTGGAGGACCTCCGCGACGCCTACGCCGTCACCTACGAGACCGCGGCCCACCGGTTCACCAACCTGGCCACCGAGCACCTGGGCATCCCGGTGCACTTCCTGAAGGTGCACGAGTCCGGCACCATCGCCAAGGCGTACGAGAACGACGACGTGCGGTTCCCGAGTGATCCGCTGGGCACCGTCGAGGGCCAGCTGGTCTGCCGGTACTGGGCCGCCCGGCGGGTCTTCGCGGTGGAGGACCGGTTCAGCCCGTACCACCAGCTCACCGACAAGCCGGGTGGCACCTACTGGTGCACCTCCAGCATCCAGACCACCGGGCGGGGCGCGTTCTCCCTGTCGGTGGGCACGTCGTTCCCCCACGCGAAGTGGTTCCGCGGCATGGACGCCGACCAGCGGTTCACCTCGACTTGCCCCGACGAGAACTGCTGCCGTACGCCACCGGCCGCGCTCGCCCAGCGCTGGGCCGGCCGGGCGCTGCCGAGCCCGCGGCTGAACGCGTCCCTGTTCGCGACGCTGCCCACCACGCCCAGCATGACCTCGGCGTCCCCTCCGGGGGTCGACACCACCGACGCGTACCGCTTCCTCGACCGGCACTCCGGGGGCGGCCGACCCTGACCGCCCGGTCCGCCGCCGCGGAGGCTGCATCCATGAGCCCCGCGACCGGGGTCACACGTAGCACGGATCGGGGAGCCACTCGCCGACGTGGAGGAACCCGCCGGCATCGGTCTGCCACCAGTACTCGACGTAGACCTGGGCGTCGACGTCCCCGAGCCCGAACTCGGGGAACTCGAACGTGTAGGTGGTCCATCCCAGGGCCGGGTACTGGACGCCGCCGCGGAACTCGCTCACGGCGAAGTCCTGCCCGGTGGCGACGTCCCGGAGGAACACCCGGGCGCTGGCGCGTTCCGGGTCGGGCGAGGCCGTCAGCTCGATGGTGTTGGTGATCGCGATGCAGTCCGCGCGGGTGTGGACCT
Organism: Modestobacter sp. I12A-02662; assembly: GCF_041028325.1. Lineage (NCBI taxonomy): Bacteria > Bacillati > Actinomycetota > Actinomycetes > Geodermatophilales > Geodermatophilaceae > Modestobacter > Modestobacter sp. I12A-02662. The sequence continues at coordinate 52,072 of NZ_JABGDE010000006.1, read as the reverse complement.
GGATGCCGTTGGGCGTGAGCACGTCCGCGTTCGCGGGGGGAGCGAGGGCCGCGAGTCCGGCAGTGGCGGCCGTGGTGGCCGTGACCAGGCCCAGGACCCTCCGGCGCCGCGCCACCGCGGAGTCGGGGTTGCGGTCGGTCGCAGAGGTGTGGCGGTGGATCATCGTGCTCTCCTCGGGTCCTCCGGGTGGCGCCCGGTCCGCTGCGGCGGGCGCAGTCCCGCTGGCAGAAGCCGTGACCACCGCTCGGGGACTGTCGGATCGCGGGCTGGAGACGGCCAGAGCCTCGTGCACCACGGGTTCCCGGGCCGGATCCGGAACCGGCGGGTCATCACGATCGGTGCGGGTCGGCTCATGGGTCGACGTCGTCCCTCGGTGGCGGTGCCGCAGCTCAGCGGCTCGATCCGCGCTCGTCCTTGTTGTCCCGCCCGCCAGTCACTAGCGTCCGCGGCGCGGGATCAGCGCAGCGACCGGGTCCGGGCGGACCGGTCGTCGTCCGCGGTGGTCGTCCGGAGAGCCTCTCCACCGGCGACCCCCTCGAGCGCACCCGCACCGTGGGAGCACACCGGCGCGCCCGAGCGCGGCGGTGACCAGGGCATCGGCACGTGCCGGTGCCGCGCGCCGGCGGCGGACCCGGACGCCGACGGACACGGAGAGATGGGGACGGATGAGCCAGCACCTCGAGGACCTCGCCGGCGAGCTCGACCAGCGGCTCGCTGCCGCGGACGCGGCCCTGCTGGCCCAGTACCCCGGTGACCGGGGTGGCCGGCAGCCGATCCACACGGTGTACGTCCCCGCCGACCAGTACGGCCCGGACACCGTGCCGACCTGGGGCCGCACGGCGCAGTCGGCGCTGGACGAGCACGCCGGCTCGGCCGCCGACCTGGCGACGGCGACCGGGCTGGCCGGGCCGCTCGTCGAGGAGCTGCTCCCGCGGGTGGCCGCCAAGCTGGCGCGCGAGCCGATCGAGGACCTGCGCGTCGACTTCGAGGACGGCTACGGGCGCCGGCCCGACGAGCAGGAGGACGCCGCCGTCCGGGAGGCAGCGCGAGCGCTGGCCGACGCGGTCCGGGCGGGCACCGCGCCCCCGTTCCACGGTCTCCGCTTCAAGAGCTTCGAGGTGCCGACCCGTCGCCGGGGCCTGCGCACCCTCGACCTGTTCGTGGCCGAGCTCGCCGAGCGCGACGCGCTCACCGACGGGTTCGTGGTCACCCTGCCCAAGGTCACCTCGGTGGACCAGGTCGAGGCGATGGTGGTCGCGTGCGCCCGGATCGAGCAGGCGCGGCAGCTGCCGGCCGGGCGGCTCCGCTTCGAGATCCAGGTGGAGACGCCGCAGGCCATCCTCGGCGGGGACGGCACGGCGCTGATCGCCCGGATGGTGCACGCGGCCGGGAGCCGGTGCACCGGCCTGCACTACGGCACCTACGACTACTCGGCGTCCTGCGGCATCGCCGCGGCGTACCAGAGCATGGAGCACCCGGCCGCCGACCACGCGAAGGCGGTGATGCAGGTGGCCGCCGCGGGCACCGGTGTCGCGCTCAGCGACGGCTCCACCAACGTGCTGCCCGTCGGCGGGCGGGACGCGGTGCACGCGGCCTGGCGGCTGCACGCCCGGCTGGTCCGGCGCTCCCTCGAGCGGGGCTTCTACCAGGGCTGGGACATGCACCCCGCCCAGCTGCCGACCCGCTTCCTGGCGACCTACGCCTTCTACCGCGAGGGCTTCGCCTCCGCGGCCGCCCGGCTGCGCGCCTACACCGGCGGCGGCGACTCCGGGGTCCTCGACGAGCCGGCGACCGCGATCGCCCTCGCCGGGTTCCTGCTGCGCGGGCTGGACTGCGGTGCCCTGGACGAGGGCGAGCTGGTCGACGGGGTCGGCATCGACGTCCCGGCGCTGGCCGAGCTGGCCCGCCGCGCGCGCCCGGCCTGACCGGTCCTCGCCGCCTGCCGCGGACGGGCAGGCCCGCGTAGCGTGCCCGCCATGCGGCTGGCAGCGGAGTTCACGACCGAGCCCTTCGTCGGCGAGGGGACCCCGCCGCCGCACGCCACCGAGACGCTGCGCCTCGTCGAGACGGCCGGACTGACCTGCGAGTTCGGCCCGCTGGGGACAACGGTCTCCGGTGAGGACGACGAGCTCCTGCCGCTGCTCGGCCGGGTCCTCGCCACGGCCCTCGCGCACGGCGCGACCCGGGTCTCCCTGCAGGTGGAGCGCGTCGACGGCTGACCCGGGCCGGTCGATCGCCGAGCTCCCTCCGCCAAGAACTTCAACAAACTGTTGACGTGACGCCGGTCACCTGACAACCTTCTCACTGCGCGGAAAGTTACTTCCGTCACACGAGAGGAGGGTCTGCGTGGATCTGCCCGACTTCAACTCCGCTCCGGCGGAGGAGGTCACTCCGGCGCTCCTGGCCTGCTGCGACGTCCCGTCCTGGGCCACCGCGGTCCGGGACAACCGGCCGTACGCCGACCTCGGCGCACTGCTGGCCACCGCCGACGCGGCAGCCCGGCAGTTCACCCGGGCCGACGTGGACCGCGCCCTGGCCGCGCACCCCCGGATCGGGGAGCGGGCGGTCGGGAACGGCGCCGAGGCGGCCTGGTCGCGGGAGGAGCAGTCCGCGGTCGAGCAGGACGCCGCCGTCCAGCGGGCGCTGGCCGAGGGCAACCGCGCCTACGAGGACCGCTTCGACCGGGTCTTCCTCATCTGCGCCACCGGCCGGTCCGGCGAGGAGGTCCTCGCCTCCCTCCGCAGTCGGCTGGGCAACGACGAGGCGACCGAGGCCGGCGTCGTCGCCGACGAGCTCCGCCGGATCGCCCTGCTCCGCTTGCGCCGGGTGGTCGGGGCATGAGCCTGATCAGCACCCACGTGCTGGACACCATGCTCGGCGAGCCGGCCGCCGGCCTGCTCGTCCGGCTCGAGCAGGTCGTCGGCAGCGAGCCCGCCGTCCTCGCCGCCGGCACCACCGACGACGACGGGCGGGTCCGCTCGCTGGGACCCAACCGCGTCTGCCCCGGCACCTACCGGCTCGTCTTCAACACCGCCGGCTACTTCACCCGCACCGGCCAGCCCTGCTTCTTCCCCGAGGTCAGCCTCGCGTTCCTGGTGGCCGACCCCGAGCAGCACCTCCACGTCCCGGTGCTGCTGAGCCCGTTCGCCTACTCCACCTACCGAGGGAGCTGAACCGTCCATGTCCATCAGCCTGGGCCCCAACCAGTACGGCAAGGCGGAGAACCGCCTCGTCCGCGTCTACCGGGACACCGCGCGCCACGAGATCCGCGACCTCAACGTCTCCTCGGCGTTGCGCGGCCGGTTCGGCGACGCGCACGTCACCGGCGACCAGAAGGACGTCCTGCCCACCGACACGCAGAAGAACACGGTCTTCGCCTTCGCCAAGGAGAAGGGCGTCCGCTCGATCGAGGAGTTCGGGCTCACCCTCGGCGACCACTTCCTGGAGGCGTCGCCGGCCGCCGACGGCGCCCGCATCGAGATCGAGGAGTACGCCTGGCAGCGCATCCCGGTCGACGGGGCCGGGCACGACCACTCCTTCGTCCGCTCCGGTGGGGGAGTGCGGACCACCGTCGTCAACGTCGACGGCCGCGGGGACGACCGGCGGGCGCACGTCGTCTCGGGTCTCACCGACCTGACCCTGCTCAAGTCCACCGGCTCGGAGTTCCACGGCTTCCTCAAGGACAGGTACACGACCCTCCCGGAGACGACCGACCGCATCCTCGCGACGTCCCTGGTCGCGCGCTGGCGCTACGACCACACCGACGTCGACTGGGACAAGTCGTACGACGCCATCAAGGCCCTGCTGCTGCAGCGGTTCGCCGAGATCCACAGCTACGCGTTGCAGCAGACCCTCTACGGCATGGGCCAGGCCGTCCTCCAGCAGCACCCCGAGGTCGCCGAGATCAAGTTTTCCGCACCCAACAAGCACCACTTCCTGGTCGACCTCTCGCCGTTCGGGGTGGAGAACCCCGGTGAGGTGTTCCACGCCGCGGACCGGCCCTACGGGCTGATCGAGGCCACCGTCGTGCGCGACGACGCGTCCGACCCCGGCTCGGCCTGGCACGGCGTGCCGGGCTTCTGCTGAGGAGGCCGAGATGTCGTTGCGCACGAGGTCGGCGGACGGGACGAGCCGCCGGACCACCGGTCGTCCCGAGGACGAGAAGCTGCCGGTCGGACAGCTGCTGGTCTACGGCACCCAGCACATCCTGACCATGTACGGCGGGGTCATCGCGCCCCCGCTCATCGTCGGTGGCGCCGCCGGGCTCTCCGGCACGGACCTGGCGCTGCTGGTGACCGCCGGGTTGTTCATCAGCGGCCTGGCCACCGTCCTGCAGACGATCGGCATCGGCCCGCTCGGCGCCCGGCTGCCGATCGTGCAGGGCATCTCCTTCGCCAGCGTCTCCACGATGGTCGCGATCGCCAGCGAGGGCGGCCTGCGCCCGGTCTTCGGGTCGATCATCGTGGCCGGCCTGATCGGCCTGGTGCTGTCCTCGTTCTTCGCCAAGCTGGTCCGGTTCTTCCCGCCGGTGGTCACCGGCACGATCATCACGGTGATCGGGCTCTCCCTGATGCCGGTGGCCTTCACCTGGGCCCAGGGCGGAGCGGGTGCTGCCGACTTCGGCTCGATGGGCAACATCGGGTTCGCCGGCCTGACCCTGCTGATCATCCTGGTGATCAGCCGGTTCTTCCAGGGCGCGATCTCCCGGCTGTCGATCCTGATCGGAATCGTGATCGGGACGGTGGTCGCCGCCGTGGTCGGCAAGGCGGACTTCTCCGGCGTCGGGGAGGGGTCGTTCGTCGCGCTGCCGCCGTTCATGCACTTCGGCAGCCCCACGTTCGAGATCGGGGCGATCATCTCGATGACCGTCGTGATCGTGGTGATCATGACCGAGACGACGGCGGACATCCTGGCCATCGGCGAGATCGTGGAGACCCCCGTGGACTCCCGCCGGGTCGCCGACGGGCTCCGCGCGGACATGCTCTCCACCACCATCGCGCCGTTCTTCGGCACCTTCCCGGCCAGTGCGTTCGCCCAGAACGTCGGGCTGGTGGCGCTGACCCGGATCAAGAGCCGGTACGTCGTGGCCACCGGTGGTGTCATCCTGGTCCTGCTGGGTCTGCTGCCGGTCGTCGGCCGGGTGGTCGCCGCCATCCCGCTGTCAGTCCTCGGGGGCGCCGGCATCGTCCTGTTCGGCACGGTCGCCGCCAGCGGCATCCGGACGCTGTCCCGCGTCGAGTACGGCGACGGCCTGAACCTGGTCATCGTGGCGACGGCCATCGGCGTCGGCATCATCCCGATCGCCGCCCCGACCTTCTGGGACGCCTTCCCGACCTGGTTCGCGACGATCATGCACTCCGGGATCAGCGCCGCGGCCATCGTGGCGGTCGTGCTGAACCTCGTGTTCAACCACTTCCGGGCGGGGACCAGGCCGGGCGCCTCGGTCATCGCCGCCGTCCCGGACGAGCGCGGCGTCGCCCCTGGCACGCCCGACGCCCCCGGCACCTCGCAGGCACCCGCGACCCGGCCGCGCAGCGAGCACTGAGGGCACCGAGCCCGCTGCCCGCCGGTCCTCCGCGACCCGGCGGGCAGTGGGAGCCTTCGTTCCACCCCGCCGCCCCGGCGGCATCGCACCCCGTCCCCGCGCACCACTCGAGAAGGGCAGCGACATGACCACCATCGCGTTCATCGGGCTCGGCATCATGGGCAGCCCGATGTCGGTCCACCTGGCCAAGGCCGGCCACGACGTCGTCGGCTACAACATCACCCCGAACCGCACCGGGCCGCTGGAGGAGGCCGGCGGCCGGGCCGCCGGCTCGACCGCGGAGGCGGTCGCCAACGCCGACGTCGTCGCCGTCATGGTGCCCGACTCGCCGGACGTGCAGGCGGTGCTCACCGGGGACGGCGGCGTCTTCAGCGCCGCCAAGCCCGGCAGCCTGATCATCGACTTCTCCAGCATCCGGCCCGACGTCACCGCCGAGCTCAACCGGGAGGCCACCGAGCGCGGCTTCCGGATGATCGACGCCCCGGTGTCCGGCGGTGAGGCGGGCGCGGTCAACGCGGCCCTGTCGATCATGGTCGGCGGCACACCGGAGGACTTCGCCGCCGCCAAGCCGTTGCTCGACACCGTCGGCAAGACCGTCGTGCACGTCGGCCCGGCCGGGTCGGGGCAGACGGTCAAGGCGGCCAACCAGCTCATCGTGGCCGCCAACATCCAGGTCCTGGCCGAGGCCGTGGTCTTCCTGGAGGCCTACGGGGTGGACACCACCGCGGCCCTGGAGGTGCTCGGCGGCGGGCTGGCCGGCTCGAAGGTGCTGGACCAGAAGAAGCAGAACATGCTCACCCGCTCGTTCGACCCCGGCTTCCGGATCGACCTGCACCACAAGGACCTCGGCATCGTGACCTCCGCCGCCCGCGAGGCAGGGGTCGTCGTGCCGCTGGGTGCGCTCGTCGGCCAGCTCATGGCCTCGGCCCGCGCCAACGGGGACGGCGGCCTGGACCACTCCGCGCTGCTCCGCGGGGTGGAACGGCTCTCCGGCCAGACGCCCCGCTGACCCCCGACCGACCTCTCGAGAGGAGCACGCCATGCCCCGCATGACTGCCGCCCGAGCCGCCGTCGAGATCCTCCGGCGGGAGGGCGTCACCCACCTGTTCGGCCTCCCCGGCGCGGCGATCAACCCGTTCTACGCCGCGATGCGCGACCAGGGCGAGCTCACCCACGTGCTCGCCCGGCACGTGGAGGGCGCGTCGCACATGGCCGAGGGGTACACCCGGGCCGCCGCCGGCAACATCGGCGTCTGCATCGGGACCTCCGGCCCGGCCGGCACCGACATGATCACCGGGCTGTACTCCGCGTCCGCCGACTCGATCCCGATCCTGTGCATCACCGGGCAGGCGCCGGTGGCCCGGCTGCACAAGGAGGACTTCCAGGCCGTCGACATCAGCGCGATCGCGGCGCCGGTGGCCAAGTGGGCCACCACCGTCCTGGAGCCGGCGCAGGTCCCCGGCGCGTTCCAGAAGGCCTTCCAGCTCATGCGGTCGGGCCGACCGGGACCGGTGCTGATCGACCTGCCGATCGACGTCCAGCTGGCCGAGATCGAGTTCGACCCGGAGACCTACGCTCCGCTGCCGGTGGCGACGCCGCGGGCCACCCGCGCCCAGGCGGAGAAGGCGCTGCGGATGCTGTGCGCCGCCGAGCGGCCGCTCCTGGTGGCCGGCGGCGGGATCGTCAACGCCGACGCCGCAGACCTGCTGGTCGAGTTCGCCGAGCTCACCGGCGTCCCCGTGGTGCCGACGCTGATGGGCTGGGGCACGATCCCCGACGACCACCCGCTGACCGCGGGGATGGTCGGCCTGCAGACCTCGCACCGCTACGGCAACGCCACGATGCTGGAGGCGGACTTCGTCCTCGGCATCGGCAACCGGTGGGCCAACCGGCACACCGGCGGCCTGGACACCTACACCCGCGGGCGCACGTTCGTGCACGTCGACATCGAGCCCACGCAGATCGGCCGGGTCTTCGCGCCCGACTTCGGCATCGTGTCCGACGCCCGGGCCGCCCTGGAGGCCTTCCTCGAGGTGGCCCGGGAGCTGGCCGCGGCCGGGGAGCTGCCGGACCGCGCGGAGTGGGCGGAGTCCTGCCGGCAGCGCAAGCGCACGCTGCAGCGCCGGACCGACTTCGACGCCGTCCCGATCAAGCCGCAGCGGGTCTACCAGGAGATGAACCGGGCGTTCGGGCCGGAGACGGTCTACGTCAGCACGATCGGGCTCTCCCAGATCCAGGCCGCCCAGCTGCTGCACGTGTACCACCCGCGGCACTGGGTCAACGCCGGCCAGGCCGGGCCGCTGGGCTGGACCGTGCCGGCCACCCTGGGGGTCGCGACCGCGCGCCCGGAGGCCACCGTGGTCGCGCTGTCCGGCGACTACGACTTCCAGTTCATGATCGAGGAGCTGGCGGTCGGGGCGCAGTTCCGCATCCCGTACGTGCACGTCCTGGTCAACAACGCCTACCTCGGCCTGATCCGGCAGAGCCAGCGGGGCTTCGACATGGACTACTGCGTGCAGCTGTCCTTCGAGAACCTCAACAGCCCGGAGGTCGGCGCGTACGGGGTCGACCACGTCAAGGTCGTCGAGGGGCTGGGGTGCAAGGCGCTGCGGGTGACCGAGCCCGAGCAGATCCTGCCGGCGCTGGAGCAGGCCAAGAAGCTGATGGCCCAGCACTCGGTGCCGGTCGTCGTCGAGGTGGTCCTGGAGCGGGTCACCAACGTCTCGATGGGCACCGAGATCGACGGCGTGGTCGAGTTCGAGGAGCTCGCCGAGCGGTCCGAGCACGCCCCCACGGCGATCGCCCTGCTGGACTGACTGTGAGCCTGGCCGGGCCGGCCTGGTGGTGACGGGCCGGCACCGGCCCGGCCGGCGGGGTCGGTCCGATCAGGACCTCGACCGCCGGTGGGCGCCGGCGTGCCCCGTCCCGGTCCGGCCGTCCCCGCACCGGGCCGGGGCCCGCCGCGGGAGGCGCCGCGGTCGCGCCGCCTCCCGCGTGGGCCGCGTCGGGAGGGGGCGCTCGAGCGACACCAGCTCGCTCAGACCGGTCAGCTGCAGCGGACGGAGCACCCTCCGGCGACTGCACCGGAGCACCAGCCGGGCGGCCCTGCTCCGGCAACGGCGGTGCGCCGAGGCCAGCGACGCGATCCCGGCCGCTCCCAGGAAGGTCACGCGGTCGAGCTCGACGACGAGCTCGGTGAGCCCGCGCCGGTCGGTCTGGGACTGCAGGCACGCCTCCAGCAGTGGCGCGGTGAAGGCGTCGACCTCACCGGCGACCTCGACGACCACCTGCCCGCAGGAACTCCCGGGCAGGGCGGTCACCGACAGCAGCGGCTCGCGCTGAGCGGCGGGCGGAGGGCGCAGCGCCATGGCACTCCTCGGGACGGCGGGCAGGGTGGTGCTCAGTGCGCCGGCGAGTGGCAGGCCACGCAGCCGGCGGCGAACGGGCGGAACTCCAGCCGCTCCTCCGGGATGGCGGATCCGCAGTGCACGCAGGTCCCGTAGCTGCCCGCGGCGATCCGGCCGAGGGCGGCGTCGATCTCCTCGATCGTGCGCAGCAGCGTGGCGGCCCGGCTCACCGCCACCGGGTCGGGAACGGAGGCCGCGGCCTCGGTCAGGGCCAGCTCACGCTGCCGGAGACACTCCTCGCGCTGGGTCTCGAGCAGGACGCGGAACGGCTCGAACGCCGTCGCGGGGACCGGTGCGGTGGTGCTGACCGTGGACATGGGTGTTCTCCAGGTGTGCCGAGGGCGCGTACCGCCGGGCGGGACGCGTCAGGACGGCCGGAAGGCCGTGCCCCGACCATCGCCCGCCCGGCTGCTGCCGGAACAGGACGGTCACCGGTCAACTGACCCCGATCGATCTTGCCGACGACCGGCAAGGACTCACCCCGGCGTGCCGACGAGGTCGTCCAGCGGGACGTCGGCGTCGGTCAGCCGGGCGGTGTCCACCGACCGGCCGCTGCGGATCAGCCGCTGCAGCGCGTCGGTCACGTCCCAGACGTTGACGTTCATCGCCGCGACGACCCGGCCGCGGGACAGCCAGAACGCGATGAACGCCCGCGACGCCAGCTCCCCGCGCAGCACCACCTGGTCGTAGTCGCCGGCGGCCGCGTGTCCGCTGTACTCCATGCCCAGGTCGTACTGGTCGGTGAAGAAGTACGGCAGCCGGTCGTAGGCGTCGGGCCGGCCGAGCAGCGTCCGCGCCGCCGTCCGCGGCTGGTTCAGCGCGTTGGCCCAGTGCTCGACGCGGACCCGGCGGCCGAGCAGGGGATGGGCCGCGTTGGCGACGTCCCCCACGGCGACGACGTCGCCGTGCGACGTCCGCAGGGCCGCGTCGACGGTGACGCCGTCGTCGACGGCCAGCCCGGCGCCGCGGGCGAGCCCGACCTCCGGGAGGACGCCCACCCCCACCACGATCAGGTCGCCGGCGACCTCGCTGCCGTCGGAGAGTGCCAGGACCCCGGCGGTGCCGCCGGCCGGTCCGGCCGGCCGGACGGCGGTGACGCCGACGCCGACGCGCAGGTCGACGCCGTGCTCCCGGTGCAGGTCGGCGAACACGCCGGCCACCTCGGGCCCCAGGACGCCCAGCGGGACGGCGGCCTGCTCCAGGACGACGACGTCGGCACCCGCCGTGCGGGCGGCGGAGGCGACCTCCAGGCCGATCCACCCCGCACCCACGATGACCACCCGCGCCCCGGGGCGCAGCGCGGCGCGCAGCCGGTCGCTGTCGTCGAGGGTGCGCAGGTACTGGAGGTCCACCAGGTCGGCGCCAGGGACGTCCAGCCGGCGCGGGGACGCCCCCGTCGCCAGTACGAGCTGCCCGAACGGCAGCCGCTCGCCGGTGTCGAGGACCAGTTCCCGGCCGGCCAGGTCGAGGGAGTCGGCCCGCACGCCCAGCCGCAGGTCGACGTCGTGCTGGGCGTACCAGCTCTCCGGCTGGACGAAGACCGACTCGCGGGCTGCCGAGCCGAGGAGGTAGCCCTTGGACAGCGGAGGCCGCTCGTAGGGCAGGTGGCGTTCGGCGCCGACGAGGACGATCCGCTCGGCGAAGCCCTCCTCCCGCAGCGCCACGGCAGTCGTGGCACCCGCCAGGCTGGCTCCGACGACGACGACCGTGTGCGACGACGTGGGCATGACGTCTCCTTCCGAGCCGGGGCGGGGTCTACCAGGCGGCGCCGAGCGTCGCGTGGGCGGTGGCGAGGCCGAGGAACTCGGCCCGGGAGCGGGCGTCCTCGCGCAGCGTCCCGAGCAGGCTGGACGTGACGGTGCTGCTCCCGCCCGCGCGGACGCCGCGCAGCGACATGCAGGAGTGCTCGGCCGCGACGACGACGCCGACACCGCGGGGGCGGAGGTGGGTCTGCAGCCAGCCGGCGACCTGGACGGTCAGCCGCTCCTGCACCTGGGGACGCCGGGCGAACAGCTCCACGACCCGCGCGAGCTTGGACAGCCCGACGATGCGCTCGCCGGGCAGGTAGCCGACGTGCGCGACGCCGGTGAACGGCAGCATGTGGTGCTCGCACAGCGACTGCACCGGGATGGCGCGGGCCAGGACCAGCTCGTCGTAGCCCTCGCCGTTGGCGAACGTCGTCAGGTCGAAGGGGCGCGGGGTGACCATCTCCGCGTAGGCCGCGGCCATCCGCCGCGGGGTGTCCGCCAGGTCGGGCCCGTCGGGCCGGATCCCGAGCGCGTCGAGGAACTCGGCGGCGGCGCGGGCGGCGCGGCGGAGGTCCGGGCCCGGGGTCCCGTGGCGGACCGGCTGCCGCACCGTGCCGCGCAGGACGGCGACGTCGTCCACTCCGGCGGTGGCGGTCATCGCTGCCTCCTTCTAAAGGACGATGAGAGGAACGATAGAAGCTCGGCGCTCTTACGGCAACAGTCTTCTCCGTTAGAATTCGACCGTGGACACCGACAACGACCTGGCCGCGCGGATCGCCGGCGTCAGCGTGCTGGCTGACCCCATCCGGCGGGGGCTGTACCGGTTCGTCGCCGCCCAGGACGAGCCGGTCAGCCGCGACCAGGCGGCCGCCGGGACGGCGCTGCCCCGGCACACGGCCAAGTTCCACCTGGACCGCCTGGTGGAGGAGGGGCTGCTCGACTCCGAGTACCGCCGGCTGTCCGGACGGCGCGGTCCTGGAGCCGGCCGACCGGCGAAGCTCTACCGGCGGTCGGCGCGGGAGCTCGACGTCAGCGTGCCGGAGCGGCGGTACGACGCGGCGGGGCAGGTCCTGGCCGACGCGGTCACCCGGGCCGCCGCCGAGGGGGTCCCGGTGATGGCGGCGGTGGAGGCGGCCGCGGCGGACGCCGGACGCCGGCTGGCCGCGAGCACCGCGGTCGCCGGCGCTGCGGACGGCGCCGACCGGCTGCTCGCCGTCCTGGCCGGGTGCGGCTACGAGCCCCGGGTCGACGGCGGGTCCGTCGTCCTGGCCAACTGCCCGTTCCACGCGCTCGCCCGGGACCACACCGCGCTGGTCTGCGGCATGAACCTGCAGGTGCTGGGCGCCCTGGTGGCGGAGCTGGGGCGCGCCGACCTGCAGGCGGTCCTCGATCCCGCGCCCGGCCGCTGCTGCGTGCGACTGGCGCCCCGCGCCGGGGGATGACCAGCGGAGCGACCCCCTGCCATCCCCGGGGATGCCCGTCCACGCGAGGTGACGGAGGAATTGGGGCGCTGCCTCACCGCCCGCGGCTCTTGCGCGCCGCGCTGTCCCGAGTAACGTACAACCCTGTGGTTGTACATCAGCTGGCTCCGGCGGACGCCGACCGGGTGTTCGCCGCCCTGGCCGACGCGACCCGCCGCGACATCGTCACGCGGGTGCTCCAGCAGGAGGCGTCGGTCTCGGTGCTCGCCCGCAACTACGACATGAGCTTCGCCGCGGTCCAGAAGCACGTGGCGGTGCTCGAGCGGGCGCAGCTGGTGAGCAAGCACCGCCGCGGACGCGAGCAGATCGTCCGCGGCGACGTCGGCACCGTCCGGGCGGCCGCACGGCTGCTCGGGAACCTCGAGGAGCTGTGGCGGGGCCGCATCGACCGCCTCGAGCAGGTCCTCGACGAACTCCCCGGAGGAGATCCGCCATGCCCGTCGTCAGCACCACGCCCGACACCGAGCAGCTGACCTTGACCCTCGTCGCCGAGTTCGCCGCTCCCCCGGAGCGGGTGTGGCAGCTGTGGACGGACCCGCGCCAGCTGGAGCGGTGGTGGGGCCCGCCCGGCTGGCCGGCCACGTTCACCGAGCACGACGTCACGGTCGACGGCAGCTCCCGCTACTTCATGACCGGCCCGAACGGCGAGAAGGCGCACGGTTGGTGGCGCGTCCTCGCGGTCGACGAGCCCCGCTCGCTGGAGTTCGAGGACGGGTTCTCCGACGAGACCGGGGCGCCGTCGCCGGACCTGCCGGTCGTCCAGGGGCGGGTCGAGCTGGCCGAGGCCGCGGGCGGCACCCGGATGACCGTGGTGTCCCGGTTCGCCACCGAGGAGCAGATGGCCCAGCTCGGGGAGATGGGCATGTTCGAGGGGATGAGCGAGGCGATCGGCCAGATCGACGAGCTGCTGCTCTCGAAGGTCTGAGGGCCGGCGGCCGGCCGGTCAGCGCGCGTCGCGCTCCTGGCGGAGCTGCTCCTCCAGCAGGCGCAGCGCGCGCTCCCCGGCCGGCCCCTCCTGCTGCAACCCGGCGACCATCTGCTCGCTCACCGACTCCCCGGCGGGCAGCGGCGGCAGCAGCGGCACCTCCGGGTCCACGACCGCCTCGAGCACGACGGGCCGGTCGGCCGCCAGGGCCTCGTCCCAGGCGGCGCCCACCCGCGCCGGGTCGTCCACCCGGATCCCGCGCAGGCCGAGCAGGTCGGCGTAGCCGGCGTAGGGGAAGTCCGGAAGCTGCTGGCTCGCCCGGAACCGCGGGTCGCCCTCGGTCTCCCGCTGTTCCCAGCTCACCTCGGCCAGGTCCCGGTTGTGCAGCACCAGGACGACGAAGCGCGGGTCGGCCCAGTCCCGCCAGCGGGCGGCCACCGTGATCAGCTCCGCGATGCCGTTCATCTGCATCGCGCCGTCACCGGCGAGCGCGACCACCGGCCGCTCCGGGGCGGCGAGCTTCGCGGCGAGGCCGTACGGCAGGGCCGAGCCCATGCTGGCCAGCGTCGAGGACAGGTGCGCCGGGACGCCGGGCGGCAGGACGAGGTGCCGGGCGTACCAGTAGACGACCGAACCGACGTCGATGCTGACCTGCGCGTCGGCCGGCAGCCGGGAGGACAGCTCGCGGACGACGAGCTCGGGGTTCAGCGGCTCCGCGGGCAGCTGTGCCCGCGCCGCGGCGAGCGCGCGCCAGCGGGTGACCTGCTCCGCCACCCGGTTAGGCCAGGCGACCTCGGTCCGCTCGCGCAGCAACGGCAGCAGCGCGCGCAGCGTCTCCGCGGCGTCGCCGGGGAGCCCGACCTCGACCGGGTACCGGTTGCCCAGCACCGCGGGGTCGAGGTCGACCTGGACGGCGCGGGCCTGGCCGGGGGCCGGGTAGAACTCGGTCCACGGGTCGTTGCTGCCGACCACGAGCAGGGTGTCGCACTCGGCCATCAGGAAGGCGCTCGCGCTGGTGCCCAGATGGCCCATCACCCCGGCGCTGCGCTCCAGTCGCTCGTCGACGAAGGGCTTGCCGAGCAGGCTGGTGGTCACCCCGGCGCCGAGCCGGTCGGCGACCTCCTGCACCAGGTCTCCGGCGTCGCGCGCCCCCTGGCCGACGAGCAGGGCGACCCGTTCCCCGGCGTTCAGCACCTCGGCCGCCTGCCGCAGGTCCTCGTCGTGCGGCCGCACCCGCGGTCGGCGCCACTCCGGCGTGGTAGGGACGACGCCGTGCTCGTGGGGGAGCGGCTCGCCGGCGGGCTCCTCCTGCACGTCGTGCGGCAGGACGACCGCGCACGGCGCCCGGGTGGACAGCGCGGTGCGGAACGCCTGGTCGAGCACCAGCGGGGCGTGCTCGGGGGCGAGCACGGTCTGCACGTAGCCGGTGGCGTTGCCGAACAGCGCCTGCAGGTCCAGGCCCTGCTGGTAGCCCGTCCCCAGCGCGGTGGTCTGCTGCTGGCCGACCAGGGCGACCACCGGGACGTGGTCGAGCTTGGCGTCGTACAGCCCGTTGAGCAGGTGGACGGCGCCGGGGCCCTGGGTGGCGAGGACGACGCCCACCGACCCGGTGTACTTGGCGTGTCCGACGGCCATCAGCGCGGCGTTCTCCTCGTGCCGAGCCTGGACGAACTCGATCTCGTCGCCCGCCCGCCGCAGCGCTCCCAGCACCGGGTTGATGCCGTCGCCGGCGTGGCCGAACAGCCGCCGCACGCCCCAGGCGCGCAGCCGCTGCACCACGAGGTCGGCGACGAGCTGCGGGTCGGACTGGTCAGTGCCGGGCTCGCCCACGCGTACTCCCTGTGCCTGCTCGGGCCGGTCCCGGGCGCCGTCCCCGCCCTACCCGGAGCCGGGCGCACCACGCGGGGGAGGCGTCAGGACGGCGGCAGCACGCGCGGCGCGAACACCTCGTCGATCGGCCGGGGCCCGATGTACTGCCGGCACGAGCACGCCACCCAGGTGTGCCCGGCCCACCGGCCGCGCTTGTTGTAGGTGTCACGGACGACCTCGGCGTGGCAGGTGTTCCGCTCGGGATCGTGCTGGCTGAGCGGGTGCCCGCAGCTGCACACCGCCTGCGGGGTGACCGGACCGGACGGACGCCGACGACCCAGCCGTCCGGCGACGAAACCGACCGCGAGCAGGACGCCACCGACCACCAGGCTCACCGGGTCCACCCGTGCACCACCTCCCGAAGGCCACCCACGGTAGCGCTCCGGGCGGAGGTCCGGCGGAACCGATGATTGGCCGCCTGTGACCCGGGGCACACACAGAGCGTGAGCACGTACGCCGTCGGGTTCGCCCGGCCAGACCGCCGTTCCTGGGCCCAGCCCGTCGACCAGCCGATGTCGTGGCACGCGGTCGAGGCGCACCGACCCGTCGACGAGCTGGACGGCGAGGTCGAGCTGGCGGTCTGCGGCGCCATCGTGCAGGTGTGGGGCAGCCAGAGCTGGGAGCGGGTCGGCACCGGTCGCTCCAGTTGCGCAGAGTGCGTGCGCCGCACCGCGCCGGCGCTCCGGCACGCCGGCTGAGCGCGGGTCAGATCGACTGCGGTGGCTCCGGCGGTGCTGGGCGGCGCGCCGCGCCCCGCCCGGTGATCGCCGAGATGCCGGTGATCTCCCGGCCGACGATCAGCGCCTGCACGTGGTCGGTGCCCTCGAAGGTGTAGATGGCCTCGATGTCGGCGTGGTGCCGGGCGATGTGGTGCTCCAGCAGGATCCCGTCCCCGCCGAACAGGTCGCGGGCGTCGGCGATGACCTGCCGGGCCTTCTTCGCGTTGTTCATCTTGGCCATCGAGGCCATGGCCGCGGTCATCCGGCCCTCGTCGGCGAGCGTCGACAGCCGCCAGCACAGCAGCCGCATGCCGGTGATCTCGGCGAGCATGCGCGCGAGCTTCTCCTGCACCAGCTGGTAGCCGGCGATCGGCTGCCCGAACTGCTCGCGGCGCAGCGTGTGCTGCAGCGCCAGCTCGTACGCGGCCTCGGCGATCCCCAGCGCGCGCCAGGCCACCGTGTAGCGGGTGCGGTCCAGCACGAGCGAGACGTCCCTGAACGACCGGCAGTTCGCCAGCCGGTTCTCCGCCGGCACCCGCACCCCGTCGAGGGTGATCTCGGCCTGCCAGACCGCCCGCAGCGCGGTCTTGCCGGTCATCCGGGCCGCGGTCCAGCCGGCCGACCCCTTCGGGACGACGTAGCCGCCGACGTCGCCCTGCTCGTCGCGGGCCCAGATGAGCACCAGGTCCGCGATCGTGCCGTTGCCGATCCACTTCTTGGCGCCGGTGAGCACGTACTCGTCGCCGTCCCGCCGGGCCCGGGTCTCCAGCGCCACCGCGTCCGAGCCGTGCTGCGGCTCGGTCAACCCGAACGCCCCGATCGTCTCCAGCCGGGCCATCGCCGGCAGCCACCGCTCGCGCTGCTCCTCGCTGCCCAGCATCGCGATCGACTGCATGGCCAGGAAGCTGTGCACCCCGTAGAAGGTGCCCAGGCTGCCGTCGGCGCGGGCCCACTCGGCGGCGACCAGCCCGGCGGCCACGGCGCTCATGCCGGGGGAGCCGTACCCCTGCACGGTGCCGCCGGCGATGCCGAGCTTGGCGATCTTCGGGACCAGCTCGTGCGGGAACTCCGCCCGCTCCCAGAAGTCGTTGATGACCGGGGTGACCTCGCGGGCGCAGAACTCGCGGACCCGGTCGCGGACCTCGATGTCGGCCGGGTCCAGCAGGTCCTCGACGGCGTAGAAGTCGGTGGTGGCGCTGCTCACCGTGCGGACGCTACGCGCGGCAGGTCAGCGTCGTTCCAGGACGCCGCGCAGGTAGCCGGCCTGCCCGGCGTGCTGCAGGTCGTCGGTGATCACGCTGACCAGCCGGACGCCGAGGGTCACCGGCGGGTCCCAGCGGCGGTCCACGACGCGGTCGAGGTCCTCGGCGGTCACGGTCTGCAGGAACTCCGCCGTCCGCCGGTGCACCTCGGCGTGGTACCCGACGAGCAGGTGCGGGTCCTCGACGTGGGTGGCCGCGACGTCGTCCGCGCTGAACCCGTAGCCGGTTGCCGCCGCGTCGAACGGCAGCGCGAAGCGGTCGGCCCACCCGCCCTCGCCGTAGCACTGGGGTCGCCCGGCCACCTCGGCGACGTGGTCGTCCTGGACCCGGGTGAGGTGCCAGACCAGCCAGGCGATGGTGTTGGCGTCCGGGCCGATGCGCGCGGTGAGCAGCCCCGGGTCGATGCTCTCGACGGCTCCGCGCACGGCCTCCTCGACGTTGTCGAAGGCGTTGAGCAGCAGTTCCCGGGACTCCACGGGCGGCGGCCCTCAGCGGCCGGTGACGCTCGGGAGGAGGTCGCTGTCGGCGGGCAGCAGGGTGCTGAGCAGCCGTGCGGTCATCTCCACGGTGGGCAGGTGGCGGGCGAGGCTGCGCGGCTGGGCCCGGGCGGAGACGCCGCACAGGGTGCCGAAGACCTGGCGGTCGTGGGTCACGAGCGGCACGCCGACGTATGCGGCGATGCGCTCGCCGAAGGTGTGCCCGGTGAGCAACCCGTGGTACGAGGGGATGGCGGCGGTGACCGTGGCGACCCGCGGGCCCATGCCCGCGACCATCTTCCGGCAGAAGGACTGGTCCCACGGCACGGTGGCGCCCACGAGCACCTCGTCCCGGGGGTGGGCGTCGATGATGGTCTGCCGCTCGTCCTCGAGGTGGGTGAGCAGCCACACGTCGAGCCCGACCGTGCGGTACAGGAACTCGAGCGTGCTGTGGGCAGCGGTCGGCCAGTCCTGGAACGGAGCGACGTCCTCGACGAGCAACGGGGCGGACATGGTCGAGTTCTAGGGCTCGGCCTTGGGTGGGTCAATGCTCGCCGGAGCGCTGTGACCAAAGCGTTTCGATACCGGGAAGGCTCTTACTCTGCGCAGTCATTTGCTCGCTCAACGCCGCTTTCGGCGACGCGGCGAGGGTCGCGGGTGCCGGCCCCGGCGGTGACGGTGGCGACTGCCCGGCGCATCGGCGCGGCTGACGACTACTGCGGCCTCGCTCTGCATTGCCGTTCCCGCTCAACGGCTGCCGGGCGGAGCTGACTCGATTTCTCGGTCGGCGGTCTCCGTGCACAATTGCGGCGGGTTCTGAATTGCGAGGTCACGGACGACGGGCAGCTGAGCGGTGTATTGCGGGGCGCTGCGATGTCGTCACGAGGGTACGTCGACGAGGGTGGCCGGACACGATGCTGATGACTTTCAGAGCGGCCGTTGCATTCACCGCGGAAAGGTCTCGACAAGGACATCCGTGAACTGGCAGCGGGCCGTCGAGGATGAACACCGGGCAAGGGCCCACTCCCTGCTCAGGGACGAGTCGACGTCTCGCTCCGGGCGGCGCCGTCCGTTCCACCGAGCGGCATCGTGACGCCCGCTCCCGTCGCCGGCCAGCATGCGTCAACCGCCGCGGGCCGCGTTCGCACCCGGCGCTTGCGCTGTGGTCGCTCGTGGGAACTCGGAGGTCGTGCCGAGCTGCACGGCTGCCGCGCCGAGCCATCGACTCGTCCTGCTGCGCCAGGCGATCCCGGCCGGCGTCCAGGGACGAGCGTGTCGAATTCGGCGTCGCCCCACCGTGAGGAACATGTGTCGGGATCCTCTTCCCGGCGTGGGGAGCCCCAATCGGCGGCACCATTCCGGACCGTTCATCGGCCGGTCGGTCGACCTCCGGGTCGGCGGGACCAGCGGCGTATCCGATCACCCTTTGTGCTCTGTCCGCGTCTTACGGTAGCCCGCGCCGACACGAGGTTTCCGTGAGGGTCGTCAGGGGCTGGTCAGCGAGGTCGTGTCGCTATACCTTCCGTCCCGGCTGGCAGTTGCCGTCTTCTACGACCGAGGGGCAATCGTGAGGAAGATCAACGTCGCGACGGGTATCGCGCTCGCGCTTGCTGCGCCGGTCATCGGCGCGGCGCCGGCCCTGGCCGACGAGAGCCGGACCTACGAGGGGACGGTCACCGAGATCGTCGACGGGGACTCGATCCGGGTGAGCGGGATCGCTGGCTCGGTGCGGCTCATCGGGGTCCACGCGCCCCACCCCGGAGGGTGCTACTGGGAGGAGTCGAAGAACTTCGCCGCGGACCAGCTGCTCGGTAGAGGGGTGACCCTGCGGACCGACTCCGTCAACGACCAGTCGGACCACCGGCTGTTCGCCTACGTCTACGTCGATGGCGAGCTGTACAACCAGAAGACGATCCGCCAGGGCTACACCCGAGAGCGCTCCTACGGGCCCGACTACGAGCTCCGCTCGGACTTCCGCGAGGCGCAGCGTCAGGCCAAGGCGGAAGACCTGGGTCGCTGGCACGACTGCTGACGCCTGGCCGTCATCCGTCGAGCCCTGGGTGATCGCCTGCTCGGCGTGCTCCGTCCGGGGCGTCGAAGAGGGTGACGGCGTCCGGCTCGGCGGTGAACGGGTTGGCCCACTCCGACGGCGCCGAGGTGATCGGCTGGGCGTCGGTGACCACCGTGAACGGGGAGCCGGGGTAGACCGCCAGGACCCGGGAGGTCGAGCTGAGGGTCCGGGTGTGCTCGACGACCTCCCCGCGGCGGAGCAGCCGCGTCGTCCGCCGGCCGCGCAGCTCCTCGCCGACCTCGGCGACCCACTCGGCTCCCTCGTGGGTGGTGAAGGAGATCGACCGCACGCGCTCGCGGGGCGGCGCGGGAGCGCAGCCGGCGAACTCGGCGAAGGCGTCGTAGAGCCGCTCGGCCTGCTCGTCGTCGCTGGCGCGGGGGATGAAGAAGGCGACCATGCCGGGGATCCTCGCCGGGGCCACCGACAGGACGCCACCTACCGCTCGGCCAGTCGCCGCCGGAGCAGGGTCTCCTCCCGGCGCAGGTCGGACAGCACCAGCTCCTCGACGGCGCCCTGGGCCTGCTGCTTGATGAACGGTGCGTCCACCTCCGCCACGCCGGTGACCGTGGAGCGCGTGCCGCCGTCGTCGACCGGGACGAGCCGCCGCTCGCCGCGGAGTCGCACCGAGCGGCCGAAGACCTGCGCCCGCACGTCCAGGACGGCGCGGTGACCACCGGCGCCGTCCGCCGACCACGTCTGCCGTTCGAGCACCGAGACCGAGTCGCCGACGAAGCGGGCGAACAGCGGTGGGATGCCGTCCGTCGAGGCCAGCAGCCGCAGCTCGGTGGACGGGCCGGGGCCGACCTGCAGGAACTCCACCGGGGTGCCGAGGTCGGCGGCGCGTTCCCGCAGGAACGTCTCGTCGCTGAGGACGGCGAGCACCGCGTCCGGGTCGGCCGGGAGGTCCGCGCTGGTGTCGATGGGCACGGCCCCATCGTCGGCCCGCCGGACCGGAGCCGCGCGCCGGTCACCCGGACCCCGCCCCCGGCCGAGCGCCATGATGGTCGCCGGGTCCGCATCGTCGTCACCCGGGCCGTGCACGAAGGCCTGGGCGCCGGCAGCATGCCCGTTCCCGCCGCCACGACCGGACCCTGAGCCGGTCCGGCCCCACGCGGCGGCGGGAGGTCAGGCGCCGAGGCCGGCCCACACCGCGTCGGCGTCCGGCATGGCGGCGATCTCGTCGCGGATGCGCCGGGCCGCGGCCCGGAAGGCCGGGTCGCCGGTCACCTCCGTGACCGCGGCCCGGATCGTGGGGACCGCGTAGTCCTCCGGAGCGACCACCACCCCCGCGCCGGCCCGGGCCAGCAGGGCGGCGTTCTGGGGCTGGTCGGTCCCGCGTGGCAGCGCCACCTGGGGCACGCCGTGCACGAGGCCGCCGAGCATCGTGCCCGACCCGCTGTGGGAGACCAGCAGGTCGGCCCGCTCGAGCACGGCAGCCTGCGGGACGAACTCCGCGACCACGGCGTTGTCCGGGACCGGTCCGAGCTCGCCCGGGGCGAGCCGGCGCCCGGTCGTGGCGACCACGACACCGTCGTACTCCGCCAGGGCCGCGAGCCCGGTCGCGAGGTCGGCGCCGGCGGCGTTCTTGACCGTGCCGAGGGTGAAGTAGGCGACCGGCCGGTCGCCCGCGAGGACGTCGGCCACCTCCGGCGGCACCGGGCCGGGCTCACCTGCGCTCGGCCGGAGCGGGAGCGCGCCCGGCCACGGCGGCGGGCCGTCGGGCTGCAGCGAGGGCGGGCAGAGGTCGAGGGCCCGCTCCGTCGAGAGCTGCGCCCACAGTCCGGGCTCGCCGATCGCGGCCCCCGCGGGGTCGATGAGCTCGGGGTAAGACGGGAACATCGGGCCGATGCCGTGCACGACGCCGGGCACGTCGAGCTGTCGGCAGAGCAGCGGCGCCGCCGTCTCGAGGACCTCGTGGACGACGAGGTCGGGGCGCCACGCCTGCGCCATGGCGATCAGGTCGGTGAGCCGGGCGAGGGCCGGCGTGCCGAACAGCGCCACCACCCCGTCCATCATCTTCTGCTGCACGGGCGTGCCCGGGTCGGCCCAGGCCCGCTCGTGTGCCGACCAGATCTCCGCCCAGGCCGGTCCGACGGCGTGGACGTCGAGCCCCCGGGCGGTCAGCGGGCCGACCAGTTCCGGGCCGGTGGCGATCCGTACGTCGTGGCCGGCGCGCTGGGCCGCCCGGATCAGCGGCAGCGTCGGGAGGACGTGGCCGTACGCCGGGCACGAGGTGAAGAGCACCCTCGCCATGCCGGTCAGGGTGGCAGGTCGGACGCCTGCCGTCGACGCAGCCGCGCGCGACCGCGGCGCGACCCGGCGGTGGGGCGGGTGGGGCTCGAACCCACGCTGATCCGCAACAGCAGCGGCTGTACGACCGGGATGCCGAGGACACGTCAGGCGCAGCCGGTCGGCACGGTGGTCACTCTCCTCGGCACATCCAATCGAGGCGTGTCGTAGAAGGAGAAGGCCGCGTCCGCGGTCGAGATCACGCCGATGAAGTGCTGGGGACCGTTGGCGCTGTGCACCACGCGGAGTGCGATGCCATCGGGGTCCACGAACTCGATCCAGGCGCCGTCCGCGTGTTGACCGCTGGTGGACGCCACCCCGAGCTCGGCTGCCCTGGCACGCACCCGCTCGGCTGCCTCCGCGTCGACGGCTTCGACGATGATGGGGTGCTCGCCACGCAGGTCTGCGTGTCCCGCAGTGGCGTCTCGTCGGCGCAGAGCGACCATGTAGTGCGCCGCGAAGTCCGCGAGGGCACATCCGGTGACCGTGTTCTCGTCCCCGAACTCGCGGACCAGCTCGAGATCCAGCAGGTCGCAGTACCACGCCGCGCTCACCGCGAGGTCCGTGACGGGGATGGACACCACGACGATGCCGGTGAGGTCGCGGGTGATGGCATGCGTCGTCGGGACGACTCCGCCGAGGCTGGTCATGTGCTGCTCCTGGGGGGTTCTCCGCCGGTCGTCCGGCGATGTCTCGACGCTAGGAGCCGTACCGGGCGACGATGAATGCGCGACGGTCCTGGCTTCTTCATCCGTCGTCTCCGGTGGAGGGGTCTCCGGTGGAGGGGATGTGGGTGGACGTCCTGAGTTCGGTTCTGCGCGAGCTCCGCCTCGAGAGCGCCAGCTACCGTCGGCTGGAGCTGCGTGCGCCGTGGCGGCTCCGCTTCGACGGCGGCTTGCGCGGCGTGCACGTCCTGGTTCGCGGCGCCTGCAGCATCACGTTGGACGAGGGGCCCCCGCGGCTGCTGGAGGCGGGCGACCTCGTCGTGCTCCCGCGCGCGGGCGCTCACCAGATGAGCTCCGTCGGCGACGAACGAGGACCAGCAACCTCCGCCCTCGACCTCGCACGGCGCACGACCGGGTCGGAGCTGCAGGCGGGTGGCGGAGGGGCGGGGACGACCGTCCTGTGCGGCGCGTTCTTCCTCGGTGACGAAGGGCATCCCGCCATCGCCGGGTTGCCCCGCTTCATCCACGTTCCCGCGCAGGGGGGACAGTCGCCACCGTGGCTCGCCGGTCTGACCGGCGCCCTCGCCGCGGAGACCGTCGACGGTGGGCCCGGCAGCGACGTGGTGATGGCGCGACTGTCCGACGCGCTGGTCACCCGCGCCCTGCGGTACCACGTCGAGGAGGGGGGCGACCGCGGCTGGCTCCGGGGTCTGCACGATCCGTGGGTCGCTCGCGCACTGACCGCGCTGCACGAGGACCTCGCGGCACCGTGGACCGTCGCCTCACTGGCCGTCACCTCGGGTCTGTCGCGCTCGGCGTTCGCTGCGCGGTTCGCCGACACGATGGGCCAGAGCCCCATGCAGTACCTCACCCACTGCCGCATGCGCCGGGCGATGACGCTGCTCAGGACGGAGCGGATGACCCTGGCCAGTGTGGCGGCCCGCATCGGCTACGGGTCCGAGGCCGCCTTGTCCGCCGCCTTCGTCCGGTACACCGGCGTCCCACCAGGCACCTACCGGCGGTCCCTCCCAGCCATCGAGACCGACGTCCCGCAAGCCCAGTCGAGCCACTGACCCGCCTTGCCAGCGAGGCGGCTGCATTCCGATACGGGGACGTCTTCCCGACCAGTCATGCGCCGCTGACACCCGCCGACGGCTCGTTCGCCGGGCCGCTCTGCGACGCACGAGGAGGCGCGGCCCGCCACTGCGCCCGCCACTCGGGAGCCTCCCACCCCTCCGCGACGTAGATCGTCTCGCGTGCCACCTTGCCGTCTCGGAACTCGTAGATGGCAGGGCCGTAGAGCCACGGCCCGTTCTCGTAGCGGGCCCTGATCTCGACCACCCAGTGGTCCCCTTCACCCTGCAGACGAACGATCTCCAGCGTGACGTCGGTCGGGTAGTTCCGCCGCCACTCACGGAAGTTCTCCACGCCCTCGAACCGCTCCCCGGACTGCGGGAACTCCAGAACCGCGTCCTCGAGGTAGATCTCGCTGGCACGGTCCTCGTCGCCGGCCGAGCTGCAGTCGATGTAGTGCTGTAGCGCTGCCCGGACGGACCCCTCGTCCATCGTCTCCACGCCCCTCGGAATGCGCGTCGCAGGTCGACCGATGACGGCGCCCGACGCCACCAGCGCCGCCCGGATCGTAGAACCGATGTCTGCCTTGCAAGTGCTGGCTGGCCGGGCCGCTCGCTGTAGACGTGATCGGGCACGGTGCGTTCCGCTGATGACCGTGCCGGCGGCGCGGCGCCCTGGTCCGCAGGTCCCTTCACCGGGATCCGCGGCGGTGCCACCCTGGTCCCGTGCCCGGCTCCGCAGCCGAACGGCTGGCTCGGCTGGCCGACGGCTACCTGGTCACTCAGCTGCTGCACGTCGCGATCGCCCTCGGCGTGCCGGAGGCGCTCGCCGGAGGGCCGCGCAGCGCCGAGGACCTGGCCGGTGAGCTGGGCGCCGTCCCCGGGCCGCTGCGCCGGGTGCTCCGCGGCCTGGCCGCCGAGGAGGTCCTCGTGGAGGACGGCGACGGCCGGTTCTCCCTCGGTGGTCCCGGGCGGCTGCTCCTGCCCGGCGTCCCGTCGTCGCTGCGCGGTGTGGTGACCGCCCGCGCCGACATCTACTACCGCGCGGCCGTCGGCCTGCTCGACGCCGTCCGCACCGGCGGCACCCCGTTCGAGCTGGTGCACGGGCAGGCATTCTTCGCGTTCCTGTCCGCAGCGCCCGAGCGGTTGGCCGTCTTCCAGGCGTCGATGGCCGACCGCTCCGCCCGCGAGGCCGGGGCGGTGGTGGATGCCTACGACATGCGCCGCTTCGCCTCCGTGGTGGACGTCGGCGGCGGCAGCGGCACCCTGCTGTGGGCGGTGCGTGACCGGGCACCGCACGCCGAGCTCACGCTGTTCGACCTGCCGGAGGTCGTCGACGGCAGCGACCTCCCCGCGGTCGCCGGGGACTTCTTCGCACACGTACCCGGCGGTGCCGACGCCTACCTGCTCTCCCGCGTGCTGCACGACTGGGACGACGCCGACGCGCTGCGGGTGCTGCGGTCGTGCCGCGCGGCGATGCGGCCGGACTCGGTGCTGCTCGTCGTCGAGGCGCTGGTCCCGGAACGGGCGGTCGACGACCCCGCGGTGGTGCGCATGGACCTGCACATGCTGGTGCTGCTGCACGGTCGCGAGCGGACCGCGGCGGAGTACGTCGCCCTCCTCGATGCCGCGGGGCTACGGCTCACCGCCGACGTCCCGACGGGTGCCGGGGTGCACGTGCTCGAGGCGCGGCCCGGCTAGGCCGGGCCGGCCGATGGTGCTGCACACACCGGCTCGGTGCGTCCTCGAGGTCGACGCCTCAGCACCGTGATCCCGCGCAGGTCAGTGATGCGGTCCCGTAGCAGGCCGCTGACCTGTGCCGACATCGGTGGGGCGGGTGGGGCTCGAACCCACGACCCAGGGATTATGAGGTATCTCAGTGCCCTTCGCTGACCTGCATGATCATCGGCGACTTGCCATCTGAGCTGCGGTTTCATCGTTGGGTGCCGATGGCCGTCGATGAGCCGAAGCGGCCCTTTTGTGGGCACCGTGTGGGCACGGTGTGGGCACGGCGGGTACGCATACCAGACTTCATAGTTGGCCAGGGGTGGTGGTGGACGGTCCGCGCTGAGCGTCTTGGGGACTGGATGGGGACTGGCGGCAGGGATCTCCCGGGGCGGGACAAGCTCCTAATACCGGGTCGGCCAATCGCCCCGCAGCCGCTCCACAAACGAGTTAGCGTTCCGGTGGCAGCGCGTCGCCGGAAGGGCGCTGCGCGTCCCTTCGGGATGGGCCTCCGGCCCACCCTTCCCCCGGCGCGCTGCCGCCGGATGGGGCTGGTTGTGAGGATCGGCCAGGAGTGTGGCCTGGCCAGGCCGCCGTCCGCTGTTGGTGCGCGGCATCCGCGACGGTCGCAAACTCACTCGGGTGGCGGCGCGCCGCCACCGAAGGCCCGTCTGAGGGTCGCCGCTCGATTGGAAGCCAAGGTGTCCCAGAAGGCGGCCTCAGGGACACGTGTTGTGCGGCGACATCCTTGAGGCGGCCTGCGACAGGGGGTGTCACTAGGAGACGACACGGCCAATTGCTCCATAGCAACGGTGGCCTGAGCACCCAGGGTGAGCCGATTCGGGGAGTGTTCTGCGACCAGCGCCCTTTCCGCCTTCTACATGTGAGGCGACCGGCATGTCGGGCACTCGGAGGCTTGGACTCCCCCGCCACGGTTCCCCGCCGGGGGAGGGTGCGATGACTGCGGAGCCTGCGGGCGCTGATGACCATACGCCCACCTGGCTGACGCGCCATCCCGTTTGGACCACACTGCTCGCGCTCGCCGCCATCGCGACACCCGTCTCTGTCCTCCTCGAACTCCCCAGCAAAGTCGTCTCCGCCGTCTCGGCGTTCTCCGGCACGGATACCGAGCCAGCGATCACGGGCACCTGGCCCCTAGCCCGGGGCTTTCTCGCCGAGCCGTGATCGTTCGGCTCCAGACGTAGGAAAGGTGCCCCTGACCTGCAAGGATCGAGATTGTCTAGGTCTTGATCCGAGCGGGAACCGGAGCACCTTTCTGGCGAAGAAGACTACCGGGCCGTACCCGGTGCTCACAGTCGATGGCGGCGGGTCGAGCGTCGTGCCGCATGCCGGGGCGACGCTGCTGTTGCGCACCGCGCAGACCGTCGGCCTCACGGCCGGGCTGTCGAAGGTGCTGACGCCCTGGCGCAAGCCGCTGGCGATCCATGACCCGGCCAAGATCGTGCTGGATCTGGCGGTCAGCTTGGCCATGGGCGGGGACTGTCTGGCCGACATCACCCAGCTCCGTGCCTGCCCGGAGGTGTTCGGACTGGTCGCCTCGGACCCGACCGTGTCGCGGTGCATCGACGCCCTGGCCGCTGACGCCCCGGCTGCGCTGGCGGCGATCAACAATGCGCGCGCGACCGCCCGTGCGCGGGCATGGTCACTGGCCGGTGAGCACGTCCCCGATCACGCCGCGGATGCTTCGTCGCCGGTGGTGATCGACGTTGACGCCACCCTGGTCACGGCGCACTCGGAGAAGGAGACGGACGACAAGCGATCGATTTGCCTCCAGCGTCGCGCGGGGCCTTTTGATTTTCGGCCGAGTTTTCCAGCGGGATCAGCGGATCGGACCACTAGCCAGGCTTGTCGAATACGCCCTGGATGAACACCGTGCGCCCGGCGTCGGTGTTGCGCCCGGAGTTACTCATCTTGACGGCTGCCTGTTCTCCCAGCACGAGATGCATTCCAAGCGGAGGAGGGGGGGCGCTGGAGCCGCTCGCACCCGACGCTTGCGCGTTCGCCTGCTGTGCCTTGCGCGCCGCCACGATGTCGGCGGTAATGTCGCGCCAGGTGCGCTCCAGGAGACCTGCACCGCGGATCAACCCGCGGAGGGATTCCGCATCGGCCAGATGGCTCTGGTTGGGGCGGCTCGCCCATGGGACCGGAAGCTGGATCGGCTCGCCGTTCCCCGCGCAGATTTCCTGGCAGACGAACAGCCCGCCCGGCCTGAGTACCCGGGCGATTCCGGAATACAGGCGGCGCTTGTCCCGGATGTTCATCTGCATTTGTATCGTCCACACCACGTCGAAGCTGGACGCGGCGAACGGAAGCTCCAGGGCATCACCCGCCTGAAAGCGGGTGCGATCGGACAACCGCGTCATCCGAGAAAGGGCGTTGGCCACCCCGCAGAATTCAGGCGAGAGATCGATGCCTGTCACGTCGCAACCCAAAGTTGCGGCGAGGTAACGCGCCGGGCCGCCCAACCCGCTGCCCACGTCGAGCACTCGCGATCCTGGCGGAATCTTTGCAAGCTCCACCAATGCGCGCGTGGCCGAACGTCCCGCGGAGTGAAACTCGTCGGCCGGCGCGAGATCTTCGTGCGTGACCGAGTCCAGGTCCTTGCCGAGAGCTTGCAACCCCGCCACGATTCGCGGCAGAAGTCCACCCGGCTCGTAGTGACGAAGCATTTCCTCGTGCGACTCGCCCATGGACGCAAATCCTCCGCGGATTTCGGGGAGCCGTCAACGCCGGGGTCCACGAACATGCGGCCGCGCTCCTGCAGCTTCCATAGCGCGTAGGCAACCGCTTCCCCGTCCTCGGCGGAGACAAGCACGCCGTTGCGGCGGATCTCCGGCTTCATCGGGCCGTAATCGTCGAATACGTGGCTCATGACGCCGGTGCCGCGGGTCATCGTCAGGAAGTCGGACTGGAAGCCGATGAGCCCCGGGCCGGGATGGTCGAGCCGCACGCGGCCCTTGCCGTCGGGCTGCATGTCCTGGAGGTCGCCGCGGCGGCTGCCCCGCTTCCATTAACCCGGGGTATTCTCGCCGAGCCGTGATCGTTCGGCTCCAGACGTAGGAAAGGTGCCCCTGACCTGCAAGGATCGAGATTGTCTAGGTCTTGATCCGAGCGGGAACCGGAGCACCTTTCTGGCGAAGAAGACTACCGGGCCGTACCCGGTGCTCACAGTCGATGGCGGCGGGTCGAGCGTCGTGCCGCATGCCGGGGCGACGCTGCTGTTGCGCACCGCGCAGACCGTCGGCCTCACGGCCGGGCTGTCGAAGGTGCTGACGCCCTGGCGCAAGCCGCTGGCGATCCATGACCCGGCCAAGATCGTGCTGGATCTGGCGGTCAGCTTGGCCATGGGCGGGGACTGTCTGGCCGACATCACCCAGCTCCGTGCCTGCCCGGAGGTGTTCGGACTGGTCGCCTCGGACCCGACCGTGTCGCGGTGCATCGACGCCCTGGCCGCTGACGCCCCGGCTGCGCTGGCGGCGATCAACAATGCGCGCGCGACCGCCCGTGCGCGGGCATGGTCACTGGCCGGTGAGCACGTCCCCGATCACGCCGCGGATGCTTCGTCGCCGGTGGTGATCGACGTTGACGCCACCCTGGTCACGGCCAACCCCGCGTCAACCGTCTCGTGAACGACCTGAAGAAGCGGCGGGTCGACCTGCCGACGAGCGTCCTCGTGAACCTCCGGGAGTTAGACCCTCTGGAGCACCTCGACGAGCGTGGCGACCCGCCGTTGCTCCGTCTCGACGGTGGCGACCAGCTCTACATCGTCGATGGGCAGCACCGAGTCGAGGCGCTCAAGCGGCTCATCGAGGAGGACGAGGAGAAGTGGAGCCAGTACGAGGTCCCCTTCGTCTCGATGCTCGGTGCCAGCGAGCGCGAAGAGATCCGGCAGTTCTACGTCGTCAACTCGACGGCGAAGAGCGTCCGCACCGACTTGGCGTACGACCTGCTGAAGCAGCGAGCCGAGTCCGAGCCGGGCGTCATGGATAGCCTGACGGAGACCAACGAGACGTGGAAGGTACGCGGTCAGCAGATCGTCGAAGACCTCGAGAAGATGTCTCCGCTGTGGCGGGGCCGTGTCCGGTTCCCGGGCGACGCTGCCGCGGGCACCGTTATCGGATCGTCCGGGCTCGTCGGCTCTCTTCAGCCTCTCCTCAACACGCCGTACTTCGGTGCGCTGACGACGGTGAACCAGGTCAAGATCCTCGAGGCCTACTGGCAGGGCATACAGAAGATCCTCCCCGAGGCCTTCGGCGACCCGACGGAGTACGCGCTACAAAAGAGCGTTGGCGTGCAGGTCCTGCACACGCTGCTGCTCACCGTCCTGGAGCACGTCCGCGCGAGCGGGCGGTCCGTGATCGAACCGGAGCCGTATGCCGACGTCGTCGAGGAGGCCCTCCTCAAGCTTGAGGGGGACAACCGCAGTGGCGCCGTCGTGCGCGGTTCCGACTTCTGGCTGGCCGGTGCCGAGGGCGGCGCCGGCACCTACTCAAGCAACGCCGGCCGCCGGGTGCTGACGGCGAAGATTCGCAACCTGCGCCCCGAGATTGACGTCGAGTAGTCCTCGTGTCAGCGAGCGGCCCCCACCGGCATCGGTGGGGGCCGCTTTCTTGCTTCTGTCGGCTCCGCACCCGCGTGTTCGTCGTCGCAGAACCGGTCTGGGCCGGCTAGCGCACTTCCAGTCGGTGGCGGGGGACCAGGGGCAAGACGATGACCATGCTCAACTGTCCGCTGCCGCGCGGTTGGTTTGGGCGAAGACGCATCGCGATTCACAGACGCATGAGGTTCGCGACCGGATGTCGCCCAGCGGATGCTCGGTCACGCCTCCGCGGCGATGACCCTCGACGTCTACTCCGGGCTCTTCGACGACGACCTCGGGGCCCTCGCCGACCGCATGGATCTCGCCCACGAGGCGTCCGTAACGAGGCGTCACGGTGCGTGGTGTGGGCATCGTGTGGGCACGGGACCCCATCGTCAAGATCGACGATCACGCTGCGGGCCGCTGACCTGCATCTATGTCGGTGGGGCGGGTGGGGCTCGAACCCACGACCCAGGGATTATGAGTCCCATGCTCTGACCGGCTGAGCTACCGCCCCAGGGCGTAACGCTATCGGCTGGCCGTGCCCGATCCGGGACCGGGCGGCCCGGGCAGCGGGCTGGACGGATGCCGCCCGGATCGTCCAGACGGATCGTCGATCGTCGAGGTGACCGGCGCGTCCGGGGCGCCTCGCTGGACACCATCCGTCACAAGCGTCCCATCAGCACCGGGCCGCACTGGCGCGTCCGCGAAGTGATCGGGCAGACTGACGACGGCTCTGGGGAGGGCCGCCGCACCACCCGCCGCAGTACACAGCACGCCCATCACGACAGGTCCGTTGGGGAAGGCGAGACCAGTCGAGTCGATGGAGGTGCACCGTGCAGCGACGGTCAACACAGGGTGTCGTCTTCGTGCATGCGTGCCCGAAGGCGCTCTGCCAGCACGTCGAGTGGGCGCTCGAGCGCGTCGTCGGCGGGCCGGTGTCCTTGTCGTGGGCTGACCAGCCCGCGGCCCACGGGTCCTACCGTGCCGAGGTCGCCTGGACGGGCGCGCCCGGCACCGGGGCCCGGCTCGTCGCTGCCCTCAAGCAGTGGCCGATGCTGCGCTTCGAGGTGACCGAGGAGGCCAGTCACGGCAACGACGGCGAGCGCATGTCCTACGTGCCCGGGCACGGGGTGCACCGCTCGCCGGTGAGCGCCAACGGCGACCTGATCGTCACCGAGCAGCAGCTCCGCCACCTGGCCGCCACGTCCACCTCGGTCGAGGCGTTCCGCCACGGCGTCGACGCGCTGCTCGGCGCTGCCTGGGACGCCGATCTCGAGGTCTACCGCCACGCCGGCGACACCTCGCCGGTCACCTGGCTGCACCAGGTGGTCTGAGGCCCCGTCCCGAGGCTCGCCCCGAGCTTGCGAGGGGTGAGGGGGACGGGGTCCTTCCACCTCGTCGTGTGGTCGGGACCCCCGCGGCACACCGCGAGGGAGGCGACCACACCACGAGGACGGCGGAACGGCCCGGCACCCCACGGGGTGCCGGGCCGCCGTGCGTCAGAGCGGGATGTTGCCGTGCGCTCCGCGCCCGCTCGGTGCCGCGGCCAGCGCGGCCACCAGCCGGCGCTTGGTCTCACCCGGGTCGACGACGTCGTCCACGACCCCGATCTCCCGCGCCCGGTTCACCCCGCCGGCGATCCGCTCGTGCTCGGCGGCCAGCTGCGCGTGCAGCGCCTCGCGCTCCCCGGGCGGGACGGCGGCGAGCTTCTTGCGGTGCAGGATGCCGACGGCGGCCTTCGCCCCCATGACGGCGACCTCGGCACCCGGCCAGGCGAACACCGCGGTGGCCCCCAGCGACCGGGCGTTCATCG
Organism: Modestobacter sp. I12A-02662; assembly: GCF_041028325.1. Taxonomy (NCBI): domain Bacteria; kingdom Bacillati; phylum Actinomycetota; class Actinomycetes; order Geodermatophilales; family Geodermatophilaceae; genus Modestobacter; species Modestobacter sp. I12A-02662. The sequence continues at coordinate 20,401 of NZ_JABGDE010000006.1, read as the reverse complement.
CGATGTACGCCCCGCCGTAGGACTTGCGGGTCACCAGCGTCACCCGCGGCACCACGGCCTCGGCGAACGCGTGCAGCAGCTTCGCGCCGCGCCGGACCACGCCGTCCCACTCCTGCCCGACTCCGGGCAGGTAGCCGGGGACGTCCACGACGACCACCAGCGGCACGCCGAACGCGTCGCACATCCGGACGAACCGGGACGCCTTCTCCGCCGATGCGGAGTCCAGGCAGCCGCCCAGCCGCAGCGGGTTGTTCGCGATCACGCCCACGGTGCGTCCGGCCAGCCGGCCCAGCGCGGTCACGATGTTCGGCGCGAACCGGGGCTGCAGCTCCACCGACGGACCGTCCAGCAGGGCCGCCACCAGCGGCTTCACGTCGTAGGCGCGGTTGTTCTTCTCCGGCAGCAGCGCCCGCAGGTCGACCGGCGCCTCGTCGCGGGCCGGTGCGAACGAGCCCTGGGCCGCGAGCAGGCTCACCGTCGTGCGGGCCGTCTCGAGCGCCTCCGCCTCGCTGTCGGTCACCACGTGGACCACGCCGGACCGGCGGCCGTGGGTGTCCGGCCCGCCGAGGCTCTCCATGTCGACGGCCTCGCCGGTCACCGAGCGCACCACGTCCGGGCCGGTGACGAACACCCGGCCGGCCGGGCCCATGATCACGATGTCGGTGAGCGCCGGGCCGTAGGCCGCGCCGCCGGCGGCCGGCCCGAGGACGACGGAAACCTGCGGCACCCGCCCGGAGGCCCGCACCATCGCGGCGAAGACCTCGCCGACCGCGTGCAGCGCGGTGACGCCCTCAGCCAGCCGTGCGCCGCCGGAGTGCCAGATGCCGATCACCGGCAGCCGCTCCCGGAGCGCCGCGTCGATCGCGTCGACGATGTGCCGGCACCCGTCGATGCCCATCGCCCCGCCCATGATCGTGGCGTCGGTGCAGTAGGCGATCGCGGGGGAGCCGGCCACCGTGCCGCGGGCCGCCAGCAGGCCCGAGGTGTCCCGCGGGGCGAGCAGCTGCAGCGAGCCCTGGTCGAAGAACCGGGCCAGCCGGTCCTCGGGGTCGCGGGGGTCGACCGTGGCGACGGCGGGGGGCGCGGTGGAGAGCGTGGTCACGAGGAGCTCCTCACGAGGACGTGCCGGACGGGGAGCGGGAGGTGGCCGCGCTGCAGGGGGCCGCCGCGAGCTTGCGAGTGGCGGGGGGCAGCGGGGTCCTTCGTCATGCCGTCGTGAAGACCAGGGCCATGTTGTGCCCGCCGAAGCCGAAGGAGTCGTTCAGCGCGGCGGAGAAGGTCGCCTTGCGGGGCTCGCGCCGCACGATGTCCAGGGACTGCACCGCGGGGTCGTCGTCCGGGTCGTCGAGGTTCGCGGTGGCCGGGACGACCTGGTCGCGGAGCGCGAGGATCGTGAACACCGACTCCAGGGCCCCGGCGGCGCCGAGCAGGTGCCCGGTCTGGCTCTTGGTGGCGGTGACCAGCGGGTGCTCGCCGATGCCGTGCCGGATCGCGTTGGCCTCGGCCGTGTCGCCGATCGGCGTCGAGGTGGCGTGCGCGTTCACGTGACCGATGTCGGCGGCGGTGAGCCCGGCGTCGCGCACGGCCGCGGCGATGGCCCGGCCCGCGCCCTCGCCCTCGGGGTGCGGGGCGACCAGGTCGAAGCCGTCGGCGGTCGCGCCGGCCCCGGCCAGGCGGGCGTACACCGTCGCGCCCCGGGCGGCGGCGGCGTCGGCGCGCTCCAGCACCAGGGCGGCGGCGCCCTCGGCGAGCACGAAGCCGTCGCGGCCCTTGTCGAAGGGGCGGGAGGCGCGCTCGGGCTCGTCGTTGCGGGTGCTCATGGCGCGCATCGCGGCGAACCCGGCCATCGGCAGCGGGTGGACGCACGCCTCGGCGCCGCCGACGACCACCATGTCCGCGCGGTCGAAGCGGAGCAGGTCCAGACCCCACCGGATCGCCTCGGCGCCGGACGCGCAGGCGCTGACCGGGGCGTGCACGCCGGCCTTGGCGCCGACGGCCAGACCGACCGCGGCCGCCGGGCCGTTGGGCATGAGCATCGGGATGGTGAACGGGGAGACCCGCTTGGGCCCCTTCTGCTCCAGGATGTCGTCCTGGTCGAGCAGGGTCACCGCGCCGCCGATGCCGGTGCCGAAGACCACGGCGATCCGCAGCGGGTCGACCCCGGAGTCCGCGCCCCCGGCGTCCCGCCAGGCCTCCTCGGCGGCGATCACGGCGACCTGCTGGCTTCGGTCCAGCCGGCGGGCGCGCACCCGGTCCAGCTGCTGCACCGGGTCGTTGGCCAGCCGGGCGACCAGCTGGGCGGGGAACTCCTGCGCCCAGTCGTCGGTGAGCCGGCTGACCCCCGACCGGCCGGCCAGCAGTGCCTCCCAGGTGGAGGCGACGTCACCACCGAGCGGCGTGGTGGCGCCGAGCCCGGTGACGACGACGTCGGCGGTGGGCGTGCTCATGACTTCCTCCTGGGACTGACTGGCCGGACGGCCGGGGTGAGCGACTGGAACGGCCCCGCTGCAGGGTCCCGCTGCGAGCGTGCGAGCAGTGGGGGGCAGCGGGGTCCTTCTACTACTGGTTCTTCTCGATGTAGGAGATCGCGTCCCCGACGGTCTTGATGTTGCCCAGCTCGTCGTCGGGGATGGCCACGCCGAACTTGTCCTCGACGGCGGTGGCGATCTCGACCATCGACAGGGAGTCGACGTCCAGGTCGTCGGTGAACGACTTCTCCGGGGTGGCGTCGGCAGGGGTGACGCCGGCGACCTCCTCCAGGATCTCGGCGACGCCTGCCTGGATCTCCTGGGTGCTGCTCACGCGTGGGGTCCTCTCTCTCGGATGGTGGCGCGGCCGGGGACCGCGCCGTCGTCCGGGACGGGTGTCCCGGCTCGGTTCAGAGGTCTATCAGGGGAGGCGGATGACCTGCCCGGCGAAGGTCAGTCCAGCGCCGTACCCGAGCACCAGGGCCAGGTCGCCGGACTTGGCCTCACCGGACTCCAGCAACGCGGTCAGCGCCAGCGGGACGGAGGCGGCGGAGGTGTTGCCGGCCTGCATGACGTCCTTGGCGACGACGACGTCGTCCCGGAACCCGAGCTTCTTGGTCATCGACTCGATGATCCGCAGGTTGGCCTGGTGCGGCGCGAACACGTCGATGTCCGCCGGCCCGACGCCGGCCTTCTCCATCGCCTCGACCAGCGTCGCGGTCAGCCGGGTGGTGGCCCAGCGGTAGACCGCCTGGCCGGCCATGCTCATCGTGGAACGGCCGGCGGCGATCTCGATGGCGCTGTACTGGTCGCCGTCGCTGCCCCAGGCGACCGGACCGATGCCCGGCTCGTCGGAGGCGCCGAGCACGACCGCCCCCGCGCCGTCCGCGAAGATCACCGCGGTGGAGCGGTCGGTCATGTCGATGACGTCGGTGAGCCGCTCCACCCCGAGGACCAGCGCGTTGTGCGCACTGCCGCTGCGGATGGCGTCGTTGGCGACCGCGAGGGCGTAGCAGAACCCGGCGCAGCCGGCGTTGAGGTCGAACGCGCCCGGGCGGGGGATGCCCAGGCGGTGGGCGACCTGCGGGCCGATGCCCGGGATCGGCACCCGGAGGCTGGCGCTGGACAGCACCACCATGTCCACCTGGTCTGCGGCCAGGCCGCTGGAGGCCATCGCCTTGCCCCCGGCCGCGACGGCCATCTCCACCAGCGACTCGTCCTCCGACGCCCAGCGGCGTTCGGCGATGCCGACGCGCGTGCGGATCCACTCGTCGTTGGTGTCCATCACGGTCTCGAGCTCGGCGTTGGTGACGCGCCGCCGCGGGCGGTAGCCGCCGATGCCGAGGATCTGCGCGCCGGGCGCGCCCTGGCGCAGCTGGATCGATGTCACTCCGAGACCTCCGGGTAGAGACGAGCTAGGGGATCGCCGGCGTCGACGCGGTCGCCCTCGGCGACCAGCCACTCGGCGAGGACGCCGTCGTAGCCGGCCGAGACGCGGACCTCCTCGCGGCGGCCGTGCACGGTGCCGAGCGGGGTGCCGGCCGGGAGACGGGTGCCCTCGGCGATGTCCGCCGGGCTGACGGTGCCGCGGGCGGGGGAGACGACGACCCGCCAGTCGGGCTGGTGCTCGGCCTCGGCGCGGCCGCGTTCGGCCGCGATGAGCTCGCGGGCCCGGTCGAGGTCGGCGGGGCCGGTGAGGGCGAGCACCTCGATGTCGGCGCCCTTCCACTCCCGCTTGGCCAGGCCGGACAGCGCGCCGGCCGGGGGCAGCTCGAGGGCGGCGGTGACGCCGAGGTCGCGCAGCGTGGACAGGCAGGCGTCGAAGCGGACCGGGCTGGTGACCTGGGTGACCAGCCGGGACAGCGTCTCGGCGCCGCTGGGGACGGCGGCCCCGTCGGCGTTGGACAGCAGCAGCCGGCTCGGGTCGGCCGGGGTGAGACCCCCGACGAGGGCCTCCAGCTCCGCCCGGGCCGGGGCCATGTAGGCGGTGTGGAAGGCGCCGGCCACCGACAGCGGCATGATCCGCGCCTTGGTCGGCGGCTCGGCCTTGAGCGCGGCCAGCGCGTCGAGGGAACCGGCGGCGACGACCTGCCCGCCGCCGTTCGTGTTCGCCGGGGTCAGGCCGAACCGCTCGATCGCGGCCAGCACCTCGTCGGGCTCGCCGCCGAGGACGGCGGACATCCCGGTGGGGGTGAGGGCGCAGGCGCGGGCCATCGCCCGGCCGCGGACGGCGGTCAGCGCGATCGCCGCCTCGATGGACAGCACGCCGGCCAGCGCGGCGGCGGTCAGCTCGCCGACGCTGTGGCCGGTGATCACGACGTCCCGGCCGGACTGCGGCGTGTGCGGGACGGGGCCCGGCAGGCCGCCGAGCTCACGGGCGACGAACAGGCTCATCGCGACGACCAGCGGCTGGGTGACCGCGGTGTCCTTGATGGCCTCGGCGTCGCCGGTCGTGCCGAGCTCGAGGAGGTCGGCGTCGGCGATCGCGCCGGCCCAGCGGAAGAAGGACTCGGCGCCGGGGAGCTCCAGCCACGGGGTGAGCATCCCCGGCTTCTGAGCACCCTGTCCGGGGGCGAGGACGGCCAGCACGTGTTCACCGTGCCAGTCCGGCCGCTCCGGCGCGGTGGTGGTGGCCACGAAGAACACGGTCGGGCTTTTGGAGGGTTCCTACAAGTTGGGGGTCGTCAACCCCACGTCAACCCGTGTGTCGGTGTGCAAAGCCACAATGCGCGTTCAGTGCCACAGCGAGCGGTCGCCGTCCAGCCCGGTCAGTGCGAGGGCCAGCTGCAGCGTCCAGGCACCCCGCGGATCGGTCGCGGAGCAGCCGGTGAGCTCGGTGGCGCGCTTGAGCCGGTAGCGCACGGTGTTGGTGTGCACGAACAGCGCCCGGGCGCTGGCCTCCAGGTTGCCGCCGTTGCCCAGCACCGTGCGCACCGTCTCGACCAGCCCGCCGCCGGCGTTGTGCAGGGGCAGGGCGACCCGCTCGGCCAGCGCCGCGCGGGCCACCGGGTCGCCGTCCAGCGCGCGCTCGGGGAGCAGGTCCTCCGCCTGGACCGGCCGCGGCGCGTCCGGCCAGGCCGGGGCCGCGTGGAGCCCGGCCAGCGCGGCGGTGGCCGACTCCCCGGCGTGGGCGAGCGAGTCGACCTGCGGGCCGACGACGACGGGGCCCGGGCCGAACTCCCGGCACACCCGGCCGGCGACGGCGGGGAGCGCGTCGACCCCGCCGAGGACGACGACGAGCTTGTCGGCGTGCACACCCACCAGCACCTCGCTGCGCATCGAGTGGGCGGCCCGGCGGACGGCGGCGCGGGAGTCCGGCTCACCCGGCGGCGCCGACCCCACCAGCACGACCACCGGACCGGTGGTGGCCCAGCCCAGCGCGGCCATCCGCCCGGGGAGCTCCTCGGAGCGGTCCCCGCGCACCAGGGCGTCGACGACCAGCGCCTCCAGCCGGGCGTCCCAGGCGCCGCGGTCCTCGGCGAAGCTGGCGTACACGTGCGCGGTGGCGAAGGCGACCTCGCGGCTGAACTGCAGCACGGTCAGGCGCAGCGAGTCGGCGTCCCCCGGCTCGGCGACCTGCTCGACCCGGTCCTCCACGACCTCGACGGTCACCTTGATCAGGTCGACGGTCTGCTTGAGCGGAACGGCCCGGACCAGCTCGCGCGGGGCGGCGCCGAACACCTCCCCGGTCAGCCGCGGGGGCCGGCCGGGGTGGCGGCACCAGTCGACCAGCGAGGCGATGCCGGCCTGGGCCACGAGGGTCACCCAGGAGCGCTGGTCGGCGGGCATCAGCCGGAACCAGGGCAGCTCGTCGTCCATCCGGGCGACGGCCTGGGTGGCCAGCGCACCGGAGGCGCGCTCCAGCCGGCGCAGCGTCGCCTCCGACGGGCCCGTGCCGACCTCCACGCCCTCAGCGTGTCACGGGGCCGGGCGTCGGGGATCGTGGGCGGGTGCGCACCACCCGAACGGGCCGCCCGGCCGCCGTCCGCCCGGCGCTCGTCGTGGCGCTGGCGGCCCTGGCGCTGGTGGCGCTGCTGGGGACGGCGGTGAGCACGGGGGTGACGCCCCTGCTGGACGCCGACCGGTCCCTCAGCGACGCGCTCTACGCCGGCGACGACCGGTCCGGGGTCGCCGAGACGGTGCTGCAGGTGCTCACGGCGCCGGGGCTGACGGTGTTCCGCGCCGCGGTCCTCATCCCGGTGCTGGTCTGGCTCGCGCTGCGCCGGGCGTGGTGGACGGCGGCCTGGGTGCTCGCCGCCGCGGCGCTGGTCGCCCCGATCACCGCACTGCTCAAGGAGCTGACCGGCCGGGTCCGCCCGCAGTTCGCCGAGGGCGGGGTGCGGTACGAGACGCTGAGCTTCCCCAGCGGGCACTCCTCGGGCGTGGCCGCGCTGGTCACCATCGTCCTGGTGCTCGCCTGGCCGCGGCTCACCGGCGGGGCCCGGCGGGTCTCGGTCGCCGGCGGGGTGACGCTGGTGCTCGTGGTGGGGCTGACCCGGGTCCTGCTGGGGGTGCACTACCCGTCGGACGTCGTCGGCGGCTGGGCGCTGGGGCTGGGGTGGACGCTGCTGGTCGTGCTCGCCCTCGGCGGCCTGCCCGGCGGCCGCGCGGCCCTGCCGTCCCGCGAGCGAGTGGAGGTCGTGCGGTGAGGGGAGGACCGGACTCGCGGGTGCTGCTCGCGCCGGACGACGGGTCGCTCGGGCCGCTGCTGCGGCTGGCCGACGACCGGCTCGGTCCCGGCGCGGGCTACGGGCGGCACGCCCACGCCGACGTCGACGTGGTCGCGGTGCTGCTCGCCGGATCGCTGCGGCACGCCTGGGGGGCCGAGGCGGTGCTGGCGCCCGGCGACGTGGCGGTGCTGCGGGCGGGACGCGGACTCGAGCACGACGAGGTCGCGGGGGGTGGTGGCGCGCACGTCGTCCAGGCCTACCTGCGGGCGGCCCGGCCGGGGGAGGAGCCGGCGCACGACGTCGTCGTCCGGCCGACCGGCTGGGTCGACCTCGGCCGTGCGGACGCCCGGCTCTGGGTCGGGGCGGCCGGACCGGACGTCCCGGCCGGGCTCCGGGTCGTCGCGCGCAACGGGCAGGTCACCGTGGAGCCGGGGGACGGCCCGGTCGCCGGCCCGGCGACCGTCTGCGTGTGGGAGCTGGACACCGCACGCCCCGACTGGGCCTGGTGAGTGACCGGCGGTCCTGAGCCCTGCTACAGACTGGGCGGCATGTCCGCCGACGCACCCGTTGACACCTCCCTCCTCGCCGCCGCCCGGGCCGACGCCGACCGCACCGTGGCGCTGCGCCGTCGGCTGCACCGCCGCCCGGAGATCGGGCTGCAGCTGCCGGAGACCCAGGCCGCCGTGCTGGCGGCGCTCGCCGACCTCCCGCTCGAGGTGACCACCGGCACCAGCACCACCTCGGTGGTCGCCGTGCTGCGCGGGGCCCGGCCGGGGCCGACCCACCTGCTGCGCGCGGACATGGACGCGCTGCCGCTGCAGGAGGACACCGGCCTGCCGTTCGCCTCCGAGGTGCCTGGCGTGATGCACGCCTGCGGGCACGACACCCACGTGGCGATGCTCGTCGGGGCGGCCCGGCTGCTCGCCGAGCGTCGCCACCAGCTCGCCGGCCAGGTCGTCCTCATGGTGCAGCCGGGGGAGGAGGGCCACCACGGTGCCCGGTACATGCTCGAGGAGGGCCTGCTCGACGTCGTCCCGGACGCCCCGGTGAGCGGCGCGTTCGCGCTGCACATCACCACGATGTTCCCGACCGGCACGATCAACCTGCGACCGGGCCCGATGATGGCCGCCGGCGACATCTTCAGGATCACGCTGCGCGGCCGCGGCGGGCACGCCTCCACCCCTCACCTGGCCGCCGATCCGGTGCCGGTGGCCGCCGAGGTCGTGCTCGCCCTGCAGTCGATGGTGACCCGCCGGGTCGGCGTCTTCGACCCGGCGGTGGTGACCGTCGGCCAGATCACCGCGGGGACGACGAACAACATCATCCCCGAGACGGCGTACCTGGAGGGCACCATCCGGACCCTCTCGGCGCGCCAGCGGGCCGAGACGATGGACTCCGTCGAGCGGGTCGCCACGCACGTCGCCGCCGCGCACGAACTCACCGTGGAGTTTGCCCGGGTGCCGGGCTACCCGGTGACGGTCAACGACGCCGCGGTCGCGGCGAAGGTCAGCGCGACCGCCGCGGCGCTGCTCGGCGGGCAGGCGAGCGCGCACATGGCCGAGCCGCTGATGGGCGCCGAGGACTTCTCCTACGTGCTCGAGCGGGTGCCCGGGGCGATGGCCTTCCTCGGCGCATGCCCGCCGGAGCTCCAACCGGGCACCGCGCCGGGCAACCACTCCAACCACGTGGTGTTCGACGAGGACGCGCTCCCGGTCGGCGTGGCGATGTACGCACAGATGGCGCTCAACGCCCTCGCCGGCTGAGCGCGGGACCGCTCGCACGAACGACCGTCCCCCCGCACCAGTGTTGGTGCGGGGGGACAGTCGTCGATCAGGTCACCTGGTTCAAGCCCCCGCAGGGGCGGGCCTCAGGTGGCCGGGTGGTCGTCCGTCCGCTCCTCCTTGGGCGCCTTCTGCTCGTCGCCGATCTGGTACTTCTCGACCGCCTGCCGGACGACGTCACGCTCCACCTCGCCGCGCTGGGCCAGGGCGGACAGCGTGCGGACGACGACCGACTCGGCGTCGACCTTGAAGTGCCGGCGCAGCGCCGGGCGGGTGTCGGAGAGCCCGAACCCGTCGGTGCCGAGCGTGGCGAGACCACCCGGCACGAACGGCGCGATGAGGTCGGGGACGGCCTTCATCCAGTCCGACACCGCGACGACCGGGCCCGGGGTGTCGGCCAGCTGCTGGGTCACGTACGGAACCTTCGGCTCCTCGGCCGGGTGGAGGAGGTTCCACTCCTCCGCCTCGACCGCCTCGCGCCGCAGCTCCGTCCAGGAGGTCACCGACCACACGTCGGCCGAGACGCCCCAGTCGTCGGCCAGCAGCTCCTGCGCCCGCAGCGCCCAGGGCACCGCGACACCGGACGCCAGGATCTGCGCCTTGGTGCCGTCGGGTACCTGCGGGCCCTCCGCGAACCGGTAGATGCCGGCCAGCAGGCCGCGCACGTCCAGCCCCTCCGGCTCCGCCGGCTGCACGTAGGGCTCGTTGTAGACGGTGAGGTAGTAGAAGACGTCGGGGCTCCGGTGCCCGCCGAGCGGGGCGCCCGGGTCCTCGCCGTACATCCGCCGCAGGGCGTCCTGGGTGATGTGCGCGACCTCGTAGGAGAACGCCGGGTCGTAGGTCACCACGCCGGGGTTGGTGTAGGCCAGCAGCAGGGAGTGGCCGTCCTCGTGCTGCAGACCCTCACCGTTCAGCGTCGTCCGGCCGGCCGTGGCCCCGAGCAGGAAGCCCCGGGTCTGCTGGTCGGCAGCCGCCCAGAACGAGTCGCCGGTCCGCTGGAACCCGAACATCGAGTAGAAGATGTAGATCGGGATCATCGGCTCGCCGTGCGTGGCGTACGAGGTGCCCGCGGCGGTGAACGACGCCGCGGACCCGGCCTCGTTGATTCCCTCGTGCAGGATCTGACCCTGCTCGGACTCCTTGTAGGCCAGCATCAGCTCGCGGTCGACCGACGTGTAGTTCTGGCCGTGCGGGTTGTAGATCTTCTGGCTCGGGAAGAGCGAGTCCATCCCGAAGGTGCGGGCCTCGTCGGGGATGATCGGCACGAAGCGCGGGCCGAGCTCCTTGTCCTTGGACAGCTCCTTGTAGAGGCGGACGAATGCCATCGTCGTCGCCACCTCCTGCTTGCCCGAGCCGCGCTTGAGGACGTCGAAGGCCTTGTCGTCGGGCGCCTTGAGCGGCTTGGCCGTCACCCGGCGCTGCGGGATCGAGCCGCCGAGCTGACGGCGCCGCTCGAGCATGTACTGCATCTCGTCGGAGTCGTCGGCCGGCTTGTAGTACGGCGGCAGCGTCTTGTCCAGCTGCTCGTCGGAGATCGGGATCTGCAGCCGGTCGCGGAAGCCCACCAGGTCCTCGGCGGTCAGCTTCTTCATCTGGTGCGTGGAGTTGCGGCCCTCGAAGTGGCTGCCCAGCGTGTAGCCCTTGATCGTCTTCGCGAGGATGACCGTGGGCTGGCCCTTGTGCTCCATCGCGGCCTTGTAGGCGGCGTAGACCTTGCGGTAGTCGTGCCCACCGCGGGCGAGGTCCCAGACCTCCTTGTCGCTCATCCCCTCGACGAGCTTGCGGGTCCGCGGGTCGCGCCCGAAGAAGTGCTCGCGGACGAACGCGCCGTCCTCGGCCTTGTAGGTCTGGTAGTCACCGTCCGGCGTCTGGTTCATCAGGTTGACCAGGGCGCCGTCCCGGTCGGCGGCCAGCAGCTTGTCCCAGCCACGGCCCCAGATCACCTTGATGACGTTCCAGCCGGCGCCGCGGAAGAACGACTCCAACTCCTGGATGATCTTGCCGTTGCCGCGCACCGGACCGTCGAGCCGCTGCAGGTTGCAGTTGATGACGAAGGTGAGGTTGTCCAGCTCCTCGCGCGCGGCCAGGCCGATCGGGCCGAGCGACTCGGGCTCGTCGGTCTCGCCGTCGCCGAGGAAGGCCCACACGTGCTGGTCCGAGGTGTCGGCGATGCCGCGGTCGTGCAGGTAGCGGTTGAACCGCGCCTGATAGATCGCGTTCATCGGGCCCAGGCCCATGGAGACGGTGGGGAACTCCCAGAACTCCGGCATCAACCGCGGGTGCGGGTAGGACGACAGCCCGCCCCCGGGGTGGCTGACCTCCTGGCGGAACCCGTCGAGCTGATGCTCGTCGAGCCGGCCCTCGAGGTAGGCGCGGGCGTAGATGCCGGGGGAGGCGTGGCCCTGGAAGTAGATCTGGTCCCCGCCGCCGGGGTGGTCCTTGCCGCGGAAGAAGTGGTTGAAGCCGACCTCGTACAGCGTCGCCGAGGACGCGTAGGAGGAGATGTGGCCGCCGACGCCGATCCCCGGGCGCTGTGCCCGGTGGACCATGATCGCGGCGTTCCACCGGGTGTAGGCGCGGATCCGTCGCTCGACGTCCTCGTCACCGGGGAACCACGGCTCCCGCTCCGGCGGGATCGTGTTGATGTAGTCCGTGCTCCGCAACGCCGGCACGCCGACCTGCTGCTCGCGGCTGCGCTCGAGCATCCGGAGCATCAGGTACCGCGCGCGGCCTCGACCGGCGTGGCCGACGACCGCGTCGAGGGACTCCAGCCACTCCTGGGTCTCGTCGGGGTCGGTGTCAGGGAGTTGGCTGGGCAACCCGTCGGTGATGACCGCTCGAGGGTTGCCGGTCGTGCGGGCGGGGTCGCCGTCCGCCTGCTGCGGTGCGCTCATGACTCCATGTTCTCCTGTCCGGCATCTCCCCGTCACCCGACGGGCGTATCTCTACCCTCTCAAGCCTGCCCGGACGTGGGTGTCGCCCGTTCCGAGGAGCTTGCGCCAGGTGCTCCATGGCCTACGCTCCGCTGGAACGGTGGCCCCGTCCCGGCCGGTCCGAGCAGGCACCGCGGCCGCGGGCGGGGCACGATCCGTGCAGATCTGCTGTTCCCGGGGACGTCCCGGGGGCGGAGGGCACCACCAGGGCATCACCACCAGGGCATTCGAGCACACGGAGGAACAGCAGGGATGAGCGTCGACTCGGGCACCAGCATGGCTGCCCGGCTGGGGATCAAGCCGGGCATGGTCGTGCAGGAGCTCGGCTGGGACGAGGACGCCGACGAGGACCTGCGCGACTCGATCGTCGAGCTGTCCGGCGGGGAGATGGTCGACGAGGAGTCCGACGAGGTCGCCGACGTCGTCCTGCTGTGGTGGCGGGAGGACGACGGGGACCTCTTCGACGCCCTGACCGATGCCATCACCTCACTCGCCGAGGACGGCGTCGTGTGGCTGCTGGTGCCCAAGTCCGGCCGACCCGGGCACGTGTCGCCCGGTGACGTCACCGAGGTGGCCCCCACCGCGGGGCTGTCGCAGACCTCCAGCATCTCCGCGGCCAAGGACTGGTCGGGCATCCGGCTGGTCACCCCGAAGGCCGCGCGCTCCCGTCGCTGAGAAAGGGCCACCCCTCCCCCCACGCCTCGCAAAGCTCGGCGCGGGCCCCTGAGGGGTGGCCGTTCCAGCCCGTCACCTGTGCGGCAGCATGGGGGCATGAGCCTCTCCGTCGGCGACGTCGCGCCCGAGTTCAGCCTCCCCGACCAGGACAAGCAGGTCGTCTCCCTCGCGGAACTGCGGGGGGCGCCCGTGCTGGTCGTCTTCTACCCGTTCGCCTTCTCCGGGAAGTGCACCGGTGAGCTGTGCCAGCTGCGCGACGAGCTGAGCACGTACACCGACGCCGGCGTGCAGGTCGTGGCGGTCTCCACCGACCCGGTGTTCAGCCTCAAGGCCTTCCGCGAGCAGGAGGGGCTGACCTTCCCGCTGCTGTCGGACTTCTGGCCGCACGGGGCGACCGCGCAGGCGTACGGCGTGTTCAACGAGAAGGCGGGCATGGCGCTGCGCGGCACGTTCCTGGTGGACGCCGAGGGTCGCATCGCCTTCGCCGAGGTCAACCAGGCCGGCGACGCCCGCGAGCAGTCGGGCTGGAAGGACGCCGTCGGGCAGCTGGCCGCCTGAAGGAGGACCCCCTGCCCCCGACGCTCGCACGCTCGCGTCGGGACCCGGCAGGGGGCCACGTCCGGGGCCACCTACTCTGGGCGGCCCGGGGCGCGTAGCTCAGCGGGAGAGCTCTCGCCTTACAAGCGAGCGGTCGCAGGTTCGATCCCTGCCGCGCCCACGTCCCCGCACTCCACCCGCCAGGCCGGGGGTCGTTCCCCTGCTGGTCGGGCGGGTGACCGCGATCGGCTCGACCGGGTGTCAGGCGTTGGCGCTCCGGTCGGCACGCTGGTCGGATCCGGCCGGGAGCGGGCCGAGCATGTCGATGCCGTGTCGCGCGCCGATCGCCAGGACGGCGTCCATGCTCGGGCTGTCGGCGGCGGCCGGCGCGGCCACCGCGCGCAGGAAGCCCTCCATGGGCGCTCCCGGTGCATGGACGACGAAGGCGACCGCGTCGGCAGACGATTCGTTGCGAACCGTGTGCGGCGTGCCACCGGCCAGCGGGACGACATCGCCGGCGGCCGCGGTCGACCGGCGCAGCGGGGCGTCGGAACCACCGGTGTAGAAGGTGAACTCACCGGCGAGCACGTAGTAGACCTCGCCGGGGGCGTGCCGGTGCAGCACCGGCGGGCCACCGCCCGGCGGCATGCGGACCTGCACGGCGAACAGCGCGCCGCCGGTCTCCGCGGTGGTCGCCAGGACCGTGACCTCGTCGGTCCCGAGCTGCAGGCATTCTGGCGTGGCAGAATCGACAGGGAACATGTCCATCAAGTTAGACAGGCGGCCTGTCCATGTCAAGACGGATCCCCACCTCCGCCGGCCGCGAGCGTCAGACCAACCTCGGCGTCGCGCTCCGCGAGGCGTTCGTCGCGGTCAACGACCTGGTGCTGGCTCGGCTCGCCGAGCAGGGCCACGCTGTGGTCCGCCCTGCCCACAGCGCCGTCTTCCAGTACCTCGACGACACCGGCACGACGGTCAGCCTGCTCGCCGAGCGGGCCCAGATGACCAAGCAGGCCATGGCCGAACTGGTCGCCCACCTGGAGACGCACGGGTACGTCACCCGCACGCCGGACCCGGCGGACAGGCGGGCGAAACTCGTCCTGCCCACCGAGCGCGGCCGCGAGGTGGTGGCGATCGCCCAGGGTCTCGTCCCCGAGCTGGAGGCGCGCATCACCCACGGCCTGAGCGCGGAGCGGGTGCGCCGCCTGCGCGAGGACCTCGAGAACATCCAGCGCGCAGCCGTTGCGGAACTCCGCCGGGAGCAGCCCACGGGCTGAGCACCGACGACCGCAGCCGGATGGCGGGTCGGCGACGTCCTCCGGCCCTCAGTCCTCGCTGCCGCGGACGCCGGACCGCCGGCCGGGCGTGGTCTCGCGTACCAGCCGGCGGGCGGCGTCCACCTCCCGGGCGACCGGCGCCAGCACCCCGTCAGCGTGGATCTCCGCGTCGTCGGGCGCCCGGTGCTCCCGCAGGTCCCGCTCCAGCTGCCGCAGCGCCTTGCGCAGCACCGCGACCTGGGCCGGTTCCGGGGAGGGGGCTCCGGACCGCGTCTCGATCACCGCCTCGGTGACGGCGTCCGACGCCCGCTCGAGCTGCACGATCACCGGCCACCAGGCCGCCGCTCGGGTGCTGATCGGCGGCGGCTCGGCCAGCCGCCGCTGCAGCTGGGTCTGCACCTCGGTCAGCGCCCGGTAAGTCGCCCGGCGGGCCCGCCGGCGCTCCACCGGGCTGCCGGTGAACGCCGCGTCGACGAACCGGTCCAGGGCGAGCGCGGCGTCGCGCAGCGCGTCGTCCAGCGGAGCGCGCCAGGTCTGCGGCCACAGCAGGTAGCCGACGACCAGCACGATGCCGCAGCCGATGAGCGTGTCGACCAGCCGCGCGCCGACCAGCCCGGCGCCGCTGGGGGTGGCGAGGTCGATCAGCAGGATGATCAGCGGTGTCTGGAAGACCGAGAACAGCCCGAAGTTGGCCTTGCGCGCCCACGGCAGCGCCCCGGCGGCCAGCGCCAACGGCAGCAGCACCCAGGGGCCCCGGGGGAGCACGGTCAGCACCAGCGAGCCGATGAGGACCCCCAGCAGCGTGCCCAGACCCCGCTGCACGGCCCGGGTGAACACCGAGCCGAAGTCCGGCTTGAGCACGATCGCCACGGTCAGCAGCACCCAGTAGGCCCGCTCGATGGGCAGCAGCTGCCGGGCGACCTCGGCGGCGATCATGCAGAGCGTCAGCCGGACGACGAACGCCCGGGAGTCCGCGTTGCCGACCGTCCGGTCCACCAGGTCCCGGGCGCGCAGCCGCCAGTCGACGTCCGGGCCGCTGGCCGCGGCCTGGGCGCGCTCCTCCGGGTCGCCGACCACGTTCCACACCAGCCGGATGCCGTGCCGTACCGCGCGGCGCTGGCTCGGGCCGTCCTCCACCGGCGGCGGCCGCTCGCCCTGCAGTGGGAGCCGGCTGGTGATCGCAGTGGCCAGTGCCGCGACGGCAGACAGGTCCCGGGAGTCGGCGGGCACCTCGGCCCGGGCGCTGGCCACCACGGCCTCCACGAGGGGAGCGGCGGCGTTGAGCACCCCGGCCAGCTCGGCGAGCTCCTTGCTGCGGCCCGCCGACCGGCTCCGGGAGTGGATGACCCGGTCGTACCCGGTGTTGAGCGCCTCGGTGAGCTGCCGCCGGGCCTCCTCGGCCTGGTCGGTGCCGATCACGGCGAGCAGGTCGCCGATCCGGATGAACACCGTGGCGACGGCTGCCCGGTCGGGGTCCTCGGGCTCGGTGCGCGCCTGCACCAGGACGGCGAGGGTCGCCCAGGCCGCGCCGGCGAGGAACCACCCGACCTCCGCGGCGGCCGGCAGCGGCGTCTGCAGCCCGGAGGAGATGACCGTGTACACGAGCAGCTGCAGGCCGCCGAGGGACAGCGCCGCGCTGATCGAGCTGAGCAGCGCGGACACGGCGGAGACCGCGGCGAGCAGGACCACGGGCAGCCACCCGCCGCCGGTCATCGCCTGCCCGATGACCAGCCCGAGCCCGCCGAGCAGGGAGGCGGCCGCGACCCGGCGCAGCCGCGTCCGCAGCGGGCCCGACTGCGGCGCGAGCGTGGTGGCCAGCGACCCCATCGTGCCGAACACGCCGGCCCCGAGGGCCGTGCCATCCAGGCCGCCGGTCGCCAGGGCCACCGCCAGGGGAGCGGGGACGACGACGGCGAACCGGATTACGTCGCCCCACGGGACCGGGGGCCGGCTGGTCCGCACCAGCTCCTCCAGCCAGGCCGGCGCGTGCAGCCCCCTGTCCACCCCAGCAGCCTGTCACCCCCTCGCGGCGCGTCGCGACGGCTCGTCGCACACTGGACGTCGTGCCGCGTCCCCCCGTCGCCTCGTGACGGCCCTCGCCGACCGGGTCGCGAGCGAGCAGGAGGAGACCGCGCGGGGCGGCTGGCTGCGCCGCCTGCTCGGCTACTGCCTGCGCCACCGCGGGGACCTGGTCGGGGCGTTCGCCGCCGCGCTGGTCGGCTCGGTGATCGCCGCCGGGGTGCCGCTGCTGGTCCGCG
The DNA here is from genome assembly GCF_041028325.1 of Modestobacter sp. I12A-02662. Classification (NCBI taxonomy): domain Bacteria; kingdom Bacillati; phylum Actinomycetota; class Actinomycetes; order Geodermatophilales; family Geodermatophilaceae; genus Modestobacter; species Modestobacter sp. I12A-02662. The sequence continues at coordinate 3,802 of NZ_JABGDE010000006.1, read as the reverse complement.
CGGTCGTGGACCGGGTGGTCGCCGGGGCGCGGGACGGCGGCCCGGTCGACGTCACGCCGTTCCTGGTGGCGCTGGTGGCGGCCGGGGCGCTGCGGTTCGCCGCGGGCTTCGTGCGGCGGTTCCTGGCCGGGCGGCTGTCGCTGGACGTGCAGATGGACCTGCGCAACGACGTCCACGCGGCGCTCGGGCGGCTCGACGGGCCGGGGCAGGACCGGTTGCAGACCGGGCAGACGGTCAGTCGCGCGATCAGCGACGTCACCCTCGTCCAGGGGCTGCTCGCCTTCCTGCCCAACCTGACCGGCAACGCGCTGCTGTTCCTCGTCTCCCTCGGCGTCATGGCCTGGCTGTCGCCGCTGCTCACCGTGGTTGCGATCGCGGTGGGCCCGGCGCTGTGGTGGCTGGGGCTCCGCTCGCGGCGCGACCTGTTCCCGGCGAACTGGGCGGCCCAGCAGCAGGCCGGCGTCGTCGCCGGGGACGTCGAGGCGGCCGTCACGGGCGTGCGGGTGGTCAAGGGCTTCGGGCAGGAGGAGCGCGAGCTGGACCGGGTGGACGCCGGGGCGCGGCGGCTGTTCGGCGCCCGGCTGCGCGTCGTCGCCTTCACCTCGCGCTACAACCCGCTGCTGCAGGCGGTCCCGGCGCTCGGCCAGGTCGGGGTGCTCGCCCTGGGCGGATGGCTCGCGCTCCGCGGCTCGATCTCGCTCGGCACGTTCCTCGCCTTCTCCGCCTACCTGGCCGCGCTCGTCTCGCCGGTGCGCCAGCTCGCGGCCGTGCTGACCATCGGGCAGCAGGCCCGCGCGGGCGTGGAACGCGTGCTGGAGGTGATCGACGCCCGGCCGGACCTGGTCCCGGGCACCCGCTCGCTGCCGGCCGGGCCGCTGACGGTCGAGCTGGACGGCGTCACCTTCGGCCACCGCCCCGACCGGCCGGTGCTCACCGGGGTGTCCCTGCGGGTCCGGCCGGGGGAGACCCTCGCGCTGGTGGGCACCTCGGGCTCGGGCAAGTCCAGCGTGGTCGCGCTGCTGCCCCGTTTCTACGACCCGTCCGCGGGCGCCGTGCGCATCGGGGGCTGCGACGTCCGCGACCTGGACACCGGCTCGCTGCGGCGCGCGCTCGGCGTCGTGTTCGAGGACAGCTTCTTGTTCTCCGACACCGTGCGGGCCAACATCGCCCTCGGCCGACCCGACGCCACCGACGCCGAGGTGCGCGCCGCGGCCCGGGCGGCCCAGGCCGAAGGCTTCATCGCCGAGCTGCCCGAGGGCTACGACACCGTCGTCGGCGAGCAGGGGCTCACCCTCTCCGGCGGGCAGCGGCAGCGGGTCGCGCTGGCCCGGGCGCTGCTGACCGACCCGCGGGTGCTGGTCCTCGACGACGCCACCTCGGCGGTGGACGCCGCCGTCGAGGCGCGGATCCACGCCGCGCTGCGCGAGGAGGTGCGCGGCCGGACGACGCTGCTGGTGGCGCACCGCCGCTCCACGCTGGCGCTCGCCGACCGGGTGGCCGTGCTCGACGCCGGCCGGGTGGTCGACGTCGGCACCGTGGTGGAGCTGGAGGCACGGTCCCCGCTGTTCCGCGCGCTGCTGTCGGGGACGGTCGACGACGGCGGCGGCGTGCCGTCGCCCGCGCCGCCCGGCGGGGTGACGCCGTCCGCGTGGCCGGACCCCGAGCCGCAGCCGGCGGACGACGCGGCGCTGCGCACCGCGACCGCCTCCATCGGCGGCCGCGGCGCGACCCTGGCCGCGGCCGCCCCGACGGAGTCGCTGCGGGCGCTCGTCGACCGGCTGCCGCCGCCCGTGGACGAGCCGGACGTCCCTGCCGCCCGGGCCCGCGCCGCCGATCCGCACTTCTCCCTGCGGGGGCTGCTCCGCCCCTTCCGGTGGACGCTCGCGGGAGCGCTGGTCCTCGTCGCGCTGGACACGGCCGCGCAGCTGGCGATCCCCGCGCTGGTCCGGAAGGGCGTCGACGACGGCATCGCGTCGGCGTCCCTGCCCCTGCTGCTCGGCGTCTCCGGGATCGCGCTGGCCGTGGTGCTCGCCGACTGGTCGGTCGCCCGGGCCGCCGCGTGGCTGACCGGGCGGACCGGGGAGCGGCTGCTCTACACGCTGCGGGTGAAGACGTTCGCCCAGCTGCAGCGGCTCGGCCTGGACTACTACGAACGCGAGCTCGGCGGCCGGATCATGACCCGGATGACCACCGACGTCGACGCGCTGTCGGCGTTCCTGCAGACCGGGCTCACCACCGCGGTGGTCAGCTTGCTCACCCTCGTCGGGGTGCTGGTGGCGCTGTTCCTGTTCGACGTCGAGCTCGCGCTCGTGCTGGTCGCCACGCTGCCGGTGCTCGTCGTCGCCACGGTGTGGTTCCGGTCCCGGTCGGTGCCGGCCTACACCGAGGCCCGCGAACGGGTGAGCGCGGTCAACGCCCGGTTGCAGGAGGACGTCGCCGGCGTCCGCGTGGTCCAGGCGTTCGACCGCACGGCGCACTCGGACGCCGTCTTCCAGCAGCACGCGCAGCGCTACCGGGACGTGCGGCTGCGGGCCCAGCGGTACATCGCGACGTACTTCCCGTTCGTCGAGTTCCTCTCCGAGGTCGCGGCGGCCGCGGTGCTCGCCGTCGGGGCCGCGCGGCTGACCTCGGGGAGCATCACCGCCGGCGTCCTCATCGCCTTCGTCCTCTACGTCGACACGTTCTTCTCCCCGGTGCAGCAGCTGTCGCAGGTGTTCGACAGCTACCAGCAGGCGTCGGTCGGGCTGCGGCGGCTGCGCGGCCTGCTGCGCACCCCGACGTCCACCCCGCCGGCCGTCGACCCCCGTCCGGTCGGCCGGCTCCGCGGCGAGGTGCGGCTGGCCGACGTCACGTTCGCCTACACCGGCGCGCGGAGCCCCGCCCTGCGAGACGTGTCGCTGACGGTCGCGCCCGGTGAGACGGTGGCGCTGGTGGGCGAGACCGGTGCGGGCAAGTCGACGGTGGTGAAGCTGGTCGCCCGCTTCTACGACCCGACGTCCGGAGCGGTGTGCGTGGACGGCACGGACCTCCGTTCGCTGGACCTGGCGCAGTACCGCTCGCGGCTCGGCGTCGTGCCGCAGGAGGCGTACCTGTTCGAGGGCACGGTGCGCGACGCGATCGCCTACGGCCGGCCCGCCGCCTCGGACGCGGAGGTGGAGGCGGCGGCGCGGGCGGTGGGCGCGCACGAGATGGTCGCGGCGCTGCCGCTGGGCTACCGCACGCGCGTGGGGGAGCGGGGCCGGTCGCTGTCGGCGGGTCAGCGGCAGCTGCTCGCGCTGGCCCGCGCGGAGCTCGTGGACCCCGACGTCCTGCTGTTCGACGAGGCGACCGCGTCGCTGGACCTGGCCACCGAGGCCGCGGTGACCCGGGCGGCCGACGCGGTGGCCCGGCGGCGGTCGACGCTCGTCGTCGCGCACCGGCTGACCACCGCGGCCCGTGCCGACCGGGTCGTCGTGCTGGACCACGGCCGGGTCGTGGAGGTGGGGCGGCACGAGGAGCTGCTCGCCGCGGGCGGGGCCTACGCGGCGCTGTGGGCGGCGTTCACCGCCGACGAGGAGTCCGACCCCGTCATGGGGTGACGCGGCTCAGATCCCGGCGCGGTCAGTCCAGGCGCCAGGTCGTCAGGGCACCGCCCCGAGGGCGTGGCGAAGATGGCGAGAACGGCGACGCACACGGCCGCGAAGGTGACCGGATCAGGCCGGCAGGCCAGGGTGACCGATCCGTCGCCCGGCCCCTGCCGCTCGGGGTCGACCGCGCCGTCCTCAGCGCCGGACGACGTGCGGCGGCCTGGCCACGCAGAACT
>NZ_JABGDE010000052.1:0-506 GCF_041028325.1 Modestobacter sp. I12A-02662 | reverse complement strand
AACTGGCGGGCGGTCTGCGGGCAGTGCCGCGCCTGCCTCAAGGGCGAGCTGCAGTACTGCTTCGACACCCACAACGCCGCGCAGAAGATGACCCTGACCGACGGCACCGAGCTGTCCCCGGCCCTTGGGATCGGCGCGTTCGCCGAGAAGACGCTGGTGCACTCCGGGCAGTGCACCAAGGTCGACCCGGCCGCCCCGGCCACCGCCGCGGGCCTGCTCGGCTGCGGGGTGATGGCCGGGGTCGGCGCGGCGATCAACACCGGAGCGGTGCAGCGCGGGGAGAGCGTCGCGGTGTTCGGCTGCGGCGGCGTCGGCGACGCCGCGATCGCCGGGGCCAAGCTGGCCGGGGCGACCACGATCGTCGCCGTCGACATCGACGACCGGAAGCTGGGCTGGGCGAAGGGCCTGGGCGCCACGCACACCGTCAACTCGAGAGAGACCGACCCGGTGGAGGCGATCAAGGGTCACACCAACGGCTTCGGGGTGGACGTGGCGATCGACGCGGT
>NZ_JABGDE010000051.1:0-520 GCF_041028325.1 Modestobacter sp. I12A-02662 | reverse complement strand
AATATTGAACTGGTGGCGGAAGGGGTAGAAACCGAGGAACAGTCACGGTATTTGCGTCGCCACGGGGTGCATATTTTGCAGGGATATTTCTTTGCGCGGCCAATGCCGCTGCGGGAGTTTCCGAAATGGCTGGCGGGAAGTTCTCCCCCGCCAGCACATCACAATGGACACATCGTGCCCTTAATGCCGTTACGCTAAAAAAGTTTACTCTTCTTCGTCGTGTGCAGATTGCTCTTTAACAATACGCACCATATCAACGCGATAGTCGTTGGCTTCGACAATGGTGATATGCAACGGCGGCAGTTCAATCACATCGCCGATACGCGGGATCTGACCGTTAACCGAAATCACAAGCCCTGCCACGGTGGCAATGTCTTCTTCATCGTTAATGACATTTTCCAGCCCCAGCGTGTGCGAGAGCGCGTGCAGGTCAGTAGTACCTTTGACCAACCACCCTTCGCCGTCCGCAACGATTTCCGGCGTTTCGTCTGCATCCGGGAATTCTCCCGCAATCGCTTCC
>NZ_JABGDE010000050.1:0-525 GCF_041028325.1 Modestobacter sp. I12A-02662 | reverse complement strand
GTGATGCCCAGGAGCGCAATCTTGCCGCACAGCTTGACGCCGCGTTTCGTCAGGGTGAACACACCGGCCTTCAGCTGATCCTCAGTGGGGAAGAGAGCCAGCGCGGCCAGCGTCTGCAGGCCTACTTTGGCTACCTGAACCAGGCGCGTCAGGAGACGATCGCGCAGCTGAAGCAGACGCGCGAAGAGGTCACCACCCAGAAAGCTGAGCTGGAAGAGAAGCAGACCCAGCAGCAGACGTTACTCTACGATCAGCAGGCTCAGCAGGCGAAGCTGGAGCAGGCGCGCAACGAGCGTAAGAAAACCCTGTCCGGCCTTGAGTCTTCCATTCAGGAAGGCCAGAGCCAGCTGAGCGAAATGCGCGCTAACGAATCGAAACTGCGTAACAGCATTGCGCGAGCAGAAGCCGCGGCGAAAGCGCGCGCGGAAAAAGAGGCGCGCGAGGCGCAGGCCGTTCGCAACAAGCAGCAGGAAGCGTCCCGTAAAGGTACGACCTACAAACCAAGCGAAAGCGAACGCTCTCTGA
>NZ_JABGDE010000049.1:0-533 GCF_041028325.1 Modestobacter sp. I12A-02662 | reverse complement strand
GGAACTGCATTCGAAACTGGCAGGCTAGAGTCTTGTAGAGGGGGGTAGAATTCCAGGTGTAGCGGTGAAATGCGTAGAGATCTGGAGGAATACCGGTGGCGAAGGCGGCCCCCTGGACAAAGACTGACGCTCAGGTGCGAAAGCGTGGGGAGCAAACAGGATTAGATACCCTGGTAGTCCACGCCGTAAACGATGTCGACTTGGAGGTTGTGCCCTTGAGGCGTGGCTTCCGGAGCTAACGCGTTAAGTCGACCGCCTGGGGAGTACGGCCGCAAGGTTAAAACTCAAATGAATTGACGGGGGCCCGCACAAGCGGTGGAGCATGTGGTTTAATTCGATGCAACGCGAAGAACCTTACCTACTCTTGACATCCAGAGAACTTAGCAGAGATGCTTTGGTGCCTTCGGGAACTCTGAGACAGGTGCTGCATGGCTGTCGTCAGCTCGTGTTGTGAAATGTTGGGTTAAGTCCCGCAACGAGCGCAACCCTTATCCTTTGTTGCCAGCGGTCCGGCCGGGAACTCAAAGGAGACT
>NZ_JABGDE010000048.1:0-538 GCF_041028325.1 Modestobacter sp. I12A-02662 | reverse complement strand
CGCAGCTCAACGGAGCCCATCAGCATGTAGTACAGCGCAAGGAAGATTGGCATCTGAATCAGCAGCGGGAAGCAACCACCCAGTGGGTTTACTTTCTCTGCTTTATACAGGGCCATCATCTCCTGACTCTGACGCTGTTTGTCATCGCCCAGACGCTCACGCATAGCCTGAATCTTCGGCTGCAGCATACGCATCTTCGCCATGGAGGTGTACTGCGCTTTAGTCAGCGGGTACATGATGCCACGAACGATGAAGGTGATAACGATGATGGAGAAGCCCCAGTTACCCAGGAAGCTGTGGATGAACTTCAGCAGCTTAAACAGCGGCTGAGAGATGAACCACAACCAGCCGTAATCGACGGTCAGATCCAGGTGCGGCGCAACAGCAGCCATTTTGTCCTGGATTTCCGGGCCGACCCACAGGGTGCTTGCCAGCTTACCGGTTTGACCCGGCTGAACCAGAACTGGCTGAGACTTGTAGCCGATGGCGGCAATACCGTTGCCCAGGTTCGCGGTGTAGAAGTTATTCGTACCGTCGT